>NZ_CP150145.1:2112133-2413866 GCF_037963835.1 Paenibacillus sp. FSL H8-0332
AGACCACAGCGATTGGAACATCGGTCCGTTCGCGGAGCGTCCACCCATGCTCCCACCCAAGTGTCCAAGCTGATCTACTCAAACTGAACCTCTCAGCTCTGATCAATTCCAATAAAAATCCTATACAAATCATAAAAATGTGAGTTAGAAGCCGGAACTCTGAGGTTGTATCATAACTAGTAAGCAATGCTGCTTATTTAAAATTCATGATGCGAGGAGAACGGTGATATGCAGGATACCATTGTGCGGATCTTGAGTGAAATTAAGAACAATCCAGAGCTGTTGCTCACTGCCACTGAAGCCACCGATATTGTGAATGAGGTAGGTCTGGATTCCCTGCAGATGATTAATTTCATTCTCCGGATCGAAGACGAATTTGAAATTGAATTTGATTTTGATCACTTTGCCTATGAGGATTTCCAGTCGATCGGGGATTTCATGGGGTTCATCACAGCCACGCAAACCGCTTCTTAAGGAGGCTTCATGGATGAAGTCAACCGTGGTTCTAGGTACCTTTGATTCCGAGGCGTGGTGGCGGAGTCCGCATGGATCTATGCTTCCTTCAATGAACAGCAGCCAAGCTGTGACGATGGGCATGGATGAATTGTTGTTTCCGTTATGCAAGGAGCAGGATATTCTGTTCACCCGGCAGCCCATGGACGAGCATCTTAGAAGCTATTTATCGCGGCTCGGCTATACCTTCACCCCTATTCATTGCAGAAATCCCGTTCATGCGGATGACTACAGGCTGCATGTGTTTGATCTTCTAATGGCTGATGCAGGCTACTACCAGCAGCTGCTCCCGCAAGATGCTATAGTCTCTCCCTATTCTATTCTTTCTGATGCCAATGAGGTAGTACGCAGGTTCAGTTTTGGTAATCATTTTCCCTCCTTAGATACAGTTCGAGCAGTAAATTCAAAGACCTATTCTCATGAACTAAGACAAAGATTGGGCATTCGCAATAGTTCCTCGATAGCGGAAAGTGCTGAGGAACTGCTGACCTATGGCCTTCTGCTGCTACGGACCGGACAAGTGCTGGTGAAGGACCCGCTGGGTGTCTCAGGCAAAGGCAATATGTTAATTTCAAGCGAGAGAATGCTGAAGAGAATTGCCGCCTATCTGCTAGAGCAAGAGAGTAAGGGCAAACAAACACAGTTCATTATCGAACCCCTGCTTGATAAAACGGAGGATTTCTCCTGTCAGCTGTTCATTACAGAGCAGGGGGATGTGCAGTACATCTCTGTTCAACAAATGGTAAACGAATCCTTCTCCTATTCAGGCTCTTATCCCGCCGATCCCGGGTTCATTGAGATGCTCTGGAAAAACAATTATTTCAGCATCATGGAAGAAGCCTGCAAGGACTTGTTCGAGACAGGCTATCACGGCGAGGTATGTATAGATTCCATGCTGCTGGCAAGCGGTGAGCTGGTGCCCATCGTTGAGATTAATGCCAGAAAGTCCATGGGGCTGATTAATCATCATCTCAATAACGATTTACAGCAGTATTCCTTGTCCAGCTTTTTGACCTTTATCCCGGCAGGCTGCGCTGCGGAAGTGACCATGCTGCACGTACTGGAGGTTCTCCAAGCCAACGAATTGTTGTTTACGCAAGAGAACAGGCAAGGAATTATACCGCTGGGTGCAAACACGCTGTTCGGCTCCGGCAATACCGCATTTGCTGACGCGGAGTCTGAATGGAGGAAGGGGAAGCTTTATGTAGCTGCTCCCTATGCCTCTGATGTGAGTGAAGCATTCACGCTAATCCAGCGGGTGAAGGACGTCTTGAAGTCTCTAACCATTAAGGTTTATAACTGACCAGTCTTGATCGTAAAAAGAGGGAGCTGACAAATGATTACCATTTTATGCTCATCTGTCGCATTGGGAGTCTATACGCCCGCAGTCCTGTTACGTGACGAGCTAAGCAGGTCATATGAGGCCGATCTGGAAGTGCTGGAGAGCCTGTATCCGCCCGAAACGAGACTGAAATTAATCGAAAATAAGAAGGTTTTCTCTACCAGGTTTGATGTAGCCAAGCTGGGTCACAGAATGATTAGGGATATCACACCGAATCTGGACCCGCAGCTGGTAACCCGGCTTTTAGGCAAGTGGGCAGAAGAGAACCGGAGGGTGTTTATGGTTTTCTCGGGATTCTGGATGCCCGTTCTGGAAGAGTACGCGAAGAGTTACCGCAAGGATGTGCATGTCGAGCTGATTCATATGGACGCGGTCATATCTCCATCGTGGAAGCTGTATTCCAACAGTATCCGGAATGATCTGTTTACGGTGAACGATGTCTGGTTTTTTGACGGGGCGGCTGGGCGGGTGAATTACAGTATTTCCATGGGTCATGCTGCCCCTAAAGACTATAAGGAACGTGACAACCGGTTCGTCATCCATGGCGGCGGCTGGGGAATGGGGACCTACAAGGAGACGGCAGCAGAGCTGAATCACTCCCTGGATTTGAACATCGTCATTCATGAGTTGACGGATGATCAGGCTTATGGACCCGACCACCGTTACTACATGGTGAAGCCGGGCTGGTCGCCCTGGATGAAGAACGACGAGAATGAATATACCCTGCCGCCATTCGGTGAAGTTATCAATCATTGTTTTAGCGAGGATACCGGGGTGAAGCATAGCTTCTATCAGCTGATCTGTAACTCGAAGGCTATTATCAGCAAGCCGGGGGGAGGAACCCTGCTGGATTCGCTGGAATCCTTCACGCCGGTTATTTTCCTGGAGCCGCTGGGTGAGCATGAAGCCTGCAACGCGGAGCTATGGGAGCGGCTGGGTTTTGGCATAAGGGATGAGCACTGGATGAGTATGGGGTGTCCGCTTGAGGTGCTGGAGACATGCAGTGAGAACCTCAAAAGCTATAAAACTCAAGTATTACATTACGGGAGGTGTTTTGATGAGACAGCCGCAAACATCCGTAGTTCTGGACCGGGATTCCTTTGAGCGCCTGAAAAAAACCATTAAACATATGTCGGTCACGCATAAGCAGGTTCATCTCAATCCTGCGTATTCCACGAATCTTCCGGTCGAGGTCGGGCTTAAATTAACCAATGGCTGTAATCTGCGCTGCAAGCATTGCTTTGAATGGAACGCTGAGGGGTACCACCGGGATTTGGGCAGAGCCGAGCAACGGGAAGAGCTTGATTTCGCTGTGATTGAAAAAGTGTTCCGGCAAACCAAAGAAACGAACGCCAATATGTTCCTTTGGGGAGGAGAACCTCTGTATTACAGCCGGTTCAATGAGCTGGCCGACCTGCTGGAGCAGGACCCCAGATGGACGGTGTTATGTACCAACGGTATTCAAATCATCGAGAAGCTGGATTCCATCCTCAAAATGTCCAAAAGTCTGGTCTGTCTGATCAGCCTGGAAGGCTTCGAAGCGGAGAATGATGCGATCCGGGGAAAAGGCACCTTCAAGAAGGTGATGGCGGGCATTGATAAGCTGCTGGAGCTGGAGAAGGAGGGTATCTACCAGGGGAAAATCTCCATCCATCTGACGATCAGCGATGTCATGATTGATAAGCTGTATGATTTTGTGGAGTTTTTTGAGAATAAGGGAATTGACTCGGTGTATATTACTTTCCCGTGGTATTTGCCGGATGAGGTATCGAGCAATATGGACCGCTATTTCAACGAGCATTTCAAGTGGCTGGCGGATGACCTGGAGGAAGGGCACCGCAATAGCTGGCATTCGTTCAAATATCGCATCTCGCCTGAAAGGATTGATTCGCTGCTTGCGCAGATGGAGAGGATTAACCAGCGAACCTGGAATTTAAGAACACGTTATCAGCCAGCGCTTGAACTACATGAGGTACGGGACTTTGTACTCGGTTCAGAGAAGCCTGCCCAGAATAAAACGCAATGCCTGTCGATCCGCACCAGACTGGATGTGCTGGCTGACGGTGAAGTCAGTGCCTGCAAGTTGTTTCCGGAGTTCTCCCTGGGGAATCTGGCGGATCAGGATCTTAAAGATATTTGGGACGGCGATAATTTCGAA
The DNA here is from genome assembly GCF_037963835.1 of Paenibacillus sp. FSL H8-0332. Classification (NCBI taxonomy): domain Bacteria; kingdom Bacillati; phylum Bacillota; class Bacilli; order Caryophanales; family Paenibacillaceae; genus Paenibacillus; species Paenibacillus sp. FSL H8-0332. The sequence goes on from NZ_CP150145.1 coordinate 2,116,147, forward strand.
AGGGTCCGGGAAACCCTGAAATGCGGCCTGATGCCGGTATGCTCCAAATGCATTCTGCTGTATCTTCACGGAAAATAAGAATGGAGGCTATCACGAAGAATTCCGCTGTGAGCCGCAAACTGCTGGATTGGACGGTTCCCTTTGGTCCTTATGATTGTTTGTTGAATGCGGTTACATTATGGCTGTCTGTTCATCATGCCGATCTGAATCCGCTGTACAGGTATAATTTCACCATTAATTATTATGCAGGCTATGACTGGTTCGACAGTACGGTGCCGGTGAAGGAGCTGTTCAGCTTCATCCGGCACGCTTATGGGGTTGAAGAGAAGCCTTGCCGTTTAGACTCGGTGGATCGCGGAGAGATGTATCTGCTGCCGGTGGATGCCTATTATGTGCCTTACATGAAGGAATTCTACGGGAAGGGCCATATGCTGCATTATGTGCTGGCTGAAGCGGCAGACGATCAGAGCCTGAGAGTTACAGATCCTTATTTCGCAACAAGCCTATTGGCAGACCGGACTTGGGTGGAGCAGGCTTGGCGCACCTTCAGCGAACCGGTTATGGAAATCAGCCCGCCCCTCAGCCTGAATCCTGACTTGAACTCTATCCGGCCTTATCTAACTACACAGCCATATGCAGAGCTGCTCCCCGTCACCTTTGCCCGGATTTCGGAACGGATCATGGATGTTGGAGCTTACAGGGGGCCGGAGAATGTAATGGAACATCCGGTGTTCAAACAACAGTTCGGCTGCATCCGCACGATTGCTCTATCGCGGTTAAGGCATTTCGGCACCTGCAGTACGATGGATGTTGCTCACCTCGGATCAGCCTGGAGGAAGCTTGAAGTGAGCTTTATGAAGATGACTATAAGCGTGGACAGAGGGGTAACGGCTACCGTGAAGCAGCTGAAGCAGCTTGCGGAGGATGAGCTGGCTTATTTACATTCCTATGCAACAGGAGGCCGATGATGCCGGAAGAAACCAGGTACGAGCAGATCCAGCGGATGTTCTGGGAGAAGAGGGTCGAGGCGGTCCAATTGCTTAGACGGGCGCTTAAAGAGCAGGTGGAGCAGATTGAAATTCATCAAGCGGAGACCCGGATCAGGCTGACGGACGGGAGACGGTTTATGTGGGATGCCGGGCACTTGAACAGTCTTGGTTTTCTCATGCGGGATGGATTTGTGGAGCGCGAAGAGAGCCGGTTATTGTCCGTACTGATTCGTGAAGGATTTGAAGTACTGGATATCGGGGCGAATTATGGGTGGTATTCCACGCTATTCGCACAAGCGGTAGGGCAGAGCGGCAGGGTTCATAGCTTCGAGCCGGTAAGCCCCACCTTCGCTGAACTGTCAAGAAACATCCAATTAAACAACCTGCAGAATGTAATTCTCAATCAGGTTGCGCTGTCTGACTATAACGGGGAAGCAGATATCTATCTGCCTGTACGAAGCGGATCTGAGGATGCTGCGTTAATCATTGACCCGGCCTTACAGCATGAGACCTACCGTTGCCGGGTGCAAACGCTGGATACGTACATTGAGCAGCAGCAGATCAGCCATATTGACCTGATTAAAATAGACATTGAAGGCGGCGAATTAAAAGCATTAAAGGGAATGGAGCAGTATTTGGAGCAGCATGATGAGAAGCCCCTGCTCATGCTGGAAGCGACGGAGGTTTTGGCTTTGCGGTTCGGTAATTCGATCAGTGATCTCTTCCGGTTTTTGAAGGGATATCAGTATCAGCTCTTTCAACTGGCCGCAGAGGAGCTTGTTGAGCTGGATAGCACTGCGGAGCTTACGGCACAGAATATATTTGGCCTGCAGCCGGAGCATATCCGGAGGTACAGCCCGTTCATCAGATTGATAACCATTGCAAAGTAGGGATGCCGGTATGGTCATTCATGTAGATCAATTGAGCAAGTCCTTTGACTACTACAAAAAAGAAACGGGAATCCGAAACTCCGTCAAGAATCTGTTCCACAGGGAGAAATTAACCAAGGATGCCGTGAACCAGGTCTCGTTTGATATTCATGAAGGGGAGATGGTTGCGTTTCTGGGTCCGAACGGAGCAGGCAAAACCACCACTTTGAAAATGCTCTCCGGCATCCTGTATCCGAGCGGCGGCAGTGCGGAGGTGCTGGGCTACACGCCCTGGGACAGGAAAAATGACTTCAAGAAGCAATTTTCCATTGTTATGGGCCAGAAAAACCAGCTATGGCTGGATTTGCCGGCAAGCGATTCCCTTTACTTAAACAAATGTATTTATGAAATCAGCGATCAGAAGTATAAGGATACACTTGACGAGTTAGTGACGCTGATGGATGTGAAGCACCTGCTGCATGTACAGGTCCGAAGGCTGTCCCTGGGTGAGCGGATGAAGATGGAGCTGATCGCTGCTTTGCTGCACCGGCCCCGGATTATTTTCCTGGATGAGCCGACGATTGGCCTGGATCTGGTGTCACAGAAGAACATCCGCGAGTTCCTCAAGGCTTATAATCATGAATTCCGCACAACCCTGCTGCTTACGAGCCACTATATGAAGGATATTGAAGACCTGTGTAAGCGGACCATCGTGATCAATCAGGGCAAGCTGGTGTATGACGGGGAGATCCGCAAGATCAACGAGGTCATGAATGAGAAAAAACGGATGAAGCTGACCTTCTCGGCCATCGTCGAGCGGAAGGATCTGGCCGTTATGGGTTCTATCAAAGAATATAGCGGACATGAGGTCATTCTCGAAGTGGAGCGTACGAAGTTCAAGGAGTATTCCAGAATGGCCATGGATCACTTTCCCGTCATTGATCTGAATCTGGAGGATATTCCCCTGGAGGAAGCCATTGCACGTTTATATGAACAGCCGGAGCCGCAGGGATGAACAATAAATTTGCCGTCAGCTTCTCGCTGGGAATCCAGAACTCCATGGAATACCGCTTCAACTTTTTTATGGGCTTTGCCAGTCTCTTTTTCCCGATCTTCATTCAGCTCTTCCTGTGGAAGGCGGTCTACAGCCATGCCTCCAATATGAACTTATATGGCTATACCTACCGCCAGATGATCGTCTATACCATCGTAGCTGCCCTGATCTCGCGGCTGGTGGCTACGGGTCTGGAATATGACATTAACCATGATATCAAGAGCGGGGGGCTCAATAAATATCTGGTGCGGCCGATCGGTTATTTTCCTTATAAAATATGTGTCTACCTTGGCGGGAAGGTCCTCTCGTTTGCCATTACGTTAATCCTGCTGCTGGGCGTGGTACTGTTCATGGTTTATTACTTCAAGGCGCCAATCAGCGTATCGCGTATCCTGGTTTTTGGTGTCGTGCTTATACTGGCGGTTGTGCTTAATTTCATGATCTCCTTCTCGGTCAGCGCGATTGCCTTCTGGTTAACCGATGTCTCTTATTTTTTTCATGTTACAGCGTTATTAATTCAGATTTTTAGCGGCGGGATCTTCCCGCTCGATATTTTTGGGGCGACATGGCTGGCCGTCTTCGACTACCTGCCGTTCAAGTATACGATCTACATGCCGGTGAATGTAATCAACGGCAAGCTGACCCTGCTTCAGGCGCTGCACGTAATCGAACTGCAACTGCTATGGATTGGCCTCCTTCTGTTGCTTACGCGCTATATTTGGACAGTGGCGATCAAGAAATATATTGCCGTAGGGGGTTAAGGGAACCCGATGCTCAGATCACTCCGGAAGTACGGTTTCATATACAGCTTGTTCATCAAAAATTCCCTGATGTCCCAAATGGAGTATCGGGTGAATTTCCTGATGGGCCTGCTGGTGGAGACCTCCTATCTGTTCGCCAAATTCCTGTATGTGATTATTGTCTATGAGGCCGGCTTAACGCTGGATGGCGTGCCCATTGATGCGATATTGCTGTTTATTGGCACCTACACCTTGATGACGGGGTTATATTGGGGACTGTTTGCCATCAACTTCGTGCAGATCCCGGAGCATGTAAGAACGGGGTCACTCGATCTTTTGTTAACCAAGCCGATTTCCCTGCAATTTATGATGACGTTACGGAATGTTGACTTCGGCCTGGCGATTCCGAATGTGCTGGGCGGCGTGACCATGATTGTGGTGGGCTGGAGAAGACTGGGGCTTCCGGCCGATGCCGCTTCAATAGGCGGGTTCATCTTCTTCCTCGTGCTGGGGCTGTTCGTCACCTACACCCTGTTCCTGATCCCGCAGTTATTATCGTTCTGGTTCATTCAGATTGCTGCTGTCAATGACATCTCAAACGGCCTGTTCGAGCTGAATAACATGCCAATGATGATCTACTCCAAATGGATTCAGCGTATAGGGGTATTTGTTGTCCCTGTTCTATTGATTACTAACTTCTCACCCTTATTCGTGCTGGACCGGTTACATCCGGGCCTTTTCCTCTGGGCCATTCTGTCTCCCATTCTACTGCTGGGAATCACGAGATGGATCTGGTCCAAAGCGATTCGTAATTACAACAGCTCAGGCGGCTAGATATCCGGGATCACAGGAGGTAAGGATATGAATAATCACAATACTCAGAAGCCATACCGTATAGGGATTTTGGGCTGCTCCACAATCGCTCCGTTCTCGATCATTAACCCCGTCAGGGAGCTTGATCAATTTGTAACGTATGGTGTGGCGTCGCGTGATTTGGACAGATCGAAGGCTTATGCGCTGAAGCATGAGATTCCGCATGTTTTTGAAAGCTACGACAGGCTGCTGGCGTCGGCGGACATTGATGTGGTCTATATTCCGTTATCCAATTTCCTGCATAAGGAATGGACGCTGAAGGCGATTGAGGCTGGCAAGCATGTCTTGATTGAGAAACCGATGGCCCTACATGCCGATGAGGTGCTGCTCATCAATGAACGGGCCAAGGAGCAGGGTGTGCATGTCCTTGAAGCGCTAATGGTCCAGCATCATTCGTGGCAGCAGGATATAACGGACATGATAGCAGCTGAAACCTACGGCAAGCTCAAGAAGATCAAAACCCGGATTTCCTTTGAAATTCTGCAAAGCAACTACAGCGCGGATAATTACCGGTTCAAGCCGGAGTACGGCGGCGGCTGCTTCATCGACGAATGCTCGTACTGGCTGCAGTTTATTCAAAAGGTCATCGGCCTAATGCCGCAGACACTGGACGGATTCTCGACCTTCTCAGGCATCAATCAATGCGACTGGACCTTTCATGCGGCGCTGCAATATGAGGGGGGCGTCGAGGCAGAGTTCCTGGGTTCGTTTGAAATGCCGAACAATGCCACCCACTGGCTGGAGTTTGAGCGGGCCAGGGTAAGGATCAGCGGCTTTTTCAAGCCTTGCTATGGGGATTACAAGATCATCATTCAGGTTGAACATACGGAAGAGGGAACAACTGACAAGCTTGTGTACTCCCCGCAGAATTACTATGTGAACCAGCTCCGGTTCTTGGCTGAGGTTCTTGAAGGCACCAAAGAGAATATCACCTTATCCGAATCCTATGAACGAGTGGCAACTATGAACGCCATCTATGAGATGGCCAGGAACAAGCATGCCGGGCAGCCTACCCTGGAAGATAGACCGGACGGGGAGGTAGTGAATGTTGGATGACAGAGAACAGGAGCTGCGTAAGCTGCTCGCTCAATTGCCCGGCGGTCCTTCCCGGGTGAAGGATGCAGATATGGACGCGGATTTGCGAAGCTATGGCATGGATTCTTTGTTGTTTATTCATTTTGCGGTGGTCCTGGAAGAGCATTTCTCAATAGAGGTAAGCCCGGAATTTCTCGATATAGATAAACTGTACAGTCTTCAGAAGTGGAGAGAATATATTGATTCACAGGATCTTGTATGCTAGTAGCCCTGGAGATGGACTATTTCAGCGAGGGCTACCGGACCATGCACTCCAATTGTGTGGATTTGCCTATGGCGGGTGCTGCGGGCTTTCATCAGTATGAGAATTATTTCTACTATACCTTCCTGTATGCCGTCATGATGAATTGGGGAGAGGCAGCGGACGGGGACTGGGTGGCTTCCAGACGCAGCATTCTTAACAAGCTCGGCTTGACCCTTAAGGTGACTGAGGTCCTGGATACTGCGGAGCTGCTGTCTGCCATTCGCATGAACATTGATCAGCAGTGCCCGGTCGTGATGATTGCCAACTACAACTATCTGTTTTTTTTGAGCCAATACGGGACGGTCATTGATGATCATGCCGTGTTAATCACGGAATATGATGCAGCCAGAGAGCTGATCGTGATCCGGGAGAATCAGCTGAACAAGGAGGTAACCCTGAATGTGATGAAGGGGGAGCCTTTCTTCAAGCTGCAGCTGACCGAGGAGATGATAGCGGATATCTGGAATAAATCCAATGCTTCTTTTAAGGAAATCAGGAATTATTGTTATAACAAGCTGTTCAGCGTAGCGAAAATAGGCGAACCGGAGGTTCACAGCTATCTGGAGCTGGTTGAGGATTTCCTGAAGTGCTATAAGGACCGTTCCAGCCATTTAATAGAAGCCGTGGAACGGTTCAATCACAATGTCTCTCATATGGAGGGGCTTAATGACGCAAATGCCATTGCGGTTGAATTTGAAACCATGCGCAGGAGTTATCATGGCTCGGCGATCATTATGTTTGATATCTTCGAGAAGGCGCTGCCCTGGTTATCCGCTCATGAAGAATGGGGGCAGATAATCGGCGGGTTCCGGGATCAATATATCAAATTCAGATACCATCTGATCTCCAGTCTCCATGCGGATACGCTGAGACGGAAGCTGATGCCGCCGGATAGAATTCTTCAGCTTACAGAGGAGATTAGACATCTGGATACGGAGCTGTTCTCTCTGCTCGGTAAGCTGCTCGCCCATCATCATAAGGAGCAGGAATCTCACAATGCCGCACAGGCTTGGACGAATTATGCGGCTTGCGCTGAGGTATCGGCGGATAGTGAGTATAGCCTTGACCCGGAGACCGTCTGTCATGCCAGCCAGGCGGTGAATGGCAGGGGGGAGAATTGGGTCACGGATTCCTGGCATTCGGACACCGCCCAGCCCGTCCATTGGCTGCTGCTGGATCTGCTGAAGCGCAGAGATCTTCTGAGAATTGTGATCAGGCATTCGCCTGCCCCCGGCTATATCACGATGGATTATGAGCTGCAGGGCAGCAACGACAAAGAGAAATGGGAGCAGATAGCGGCTGTACGGAATAATGAGTCTGTTTTAACCGCGCATGAGGCTGACGGCTGTTCGTTCAGATACATCAGATTATATATTACTTATCCGGCCCAGAATGATTTTCAGGCGCGGATCTATGAGCTTGAAGTGTGGGGACTGCCTGATATCACTCAAGCCTCAAAAATCTGATATGATTCAAAAAAAAGTAGGATATCCTTCCATTTGGCCTGCTGGATATAATAAAACTGTAAAAATAAAATGCCAAATTGATTGGAGAATCAAACATGAACAACAAGAAGAAATGGACGATTTATGTGATTCATCATTCTCATACGGATATTGGCTACACCGAGCGGCAAGAGAAGATTGAGCAATATCACGTGGACTTTATCAGGCAGGCCATTGCGATCTGCGAGGCGGCTCAGACGGAAGAGCGTAAGGAATGGGCGGGCTTCAAATGGACCTGCGAAACCTTCTGGGCCGTGGAGAAGTTTCTGGAGGAAGCCACGGAAGCAGAGAAGGAACAATTTGCAGCCGCGCTCAGACGCGGGGATATTGAGTTATCGGGCACTTACTTGAATATGACGGAACTGATTAATTTCGAGCTGCTAAGCAGTATGCTTGCACGGGCAGGGCAATTCGCTAGGCCGCTGGGGCTTCAGGTGAAGTCGGCCATGACTGCGGATGTTAATGGATACAGCTGGGGTTATGCACAGGCTTTGGCAGACGCAGGAGTCGAGAATTTGCTGTCCAGTATCCACACGCATCACGGGATGTTTGCCATCGGACGCAAGCAATTCCCCTTCTATTGGGAGACACCCAAAGGCAACCGCCTGCTGGTATGGAGCGGCGAGCATTACATGATGGGGAATGATCTGGGGATCAATCCGGATGGGGCATTATCCTATACCATCAAAGACGAAGACCCTGTATGGGGAATCTCTAAAGATCACTGGAAGCTGGCTGAGACCCGGATTGCCCGCTATCTGGATCAGCTGGAGAAGGAGCAGTATCCCTACGATTTCGTATTGGTGAATGTCATGGGGCTGCTGCGGGATAACTCGGCGCCGAATCCAGGAATCATGACCTTCATCAAGGAATGGAATCAGAAGCACGGGGACCGTGTTGAGATTGAAATGACAACGCTTAACCGGTACTTCGAGCTGTTGCGGCAGCAGGAGGCCGAGATCCCTGTCTATAGCGGGGACTGGCCGGACTGGTGGTCCGATGGCGTAGCTTCAACGGCGATGCACACCCAGATCTTCAGGAATGCCCAGCGGACCCTGGACGTAGTCAAGCGGCTGGACCCGGAGCGCAAGCTGGCGGCGTCAAGCGATATGGCCCAGGCAGAGCAGCAGTTAATGATGTATGCCGAGCATACCTGGGGCTATCACTCCTCCATCTCTGAGCCCTGGCACATCATGGTGCAGGAGCTGGCCGTCCGCAAAGAGGCGTATGCCGCCAATGCCAGCAGACGGGTTCATGCCTCGCTGGATGCGGTGCTGAAGGCGCGGGGCGATGTGCTGCTGCGGGCAGACCGGGCATTCACCTATAAAGTAATCAATTCCTTCGATTACCCCGTAGAGGATCTGGCTCATTTCTATCTGGAGGAGCAGTGGGAAGCGGATTATTTCCGGCAGGGGCTCGAGGTGGTCGATGAGCAGAGCGGAGAAGTGGTCCACCATCAGCAGGAGAAGGTAAGCAGAGGATACCAGATTGCCGTCTTGGTCAAGCTGGGCGCGAAGGAAGAGAAGCGGTTCCGTATCCGGGAAGCCTCGAAGACCGTCCCGGTGACGACAAGCAGCACCCGTTTGCGGGGAGCCGACCGGATTCATGATATCCGGGATATCTTCCCTCCTGTGCAGGAGGAGAGCCCCCGGCTATTCATCACGGAGAATCATATTGAATCGCCTTATGTACGTATTGCGTGGAGAGCCGGAGAAGGCATCGTCTCCTGGATCGATAAGCAAACCGGCCAGGAATTCATTGATCCCCGCCAGACGCATGGAGCCTTCACACCGGTGTATGAAGTGACCCCCGGCGGCGGTGACGACCAGATGACCGTGCGGAGAATCATGGGCAGGAACCGCAAAGGCATGAATGTTCAGCGTTCGGAGGGTATCCTCTCAGGCGTGAAGGAAATAACGAACGGGCCGGTGTACGGCATCATTGAATTGAAATATCAGGTTCAAGGAATGAGCCACTATTCGTTATTCCTGAAGGTGTTCAAGGACCGGAAGAGAGTCGATGTCTCCGTCCGTATCCACAAGGATAGTGTGTGGGACCCGGAGAATGTGTACGTCGCCCTCCCCTTTAATATAGGCGGCAGCAGTGAGCTGTGGTTCGAGAAGGCCGGGGCTGTCCTGAGGCCGGGAGTAGATCAGATCCCGGGCACCTGTACGGATTTCTATTGTATTCAGGAAGGGCTTGCGGTGATATCCCCTCAAGGCGGGCTGTCCATTGCCACCCCGGATACGCCGCTGATGCAGACAGGACCTTTGGAATACGGCCCAAGACTGGTGCAGGGCCAGCAGGAGGAGAACCGCCATACCTCGTTATATGCCTGGGTGCTGACCAATTACTGGGAGACGAACTTCAAGGCGACCCTCGGGGGATTCTATGAATTCCGGTATATGCTGCAATGGGGAAGCGAAGCGGATACGGCAGAACAAGCTATTCAGTTGTGCCACAGTGCCAATGCAGGCACGGTTGCATTCAGAACCACATAAATTCCGGTGGGTATAAGAAGGGCTGAAGCTTTTATAGAGAAGCCCTTTTTTTGTGTAATTTATAGGCTTCAAGCTGTATAGATTGAACTTGGAAAAAATACAGACAGGGAAAAGTGACGGAGGAGAATTTTGGAACTGTAGGAGCGACAGCGTCCGCCTTTGTCACCGGATTTCCACCGCGAACAGCGGTATTAATCAAGAAATCTGGGGACAACAGCGGCCGGAGGGCCAAACATTCTCTGGAGTCACGGCAATCCCGGAATAGTAGAAATACAAGTTCACTCTATTTAGAAATGAGCCTTGAGTAAAAAGGGAGGCGTGCGCTGTGTACCGTATTCTGATTGTGGATGACGAACGCATTGAGAGAGAGGGCATTCAGCAATTGATACAGGAGCACCATCTGGAGCTGGAGACACTCCTTGCGGCGAATGGCGAGATTGCGCTGGAGATCCTACAGAAGCACAAAATTGATATTCTGATTACGGATATCAAGATGCCCTTTATGGACGGGCTGGAATTGTCGGAGAAGGTCAGCAGCCTGGGCCTGGATATCGAAATGATCATTTTCAGCGCTTACCATGAGTTTGAATATGCAAGAAGAGCCTTGCGGACCAATATATCGAATTATTTGCTGAAGCCGGTTCATATCCCGGAGTTTCTCAGTGTGGTGAGCGAGGCGATCCAGGCCTGTGAAGACAAAGCGGCCGAGAAAATGCGGAACGAACAACTGGTGGAGGGCTATAACCGGGGACTTCTGTACGAGAAGGAAAAAATGCTGCTGGACTCCCTAAACGGCGTGAAAATAAATACGGAGGCATGGATGTCCCCGGAACTGCTGGAATATGTCCAACACAAGCATTGGCTGCATATGATTCTGGTGGATTGCCGCCGGAAGTTTTTTGATATTCACAATGATGAATTCATTAGGCTGTTACACGATAACCTCAGCTACGCCTTCGATTATGTGAACTTGAGCGAGCATCAAAGCATGCTGTTCGTCAAGCACCCCCGCCCCATCCCCAAAGAGACGCTGCGTATGCTTGGAGATCAGATCATCCGCGCCGCCGCCGGGAGTCTGGAGCTGAATGTGGGTCTGGTGATCGGGAGAGCGGTGAATCAGCCGGAACAGCTATATGATGCCTATACCGAGATGGAGCAGATGCTGGAATTCAAATTTTTCATGGATGAGTATACCCTTCTATTTGCCGATGAACCCTTTGAGCAAGCGGGCTTTGACGAGATCGAATTGAATCCGATTCTGGATAAGGTCTACCAGTGTCTGGAGTATAACGATTTTACCGGTGCGAAATACAGTATAGAGCTGCTGTTTACCTACCTGAGAACCAAGGGGCAATTCTCGTCCCTGTACACCAAGTTCATCTGTTCGGAAATTATGAAAAAGGTGGTGACGCGCGAGAAAAACCGTGAGACTGCGGAGATGAATCATTACCTGGAGCAAATTCATAAGACCGTTTCTCTTCAGGATCTGAAGGATCATATGTTTGCGATCCTATCCCTCATGGAATCCGTCAGCGGAGCGAGCCCCAAGAAGGCCGCCAATCTTAAGCTGATCCGGACCATTACAGATGTAATCGACAAGGAATACGATCAGGACCTCTCTTTGGAAGGCATCGCGGAGAGGGTCTATTTGACCCCAAGTTATCTAAGCTATTTGTTCAAGAAGGAGACGGGCCAGAGTCTCATCCGTTACATCACGCAGGTGAGAATGGACAAAGCCGTTGAGCTGCTGAATACAACGAATATGAAGATCGTCGATATCTATAAGAAGCTGGGCTACAGAAGCTCGACCTATTTTATCCAGACCTTTCGTAATTACCATGGAGTCACTCCGGCCAAGTTCAGGGAAGGCTCTCCGTAGGGTAGATAAGAATTGATTATATTTATTAATTACCAGGCAGATGATCCGAAAAATTATAAAATATAGATTGAACTTGAAAAATATACAGACAGGGAAAAGTGACGGAGGAGAATTGGAGGAATGACAATGATTGAACATAACAATCTTGAAGAATATCAGGATCCGGTAAATTACGATCTTGAGTTCGGCGGTGAAGAGGACAAATATGAGTTCTACCTTGAGCTTGCCAGATCGAATCCCGGGGAAGTGCTGGAGCTGGCTTGCGGTACAGGCTTAACAACAATCCCGCTGGCGAAAGCCGGCATTAAGATGACGGGGGTAGATATCTCTTCAGCGATGCTGGCCCATGCGCGGCTGAAGGCGGAAGGGTTGCCGGTTACTTTCATAGAAAGTGATGCCCGGACCTTTGAATCGGACAAGCGGTTTGCGATGATCTATTTGACCGGGAATGCCTTTCAGGCATTTTTAAGTGATCAAGACCAGATCGGGTTACTGGCGACCGTTTACAGGCATCTGCAGCCCGGCGGAATCTTTGCCTTCGAGACCCGTAATCCCAAGGGCACGGAGTTAGCTGATGAAGAGGAGACCGGGTGGGGATCGTTCATAGATAAGGACGGGAATAACGTCAAGGTGTCAGGCACTCAATGCTATGATGCCAGCCGGCAGATCATGCATTGGGTAACTTTTCGGGATTGGGGGAATAAGCGGACCACCTCACGGATTTCTTGCCGGTTTACGGATCAGGATACGCTGCATTCTGTATTAACCCGTCAGGGCTTCCGCATCGAGCATCAATATGCGGACTGGCATAAAACACCCTTCACTCCGACAGCTTCATCAATCATTAGCGTTTGCCGCAAATGATCCAACTATTTCACACTGTAACGATACCGGAAATAGTTGGATTTTGTACACTTGCTGATGGACGATGGGACCCTGCGGCGGAAGCAGTTGTATAAACAGCACTTAAATTCTCCGATTTCAACCCAAGCAGCGAAAACGCACAATAGCAGATGTACTTTATCCACTTGCTTCCGTACATCCCCCGGAAATGGGCAAATTAAGATACGTTTTTCCACTTGTGATCCTGAGTGGGACGGGTGCAACGACGAAACGCCCGGCGAAAGCGCACGGTGAAGCTCGCCGCGAAGCGCCCGGCGAAAGCGCATGGAGAAGCTCGCCGCGAAACGCTCAGCGAAAGCGCATGGAGAAGCTCGGCGAGAAACGCTCAGCGAAAGCGCATGGTGAAGCTCGCCGCGAAGCGCCCGGCGAAAGCGCATGGCGACGCTCCCAGCGAAACGCATGGCGACGCCCTCGCCTATCCCCCGCTGAACATCCGGGCAATGCCCCGGAAGGTATAGGCGAGCACATGCTCCGCCTTGCGGACCGTCAGGGCGGGGGAGCATGACCTCTGCAAGCGGTCCAGCAAGGCAGGACCGAACAGGTCATGGCTTTTGGAGATTTGCCCGCCCAGCATGATGAAGTCCGGCCGGTAGCCGTCCACGTAAGGCTGGAGCATCTCCCCGAGCCGGGCTCCGAATTCGGCGAATACTCCGTGCGCGGCAGCATTCCCCTCTCTGGCTTCAAGAGCAAGCTCCTTCACATCCAACTCTGCTCCCAGAATCCCCGCCTCCCCAAGCCCTGCTTCACGTGCCAGCTTCAGGATGCCTCTGCGGGAGAACCAATCATCCGCCCTGCCGTCAAGATAAGGCTGGTCATACAGCCAGCCGTTCGGCGGGATGCCCGGACCGTATTCCATGATCCGCGAGCTGTCGATGAAGGCGGAGCCGAGCCCGGTTCCGAGCGTCAAGGCCATGAACCGCTCGCGCGGGAATTCCGCGCTGACTCCCAGCGCAAACAGGCGGGCGTCATTCTCGAAGCGGATATCCATGTCTGGCAGCGGGCCGGACTCCCCGGAGCTGCCAGCGGGCCAGCGTGCGCGTAAGGCTTGGCCCAGATTCAGCCCGTAGATCGCCTCGAATTTGCCAAGCCCCCGGATCAGACAGATCCCCTGCCTGTAATCGAACGGGCCGGGAAAAGCCATCCCGATATGATAGCGGCAGTCCGTTACAGCGTCCCGGTACCTATGCTGATACAGATCGTACTGGGCCTGAAAGATAGACATGAAATGGTCAAGGATCGTCTCCCGGTCCCGGTCAGCCAGGGCGGGGAATTCCATGTCACTGCCTTGCAGCGGAAGGCCGTCCTCCAGCACACAGGTCTTAATAAAGGTTCCGCCCACATCCAGCGCGAGTACAATATCACGGCTCAAGGAGACTCACATCCCATGCTGCGGAGACACCGGCCTTGATCAGCTTGCAGGGGCCGGAACCGGTATTGACGATGGTGTATTCCCCTAGTACAGCCGGGAGAATATACGATTCCGCATAATGCAGCTCCACAAACACCGCCTCGTCCGCAGCAGACACAATCCGTACCGCCTCTCCTTCAACGAGGTTATACATGGTCATTTCGCCGCGTGTATCGTCTTTCCAGGTATCCTTCAGGTGAACACGGTGGACATAGAACAGCAGATCGCTGCGCTGTCCCAGCACATACTCTTCATTCTCCCCTTGCTGCTGCACAAGCACCGGCGAAGGCATGAGCTGCTCTTCAACCCGGGCAGTCTTCTGCGTGAAGTCAATATTGTCGAAGGCGAAGTCGATGTTGATCGGCCGGGGTTTGCCGTCCAGATCCTTGCGCAGAAAATCATAGATTTTGAAGGTGAACCACCAGGTGGTAGAGGAGATCTCCAGCACCAGATTGTCTTTGCCTGCGGAATGAACGGTTCCGGGCGGGATCAGGTACAGCTCGCCCTTCCGGGACTCATAACGGTTGACATAATCGGTCAGCGGCAGCGGAATGCCTGTCTCCTGGGCCTTCTGCACCTCATGGCGGAACTGCTCCGGTGTGCAGTCTTCAGTCAGTCCGAGATAGACCCCGGAATCCCCCTGCTGCTCCATGATGTAATACGATTCCTGCTGGGCCATGAATTCATTGAACCGGCTGCGGATATAGTCCTGGGTAGGGTGGACCTGACAGGAGAGATTGTCTCCGTCCATCGTGTCCAGATAGTTGAAGCGGATCGGGAAATAATCTCCGAATAAGCCGGTCAGACGTTCCCCCAGAATCGCCGGATGCTCCTGCTGCATGACCAGCAGAAACGGAATTTCCATCTCTTTGCCTTCATACCCTACAAGGATGGAATTCTCGGGGGCAATCGGCTCGAAGCTCCAGGCACAGTTCACCCAATCCTCCGGCAGATCAGCCAGCTGTTTGAGGAATTGCCCGCCCCACACCCCCGGTGCATAAAAAGGCTTCACCCGCAGCGGCGCCCCGGCAATATCTGAGATCATCCGGCGCAGGGACGGCACGGCAGTCATGACCGGCTGCTTCGGCTGATTCAGGTCGAGGTAGTAGTCCATTTGATCCAGGATTTGTTTACGGTAGGTTTCGAGAATGGGCCATTCCACGAACAGGGCGATTTTATATTTCTCCACGGCATCCCGGTTCCAGTTAAGGCCGAAACTCAGCAACTCCTGCCGGTGGCCGGCCTGCTGGTATTCACGCGAGACATCCAGATATAAGGACAGATCGAACCGCCCCTCTCCAAGCCAGTAGGCCCCCGGGCCAAAAACCAGACAGAATGCAGCCGAGTCCGTACCCGACTCCATCTCATCCAGCCTGCGGGCGGCTTCTTCCCTGGCCCCGTCCCGGAAATAATCCTCTATACTTCCGTCAGTGAAATAGCCGAAGGCGCGGTTATCCGTAATATTGGCGGCAAAAAATTCCCGCAGCTCTTCGCCTGACTTGAGATAGCTGCCCGAACCGATGAGGGACACGGAATGACCCGCTTGCTCGAGCGCCTCCATTGTTTTTTGCAGAACAGTTTGAAACGGGGCACCGTGGGTTCCGTCCAAGGCAACATACAGCTTGCCGCTTCCCTTCCCGCTGGCGAGCTGAAGCAGGGTAGCGGTAATCGCTGAATAGCCTTCCCGGAGCACTGCGGGAGGAGCAGCCGAGGGTATGTCATCCTGAGGAACAGGAATGGGGCTGCGTACAAGGTTGACTGGTCGTTTAACAAACATGGGGAACTCACTCCTTCTAAGGGTTTACAACCATTGTAAGGAGTCCTTGCGGGATTATCTTTGAATACGGCGTCTGATTTTTTGTACAATCCGGACATTTGCTGATGATTAGCTCTGGTTCTGTCTTCCGTCTGCAAATTGCGATCTGCGGAACCGGGCGGGGGAGACACCAAGCTGTTTGGTGAATACGCGGGTGAAATAGTGCACAGACTCGAAGCCGCAGCGCTCGGCGATGTCTTTGATGGGCAAGTCGGTGTGCAGCAGCCAATCCTTGGCTTGTTGGATTCTTCGTTCCTGAATATAATGGACGAAAGTCTGGCCCAGGCATGCCTGGAAGATCCTCGACAGATGGCGTGGAGAGATATCCAGTTCCAGGGCTACCTGGGCCATATGCAGCGGGGAGGACAGATTGTCGCGGATATAGCGCCTGGCCCGCTCCAAATGGCGGTGCTCCCCGCTGTCCTCCTTCATCGCCCCGGCCTGCAGATGGGGTTCGGGGGAGAACGCCTGCGGGAAGGAATGCAGCAGAGCAAGCGCCAGATGGTTCATCGGCAGCCGGGACACCGCCGCTTCGCTCTCGGCCAGGCTGAAGAGGGTCCGCCAGATTCGGGCAGAGAGTGCGGCAGCTTCTTGCGGGGCTATGGCCTGCCCTCCGGCGGCGAGTTCCTGAAACGGCTTGCGGCCGTCCGCAGAGCTTAAGGCTTCGTCGATTTCAAAGGCAATGAAGAACAGGACCAGCCCCTGCTCACTAAGGATCTGGTGCCAGATGCCCGGACGCGAGCAGAACAGGGTCCCCGGCTCCAGGGGGAAGAGCACATCGTCATCCTGGTAAGAGCCGGTGCCTTGCTGGACATAACAGACTTCAAAAAAAGAATGGCGGTGCAGGGAATTATTATAATGATTCGGCATGAAGCCCCAGTAATGAATATGAAATGAGGTTTGTCCGTCACTGATATTTGAGATATGCTGATTCAAAAGTGCATTGGCTTTGCGGTACGCCAGGCGCATGGCGGGACCTCCTCATGGTGTAGGCTTCAATGAAATGATAACGTTTGCTTATGATTCTATCAGACATCAGGAGGGAACTCTATGTTTACCATATTGATCGTGGATGATGAGAAAATTGAACGGGACGGCATCCGGGGGCTGATCGCTGACATGAACTACGAGCTGCGGGTTGCCGAAGCGGAGAACGGGGAGAAGGCGCTGGAGTATCTTCGTCTGAACCCGGTGGACATCCTGCTCACAGATATCAAAATGCCCTTCATGGGCGGACTGGAGCTGGCTGAGCAGGCAAGCCTGGCGCAGCCCTCCCTGGAAATTATTATCTACAGTGCTTACGGGGAATTTGACTATGCCCGCCGGGCGCTCTATACCAATGCTTCCAGTTATCTGCTGAAGCCGATTGATATCGAGGAGTTCGCCGGGGTGATGTCAGGCGTGATACAGAAATGCGCAGATAAGGCCACCCAGCAGCGCCGCACTGCAGAGATGATGCAGGGGTATCAAAAGGGCCTGGAGTATGAAAGGGAGAAGTGGCTGACCGATGTACTGAACGGGGTTCAGGTGATCGCGGATGATGCCGCTCTGCCGTTCGGAGGGCAGCCGGCCGCTCTGCTGCTGATTGATTTCAAGGAGCGTTTCTTTGACCGCAGCTATGAGGCATTTGAGCAGGCGGCGGAGCAGCTCACAGCCGGTGAATATGAGCTGCTGAACCTGAATGAATATCAAAGTGTGCTTATATTCCCTTGCTCAGGCAGCGGCGGACAGAAAAGGATCAGGGACATGAGTGAAGCGCTGGCGGAGCGGATCGCGGAACGCTTTTACCGGCATTGCTGCATCGTATACAGCCGCGTGATCTCCGATTGGCAGGAGGTTTCGGCGTGTTATGAGCAGATGGAGCAGACGCTGGACTACAAATTCTTTTTTGAGGATACGGTGGTGCTGTTTGCCGGAGATGACCTTGCTGGCCGTGTCCCTGAGCTTGTCAGCACAGAGACGCTGATGGCGGATATTAACCAATTTATTACCCATGGAGAATATGCAGGCGCTGCCAAAAGCATTGAGCTGCTGTTCAGCCATTTGAGCCGGAACGGCGGTTCTTCTGCGATATATGTCAAGTATCTGTGTTCGGACCTGGTGCGGAATGCGTTTGAACAGTCGGCCCGCAGGCAGAAGGCGGATTTCCAGCAAACGGTAGAGCGTATCTTCAAAAGCGATTCGATTCTCGGGGTGAAGCAAGTGCTGCTGCAGGCGCTATCGGAAATAGAACCGGACAACGGCCCTCCCGATGAGAGCAAACGCCATATTGTCCAGCAGGTCATCCGGATTGTGGAGAAGGATTTCAGGGAGGATATCAGTCTGGAGGTTATCGCCGGGCGCGTATCGCTTAATCCCAGCTACCTGAGCCATTTGTTCAAGAAAGAAACCGGGCAGAGCCTGATCAAATTCATCACTCAGCAGCGTCTGGAACGGGCAAGGCATCTACTGGACAGCACCAATATGAAAATCGTCGATATCGCTGAACATGCCGGCTACTGGAGCTCCTCCTACTTCTGCCAGACCTTTAAAAAATATTACGGCATCAGTCCGCAGAAATATCGTGAAATACTGAACGAATAATAGTACGACTTCTTGAAGAGCACCTGCGGGTGCTTTTTACTTCCAAATTAATTGACGCGTATCCAAAGAATTTGGGATTTCGCTCCCTTCCAGGCTAATTTACAATTTAACTGTAAGCATGAAAGCGTTTTATAACAAAGTTTGGGAGGGGCATCTATGAGATTGAAGAGAATTCGTGTTATGGCTTTGCTGCTGTCCATGGTATTGGTGCTGGGAGTGCTGGCGGCTTGCGGCAGCAGTCCAAAGGAGGAGAAGGTAGCTGCGCCCGCCGGCAGTGAGTCCACGAATGCCGGAGGCAATGAACCATCCGCCACCGCCAAAGAGGACGATGGACCCTTCAGCAAATATGAAGAACCCGTTACCGTGTCTCTGGGGAGACAGGGCGTATCGGGGAATAACCTGCCGGCAGGAGATACGCTGGAGAATAACAAGTATCTGAAATATGTCGAGGACCGCTTGAACGTAAAGGTGAAATACGATTTCTCGGTGGAAGACCAGGATGCGTATAACCAGAAGGTTACCCTGGCAATCTCAAGCAATTCCCTGCCTGACATTCTGGTGGTGGATGAGCAGCAGTTCAAGAGAATGGCCAAAGCGGGTATGCTGGCCGATCTGACCGAATTATACGATCAATATGCCTCGCCGCTGATTAAGGATTATTACAACTCCTATACGGGAGACCGGGTACTGAACACCGGAAGAATCGACGGCAAGCTGATGGCGCTGCCCAATACCAACATCGACGGCAATTATCAGCTCCTGTGGATACGCCAGGACTGGCTGAACAAGCTGAAGCTTGAGACGCCCAGTACTATGGATGAGCTGAAGACTGTGATCAAAGCGTTCAAGGAGCAGGACCCTGACGGTAACGGAAAAGCGGATACCGTTGGTCTGCTTGGCGATAAATCAGTGGTCGCAGACGGCGGCTTCTTCACCTTCGATCCGATCTTCAATGCCAATCATGCCTATCCGAAGAACTGGTTCAAGGATGAGGGAGGAAACATCATCTACGGCTCCACGACTCCAGAGACCAAGCAGGCGCTCTCTGAGCTGAGAGAGATGTATGCGGACGGGTTGATTGACAAAGAGTTCCTGACCCGGAAGTACGAGGATAATGCCGGGCTGGTATCAGGAGGCCGGGCCGGTATCCTGTTCGCCCCCTGGTTCGGAGGCTGGGCATTGTCTGATGCGGTGAAGGCCAACCCGGAAGCAGATTGGGTGCCGCTGGCTGTGCCGCTGGACGGGGAAGGCAAACGGAATATCGTGCCATCCACGCCGTCGGGAACCTTCATGGTGGTGAACAAGAAGGCGGAACACCCCGAAGCTGCCTTGAAAATGCTCAGCGTGGAGTATGAAGGCATCCGCCTCCTTGATTCTACAGCGCAGGAGCTGTATAAGGATCTGGGTGTAGGCTGGCTCAATTATCCGATTAATGTGCAGCTGGATTATCAGGATTCCCTGGCACGCGATGTTCCGATCTATGAGAAGGCGATTAAGGATAAGAATCTGGACGGCCTGCCGGCCCGCATCCTGCCGAGAGTCAAGGCGGTCTTGAAGAATAATGAGAATCCGAAAAAGGATATTCCCGCTTATGCCGATTCACTGGCCTTCTATACTGCCGCCTCCATCACCGGAGCGAAAGAAATTGTGAAGGTGGAGCCTGTGTTCTACGGCAAGACCGAAGCGATGCTTAAAAAGGGAGCCAATCTGGAAAAACTCGAAAACGAGACCTTTTTGAAAATCATCACCGGCACTTCTCCCCTTGAAGAATTCGACAAGTTCGTGAAGACCTGGAAGAGCATCGGAGGGGATGAAATCACCAAAGAGGTTGCTGAGGCAGTTGAGTCACCATGAGAAGCAGGGCTTCCATCTGGAATTACCACCTGATGCTGCTCCCCGGCATATTGCTGCTCATAGCATTCAGCGTAGTTCCGATGTTCGGAATTGTGATTGCCTTCCAGGACTTTCAGCCTACGCTGGGCATCTTCCACTCGGATTGGGTGGGCTGGGAGAATTTCGAGTATATGTTCAGCCTGCCGGACAGCAGGCTGATTCTCGGAAACACCCTGAGCATTGCACTGATGAAGATCATTGCCGGATTGACCGTTCCCTTTGTCTTTGCCCTGCTGTTCCATGAAGTAGCGAATATTAAATTCAAGCGCACCATCCAAACGATTGTCTACCTGCCGCATTTCATGTCCTGGGTTATTCTATCAGGAGTGCTGATT
The DNA here is from genome assembly GCF_037963835.1 of Paenibacillus sp. FSL H8-0332. Classification (NCBI taxonomy): domain Bacteria; kingdom Bacillati; phylum Bacillota; class Bacilli; order Caryophanales; family Paenibacillaceae; genus Paenibacillus; species Paenibacillus sp. FSL H8-0332. Next base: position 2,136,834 of record NZ_CP150145.1, read on the forward strand.
AACCTGCTCAGTCTGGACGGCATTATCAATCAGATGATCCAGTGGTTCGGCGGTGATCCGATTATGTTCCTTCAGAGCAATCACTGGTTCCGCTTCGTGATCGTGTCGAGCGATGTGTGGAAGGAATTCGGCTTCAATACGATCATCTACATCGCTGCCCTGACTTCCATTAACACCAATCTGTACGAAGCAGCCGCCATTGATGGAGCGAACCGGTTCCAGCGGTTAACCAATATTACGATTCCGGGTCTGATGACCACGGTGATTCTGCTGGCGACCTTAAGCCTCGGCAATGTGCTGAATGCGGGCTTCGAGCAGATTCTCAACCTGTATAATCCGATTGTCTATGAGTCGGGGGATATCATTGATACTTATGTATACCGTTCAGGATTGCTTGAAATCCAGTATGGACTGGCAACAGCGGTAGGCCTGCTCAAATCGGTCGTAAGCTTTGTGCTGATTGCCGCTTCCTATGGTCTGGCTGCCCGGTTTGCCAACTACCGTATTTTCTGACAGAGGTGATTTGCTGTGATCCGCGGAACCAACCGGACTGTTGATATTGTGATTTATTGTATTCTAACCGTGATTGCTTTTCTCTCCTTGGCCCCCGTACTGAATACCTTGGCTATTTCGTTCAGCGGCAAGGTGGCGGCCATGTCGGGTCAGGTCTTCTTCTGGCCGGTTGATTTCAATCTGGAAGCCTATAAGTCGGTCATCAGTGACCGCAGCTTCTTCACTTCCTTTGGCGTATCTGTGAAAAGAGTGCTGCTCGGAGGAGCCATCAATCTGCTGGTTACCGTGCTGATGGCCTATCCTTTATCGAAATCGAACAAACATTTTCCGGGCAGAAATATCTATATGTGGTTCGTTATCTTCTGTATGCTGTTCAACGGCGGGCTGATCCCGTGGTATATGACGATCAATACGTACGGGCTGCTCGATTCCATCTGGGCGCTTGTGCTGCCTACCGCCGTTCCGGTATTTAATGTGATTCTGCTGATGAACTTCTTCAAAGGCGTTCCGAAGGAGTTGGAGGAGGCTGCCGGGATGGATGGGGCGGGGGCGTGGAGAACGCTGGTGACGATTTATATCCCCATCTCCCTGCCCTCACTCGCAACAGTCACCCTGTTCTCGGTCGTCGGTCACTGGAATGCGTTTTTTGACGGGATGATCCTGATGAACCACAAGGAGAATTGGCCGCTGCAAACGTATATCCAGCAATTGATTATCAGCGTGAATTCGATCATGAACACCACCGACCCGGAAGAGGTCAAGCGTCTGTCGAATATGTCGAGCCAACTGCTCAATGCGGCCAAGGTGATGGTCTCGATGATTCCGATCATGCTGATCTATCCGTTTCTGCAGCGGTATTTCGTCAGCGGAATCGTGCTCGGCGCCGTCAAAGAGTAAGCGTAAACTGCATGGAAGCAAGCGGGTGTCCCGAAAGCCGGAAACGGCTGGGGACACCCCTTTCTTATTTGAGGCAGGGCTTATGCGGCGGGCCGCTGCTTTTACAGATTGTTATTTGACAGGGTCAATGCTACGTTATAAGGACAAGAGGCTTAAGACAGGAGGGGTAGATCTGGAGCGTCCAGGCCGGTTCATCAGGAATTTAAGAATTAAGCATAAGCTGTTTGTCTCTTATTTGCTCGTTATCATTATTCCGCTCAGTGTGCTTGGCTGGTATTCGTATGACCAATCCAGGAATCTGCTCGTTCAGCAGGCCCGGCTGACCTTAACCGACAATGTGTCGGAGATCGCCGCCAATCTGGATTATAAGTTCGGCAAGCTCAATGCCGCGCTGGACTCGTTCACCTTCAACTCCAGTGTGGTGTCCGTCTTCAACAATGATTACTCCGATAATTACTATTATATGTACAATGATCTGAACACCATCGTGGAGCCGCTGTTCAATACGCTTCTGTTCCTGAACGAAGAGATCCGCCAGCTGACGGTGTATACAGGGAACAACATCACGGAACGGAAGAATACGATTCTGCCGATTAGCAGCGTATCCGGGAAGCCCTGGTATGAAGCGGCGATGGCCAGCGGCCAGACGCATTGGATCAAGGAGGGCACGGCCTTGTCTGCGGTGCGGAGAATGGTGGGCGGCTCGGGAACGCAATATGACAACCTGATCTACTTAGGCTTTGACAGCAAGGAGATTTTTGCGGGTCTGACCAATGTGGTCTCCGGTGAGTACGGCGTTCTGGTCGAGAATGGAGCGGGGGAGCCTGTGTATGACTATCACAGCGGGCTGCCTTCCTTTGCATCGGCCCAAGCAGCGGAAGAGCGCGCAAGCGATTTCATTGTGATCTCTCAGGCGCTGGACGTGACGGGCTGGAAGCTTGTCTTTTATATGCCCAAGAACTTGATCGGTGTCGATGCCAAGACGATTCTCCGCGCCACCATGCTCACGGTCGGGATTTGCCTGCTGATTCTGGTGCCTGCGGTCTGGCTGTTGTCGAACGCTTTTGTGAGAAGGATCTACCGTCTGAACCGCACGATGAAAAGGGTGACCCGCGGGGACCTGCATGTGGATATTGTGGTCGATTCCAATGACGAGATCGGCGAGCTGACCTCGCGGTTCAAGGATATGCTGCAAAGTTTGAATGAACTGTTCAATGAAGTCTACCGCAGCAAGGTTGTGCAGAAGGACGCGGAGCTGAAAGCGCTGCAGGCCCAGATCAATCCGCATTTTCTCTATAACTCCCTGTCGCTGATCAACTGGAAGGCTATAAGCATTAAAGCGTATGACATCAGTAAAATTACCACAACCCTCTCGAAGTTCTACCGTACGACCCTGAACAGGGGGCAGGATGTTATCAGCGTTCAGGATGAACTGGAGAATACGAAGTCTTATATTGATCTGCAGCTGATTATGCATGACCACAGCTTCGATGTAGTGTATGAGGTGGACCCGGAGGTGCTGGGCTATCATATGATCAAGCTGATTATGCAGCCGATTGTAGAGAATGCGATTGAGCACGGCGTAGACAACAAGCGGGAGGGGCGCGGCAGGATCAGCCTGCGGGCTTGCTTCGAGGAAGATACGATTGTATTCAGCATTGAAGACAACGGTCCGGGAATGACTCAGGAGACCATGGATACGGTATTAAGCAGGCAATCCAAATCGTATGGACTGTTCAACGCCCAGGAGAGAATCCGGATTTATTTTGGCGAGGCGTACGGGATCACGATCCACAGCGAAATCGGCCAGGGTACGGCCGTGACGGTGAGAATTCCCAAGAGGACCACGTGAAGGATGGAACATTTTGTCCGCAAGACTGTAACCTTTTGCCTTACTTGAACGAATAAGCAGTAGACGGCTGGGCAGGAGAGGAGGCGTGTGAGACGAACGGGAGCGAAAGTGAGCGAGGAGAAGGTCCGGTCACGGCGGATGAGGTAGCGGCTTCTCTGCTGTATGAAGAGGCGGTGCTAATCAGGTTCAGGGAAGGGAGCCGGGAGGCGTTTGAATGGCTGGTCCGGCAATACCGGGAGCCTGCTGTGCGGTTTGCGTACCACTTGACCGGGGATTATCATACCGCCGAGGATCTGGCGCAGGACTGCTTCGCCTATCTGCTGGTGTACCCGGAGAAATATGATTACCGGGCATCCTTCAAAACCTATCTGTTTACCATTCTCCGCAACAAGAGCATAGACTCGGTTCGTAAGCGTGCAAGGCAGCAGAGCTTGCCGTATACGGCGGAGAGCAGCAGCGTACATAACCCGGATGAGGGGAATCCTGAACGGCTGGCCATCATCCGGGAAGAGGATGTGGAATGGCGCAGAAGATTGCATCAGATGAAGCCGGACTACGGGCAGGCGGTATATCTGGTGGATGTGGGACAGATGTCTTATGAACAGGCAGCCGCAGTAATGAGCCGGAATCAAGTGAGCTTCAAGGTGCTGCTGCACCGGGCGCGCAAGAAGCTGAGGCAGATCTACGAGAAGGAGGAGTGGGATTGTGAAGTCAACGGAACAGGAGCAGCTATTTCTGGATGAGGTCTACCGCAAGGCCCGGCTGCTGGAATACGACAAGCGTGAAGCGCAGAAAGTGCTGTATAACCGCAGAGTGCTGGCCAGACGCAAGATTCTGACAGTCTCAGGCATCACAATCGTTACAGCCATATTCGCCCTGATGATTTGGATCGGCAAGGTGGATCAGGGGCTTTGTGTTGCGCTGTCACTCCTTCTGATTACAGCAGGTCTGCTGATCGAGAGGTTTGAATTACTGTGGGGTCTGGAGAACGAAGGATGAACGGGAGTTGCAGGAAAGGGAGAAAACTGAAATGGAGCTAATCATTAATCATTTGACCAAGACTTACGGAAGCAAGACGGCACTGCAGGATATCAGCTTTCGGGTAGGCGAGGGCATTCACGGCCTGCTGGGGCCGAACGGGGCAGGCAAAACTACGCTGATGCGACTGCTTGCCACCCTGCTAACGCCAAGCTCAGGAACGGTAGAGATAGGCGGGGTCCCTTTGCAGGATAAAGCCCGGGTGCGCGAACTGGTTGGCTATCTGCCGCAGGAGTTCGCCTTCTATCCCGGAATGACCGTCTATGAGGCTATGGATTATCTTGCGCTGCTGTCCGGGATTGGCGGCCGTTCCGAGCGGAAGCGGAGAATAGATGATCTGCTGGAGCAAGTGAACCTTATGGAGCAGCGCCGTACCAAGGTCAAGGCGCTGTCCGGCGGGATGAAGCGGCGGCTGGGCGTAGCCCAGGCCATGGTGCATGAGCCGAAGCTGCTGATTGTCGATGAGCCGACAGCGGGGCTGGACCCTGAGGAACGGATACGCTTCCGGCGGCTGCTGGGCCGGTTTGCGGAAAGGCGGATTGTTCTCTTGTCCACGCATGTGGTCGAGGATGTGGAATCCACCTGCGAGCAGATGACTGTGCTGCATCAGGGAAGTCTGCGTTATCACGGCCGGATAGGCGATCTGACCGCCGCCGCTGCCGGGCAGGTCTGGATCGCTGAGCTGGACCGGGCGGAATGGGAGCGTGACCGTGACCGGTTCCCGGTACTGTCTGCCGTGCCGGAAGGTACAGGCATGCGGGTCCGAGTGTTGGCGGAGGAGCAGCCCTTCGCAGGGGCACAGCAAGCCGCGCCATCGATTGAAGATGCGTACCTCCACCTGATGCGCAGGGAGGAATCCTACGTATGATGGCATTGATTGGCAAGGAGATGCGCATGACTCTGCGCAGCCTGGTATTCTATCTGTTTGTGATTGCCAGCGTGTTCTTCTATTTCACTTCTTATGCTACGGAGGAGACCTGGGGAGAGCTCGGTCCTCCTGTAATAAATACGCCGCAGAATATGGGGATTGCGGAACAGTCTTATTACGGCTGGACGTTCCCGGGGGATACCCGCAGCTTGGCTGAACAGATGAAGATTCATATGCAGCGGGATCTGAATGCGGGAGCCGGTGAGAAGCTCAGACTGGGCTTCCCGATGGAGGTGGAGCTGGATGCGGGAGAGAAGGCGGCCTTCACTGCTGCAATCTCGCAGCTGGATAAAGTCCTGAAGGACCCCGGCCAATATACCATGGATGAGGTTTACCAGATCGCTGAGGCATTGAACAGCGAATTGGGCGGAAGCAGTATGTATCAGCAAGGGGTGAGTAACTACGGTTATGCTATAACGTCTGTAGACGAAGCCATGAAGGCACAGCAAGCGCAGCTTGCGGAGTATAATGCGAAGGTGGACGGGGGGGAGCTGCTGCCAGGAGCCGCACGTTACTTCAGTGACTATATGTCACTGCCGGCAGGGATCTTCCCGGTCTTTCTGTCCGCCTTCCTGCTGCTCCGGGACCGCTCCAGCCGGATGAATGAATTGATCTACAGCCGCAGGGTCTCCCCGTGGGTGTATGTCGGGTCCAAGTTTATCGCCCAAGGGATTATGCTCTCTATGGTCTATCTCATTCTGGCTGTCATCGGGGGCTGGCAGACGGTGGATACCCTTGGGTTTACAGGTCAGACGGGGCAGGCCATAAGGACCTTTCTCAGCTATACGGCCTGGTGGCTGCTGCCCACCCTATGGATCTCGGTAGCCTTCGGGATGTTCGGCTCCATGCTGTTCCGCCGGGGCATTGTGCCTATTGCCCTGCAGATCGTCTGGTGGTTCGTATCCGTACTGCCGCTAATGGGCTCCTATGGGCTGAACCGGCTGTTCATCCGTTTCAATTCGCCTAATGACTATAACCTGTACAGAGGGTGGGCAGATGAGATTGCGCTTAACCGCAGCTTCTACCTGCTGCTGGCAATTCTTCTGACCGCCGGGGCAGCCTGGCTCTGGGAGCGAAACCGCAGCCGTCTGGATTCTGCACAGTCAATTGGCAAAAAAAAGACGAAGCGGACTCCGGCGGTCCCCGCACCCGGAGCACTGAGATGAGCCGGCAGATCATCGCTCCGCTCGCCCGCTACAACCTCAAGCTGACAGTACATTATTCCTGGTTGTTGTCAGCAGCACTTCTGGTTGCTATACCGATATTCATTGAGCCTGTGCTAATGGACAGGCTTCAGGTGGCTAAGCTGGGAGAACTGCTCCTCAGCCTGCTGGGACTGATAGTCTACCCGCAACTGGGTCTGTTGGAGGATGGAGGCATCCAGGAGGTGCTCTATGCCAAGCGGGTACGTCATCTTCCGTTATTTCTGTTCCGCTGGCTGCTTACCGCTCTCTATATCTTCCTCGCAGCTGCTGCTTTGTTCACCTGGATACATGGACACGGCGCGGATTTTGAGCTATGGCCGATGGTGGGAGGGACGGCAATCACCGCCCTTATGATCGGGTCAGCCGGGCTGACCGCCACTCTTCTGGCCGGCAACCTCTCGGCTGGATATATTGCCGGCTTCGCTTGGTATCTGCTGGATTTCACCACCAAGGGTAAACTGACCGGGCCCTTTTACCTGTTCGGCCTGCTTAAGGAACCATGGGATAACGGCAAGTGGCTGCTTGCCGGTCTATCGCTGACGCTTGCACTCTTCTGTGCCTTCTGGCTGCCGCGCAGGAGACTGGACTAACCTATAACCACCGCCTTGATGTCATGAAAGTGACCAGGGCGGTTTTTTTGATAGAATTTATATGTTTCACGCGATAAATTATCCTTCTATTTCTCGCTGAAACGAATGCCGTCCTTTAAAAGGACGGCATTCGTTTCTACTTGTGTGTGGATATGCACGTTTCCAGCGGCAAGCTTGCTCTGCGCATCTTCATTAGCGGGACTTTAGGTCTGGAGCATATTTTCCGAAAAAAAGGTATAATGTTACTAAATTATGTCCCCCATTTTCTCAGAGGAGGCTCTAGCTTTGTCCGACACTCTATTTAAGCACTTGTACTTGCGGTCCTCAATAGGATATGCGGCAGTATCCATTACGGATGGTACTATGCTCATGGCCAACCCTGCGCTTTGCGGGATGTTTGGATACACCGAGACCGAACTCAAGGAGCTGCGTTACCAGGATATCGTCTTTCCGGATGAAGGGGATGTCCTGGATCACGGGCAGATGATGAACGATTTAATAAGCAGCCCAGATAGGGCTATAGATACCGAAAAGCGGTTCTTACATAAGAATGGAGAGATGATCTGGGTTGCCCTGCATCTCTTTCTGATCATTGATGAACAGACCGGCCGTCCCTCCCATCTGATTGCGGAGCTGACGGAGCACACCCCGGATAGGATTTCATTCGCCGTTCCCGTCGGAACGCTGCCCGGCAATGTGGCAAGCGACCACGAAGCGGATGCGCTGGAAGTGACCGGGCACCGCCGGATGGAAGAGCAGCTCCGCGAGAGCGAGAGCCGCTACAAGTCGCTTTTCGAATACAATCCGTCTGCCATCAGTGCCATGGATCTGCAGGGGTACATACAGTCAATGAATGCCAGTCTGGAGCAGCTGACCGGATACAGCAGGGAGACCCTGATGCATTCCAGTTACTGTGAGATCATTGAAGAGGATGAGCTGGAGCATGTGAATATGCGGTTTCTGGCGGCAGCCGGAGGCATGGCCCAGACCTTCGACACCCGGGTGATCCGTCACGACGGGGAGAGAGTGGAGGTGGGGATGATTTATGTCCCTATGCTGATTGATCATGAGGTGGTCGGCGTATTCGCCATTATCAGTGATATTACAGAGCCTAAGCGTTATCTGGAGCAGATTGAGAAGCTTAGCTATGAGCATGCGCTGATCCTGAACTCCGTGTCTGAGGGGATTTTTGGCATGAATCTGGAGGGGGAGACCGTATTTATCAATCCCGCTGCGTCTGTCATGCTCGGATATAACCCTGGGGAGCTTGCCGGCAATATTAAGCTGCATACGATAGCGCAGACCTGGATGGACGGCGTGCTGTATCCCGGAGGACACCGAACGCTGGCGGAGCTGCTCAAGACCAACCTCTCTTATGAGCAGGAGCAGGAAGGGATCTTCTGGCGTCAGGACGGCTCCAGCTTCCTGGTCAAATACCGGATGACGGCACTATATGATAACGGCGAGCACAAGGGTGCGGTGGTGGTCTTCCGGGATATCACCGAGGAGAAGGCCGTGGAGCGTGCCAAGGATTCTGCGGAGAAGGCCGACCGGACCAAGTCGGAGTTTCTGGCGATTATGAGCCACGAGCTGCGCACGCCAATGAATGGAATTATCGGGATGGCCGATCTTTTGTCGGGAACAGAGCTTACGGAGGAGCAGCAATATTATACCCAGATTATTATTAAAAGCGGCGGCGCGCTTGTACATATTCTCAACGAGGTTCTGGATTTCAGCAAGATTGAATCCGGTATGATGACGCTGGATCTGCAGCCGGTCGATATCCGGCAGGTGGTCCAGAACGTATGCGAGCTTTTTTATCCGCGTATCCAGGAGAAGGGGCTGATTCTGCGCAGCGATATTGAGCGCAACGTTCCGGCGGTTGTCATCACCGACGAAACCAGGCTGAGGCAGGTTCTGGTGAACCTCGTCGGCAATGCGGTCAAGTTCACGGAAGAAGGCGAGGTCGGCGTCTGCGTGAAGCTGGAGGCTGCCGGGGAGCCGGGCACACTGATTCTGAGGTTCTCGGTGACCGATACCGGGATTGGCATTCCGCAGGGCAGCCAGAACCTGTTATTCCAGTCCTTTTCCCAGCTTGACCCTTCGATCAACCGCAAATACGGCGGGACAGGACTGGGGCTGGCGATCAGCAAGAAGCTGGTCGAGCTGCTGGATGGTGCGATTGGTGTGAACAGCGTCGAAGGGGAAGGCTCGGAGTTCTACTTCACCATCGGCGTGATGTATTCGGCAGAGGAGCCGGGCCAAGCGCTGCTGGCAGGAGCTGCCGGTGCGGAAGAGTATAAGGGCGGGATCTTCAATCTGGATCATCCCGAGGGTCGATACGGCCCCCTGTCCATTCTTGTCGCTGAGGATCATCTGGTGAATCAGCAGATCCTGCAGGCTTTTCTCAAAAAACGCGGCTACGCCTCGGACCTGGCAGTGAACGGGGAGCAGGCGGTAGAAGCTGTGCGGTCCCGGCATTACGATCTGGTGTTCATGGATATTCAAATGCCGGTAATGGACGGAATTGAAGCCACCCGGCAGATCCGCGAGGCAATGGGCCTGTCCCCGGTAATTATTGCCGCCACCGCCTTTGCCCGGAAGGAAGATGAAGAGATGTGCCTCCGGGCAGGTATGCAGGACTTTATTCCCAAGCCGATCCGTGGCGAAGAGCTGGACAGAGTGCTGAGGGAATGGTCCGGCAGCATCCGCAGATAATCTTGTAACATAAAAGGCCAAATAGCTGGCAGGCAAAGCAAGTGTTTTTCACGTTGACAGCTTTACCTTGTCTGCATTACTATTATATAAATCGTAAACATTACGAATATATAACGGTAAGCGAAAGGGTCAACAGAGTGAAAACGATGAAGCGCGGAGATTTCCTGCTGATTCTCATTGTCTTGCTGGCCGCCGGCTCCATCTACGGCTACAAGTGGTTCTCTAACCACAATCATCCGTATAAGCAAGGGGAGCTGGAGGCAGTAATCACAGTGAACGGCAAAGCCTACAAGACTGTACAGCTGACCAAGGAAGAGCAGATTATTGATATCCGCACTACATATGGTCATAACACGCTGAAGGTATACGATTATGGTATTCAAATGACCTATTCCGATGCTCCGCTGACCATTGCGCTGGACATGGGATTCATCTCCAGGCCGAAGCAGCAGATCATCTGCATTCCGGCCCGTCTCCTGGTGGAAATCTCGAACCCGGAGTCTTCGCTGGAGGATGACGATGCGCTGGACGCAGTCATCTAGTTAAGGCTGCAGCTCTTTCCATGCCGCTGCGGCATCGGCATTCGTATACACATAAGGCGTGGACGGCACTGCCACTGCGGTTATACTCTGCGGAGCGATCTGCAGGGTCTCCATTCCCTCACGGAGCGTCACATGAAGCTTGCCCCGAACCTCAATCCAGGTATCGGCGGGCAGGCTTATTTGTGTACCCGGCGCAAGAAGAATGCCGAAGGGGGTGGCATCTGCCGTACAGCATTGAACCAGGAAGCGGCTGACTGCATAGCCGGATTGGCCGGACCCCTGCGGCTCGCGGTACAGGAAGCCGGATACGGAGATTTCCTTGCCCTCGAACTGCGATTTGTAGAGATTAAGGGCGCCCAGCGTTTCCGAGAAAATCTCAGGGAACACAGGGATGACGGGCTGCCGGTACAGCTGACCGGCCAGCTCTGCAAATTCGGCCTCATAAGGGTTGGCCGGAGTGAATCTGTCCCCGGTGGCGGACTCTACAGCAGTGTATGACAGGGCAAGGCCTTTCTTGGCCGCTGCGGCACTGCCGAGTGCCCGGTCGGGCAGCAGGAAGCCGAGCAGCAGCGGAAGCAGGAACAGGCTGTACAGCGCGGAGCTGCCCAGGATGGAGCGGGGCAGGCGGTGCTCACAGTCGCAGAGGGCGGAGCTTCTGCCCAGCACAGCTTGAAGCCCCAGGCTGAGCGCCATCAGGGAGAGCGGAACCGGGCATAACCTGATCCAGCGGGCCAGCTTGGGCGCAACATAATAATGGAGCGCGTCCTGCTGGACCAGATGTCCTATATAGAGGGCGAAGGCGAGCAGAATAACCGCCCTGAGTACATAGTGAAACCGGATGCTCCCGGAATTATTCATGCAGATCCTCCTCCAGATATTCGGAATTTCAGTGCAGCTACAGCCAGAATGAAGCCAGCACGGAGCCGGTGAAGACGGCCGCGGCAATGAGGAAGAACAGGTACAGGGCGAATCTGGTTTTGAACAGCGAGAGCAACATCAATGCGTTCTTGACATCGAGCATCGGTCCCAGCACCATGAAGGCGAGCAGCGCCCCGGCCGGGAAGGTATGCAGGAAGGTGGACGCAACGAAGGCGTCGGAGGTGGAGCAGAGCGAGAGTGCGAAGGCCAGTCCCATCATGAACACGTAGGAGCCGAGCGGACGGTCACCAATGGCGGACAGGCTGCTCTGATTCATGAAGGTCTGGATGCCCGCAGTCAGCAGACAGCCGATAATCAGGAATTTGCCCATCTCAAAAAATTCATCCGACGTATGCACCAGGACCGCCGCCGCCCGGCCGCCGCGCAGAGTCCCATGCTGTTCTTCCCTTTCCTCCCGGCGGATGGATAAGCGCAGCGGTGACCTGCGGACGGTCCCGTAGATGATCAGGCCAATACATGCCGCCACAGCAAAAGCCAGTCCCATTCGGCTGTAGGCCAGCTCCGGATGGGAGCGGAAGGCCGTCAGGGTTGCCCCGTAGACGACCGGATTGAGGATCGGACCGGACAGAATGAACACGATGGCGACGTAGAGCGGCATACCCTTGTGCATGAGGCGGCGGACCAGCGGAATCATCCCGCATTCACAGACGGGGAAGAGTATTCCGAGCAGGCAGCCGAAGAGTATCGCCGGAACCGCGCGGCGCGGAATCCAGCGTGAGATCAGCTCGTCCGGCACGAAGACGCGGAGCAGGGAGGAGAGCAGTGCGCCCAGCAGGACAAACGGCAAGGCTTCCAGCAGAATGCCGAGGAATGCGGTTTTGAATGTCTCGACATAGCCGTTGTCGAGCAGGCCCAGATAGCCGGGGAGCCACAGGCTGCCCGCTGTGAGCAGAAAAGCGGCGGAAAAGAGCAGCGGGAATATTTTAATCGGATTAAGGGTTGTCAAGGGTTCATCGGCTCCTTCCCGCACAGGGGTCTTAGCTGAACAAGGCCGCCCAGCTGCGGCTGATCGCCTTCTCGTCCAGATTCAGGCCAATGCAGACGATATAAGGCTGGCCCGGGTAGCTTGAAGCCTCCCAGGAGATGCGGTTACCCGCGAGCTGCACCAGTTGCACGGAATCCTCGCCTGCAAGCCGCACATGACCCTTGGCCCGGAGCAGACTGTAGCCCCATTGCTGCAAAAATTGCTCCAGCTCCTCCCGCCGGAGGCTTCCGGCCCATGCCGGGGGAACGGTTAACGTTACTGCCGCCACTTGGGAAAAAGAGCCGTCCGTCCCGGATACCGGCTCATGTACTGCCGTTGCACTGCTGCCGCTGCTACTGCCCGTGTTCATCCGCTGGAGGGCGGCACCGCTGACATTGCCGGGGCCGCGCCGGGGAGCAGAATCCTTCAGTCCGCGCACGGCGATGCCTGTCAGCAGCGGCGCGAGATTAATCTGACTGTAGTGGGTGAAGACAATTTCGGATTCCGAGTTTTGCTTGTAGACCATTTTCTCGATCTTCCACAGGGTCTCCGGTTCAACCAAATCGCTTTTGTTGACGATGATGAGATCGGCGGTGGTGATCTGCTGGCGCAGCGTGCGGACGAGCTGCTTGTCGGATGAGAAGCGGCTGCTGTACTCCAGGACATTCTCCGCATCCAGCAGCGTGATGGCGTGGTGCAGCTGCAGCCGGTCTGCCAGCGGCGGTGTAAGCAGTGACCTCACGATCTCGTCAGGATCGGCTACTCCTGTAAGCTCGATGTAGATAATGTCCGGGCGGCGTGCCAGCAGGGCGGTCAGGCTGCGCGGCAGCTCCTCCTTGCGGCTGCAGCAGATGCAGCCGTCCAGCAGCTTTTCCACACGGGTGCCGGTACTCTCCTGCAGGATATAGCCGTCCACATCCTTTGCGCCCAGCTCATTCATGATTATCCCCGGGTTCAGGCCCCTCCGCTTGCTCTCCTTCAGCAGACTCAGCAGCAGGGTCGTCTTTCCGCTCCCCAGAAATCCGCTCAGCATAATCACAGGTATCTTCATGGCTCACTCTCCCGCTCCAATAGTACCGTCCCCATAAGAAGGCGGCCAAGCCGTTTTCACTTGTAATTTCATCTATACGTCAAGCTTCTTCAGGAAAGACCACTAATCTAAGAGAGCCCGAATGTTCCGGGACAGCTGTTGACAGCGGGGGGCCGGAGCATGTAGAATGTGTAAATCGTAATAATTACGATTAAACAGAAGGGAGCTTGATTGAAATGAGAGTAATCGTTACCTTGGCCTGTACGGAGACGGGCGACCGCAACTATACCACCACGAAGAATAAGAGAACGACACCGGAACGTCTGGAGATGAGAAAATATTGCCCGCGCCTGAAGCGCATCACGCTGCACCGGGAGACCCGCTAAGCTGCTTAGCCGCGCTATTGTGAAAATATAATGTACAAGGAGACTACTATGGACAAAATTCCTGTAACGGTGCTAAGCGGATACCTTGGTTCCGGCAAGACGACACTGCTCAATCATATTCTGCATAACCGTGAGGGCCTGAAGGTGGCCGTTATCGTCAATGATATGAGTGAAGTGAATGTGGATGCGAATCTGGTGAAATCCGGCAGTAGCCTCTCCCGCACAGAGGAGAAGCTGGTGGAGATGTCCAATGGCTGCATCTGCTGCACCCTCCGCGATGACCTGCTGCGCGAAGTGAATCATCTCGCCTTGGAGGGGCGCTTCGATTACATTCTGATCGAATCCTCCGGCATCAGCGAGCCGGTCCCGGTGGCCCAGACCTTCACTTACCCGAACCCGGAGCTGGATATCGACCTGACGGAGCTGGCCCGGCTGGACACGATGGTAACGGTGGTCGATGCCAACCGCTTCTGGCATGATTTCGCCTCAGGCGACAGTCTGCTGGACCGCAATATGACGGCGGGCGAAGGCGACTTCCGGGATATCGTTGATCTGCTGATCGATCAGATCGAGACCTGTGATGTGCTGCTGCTCAACAAGTGCGATCTGGTGGAGGAGCAGGAGCTGAACAGGCTGGAGGCGGTTCTGCGCAGACTTCAGCCGCGGGCGAAGATCATCCGTACGGTAAATGCACAAGTGGAGCTGTCCGAGATTCTGAATACGCGGCGGTTCGATTTCGAACAGACCAGCCAGTCGTCCGGCTGGATCGCTGAGCTTGCCAAGGAGGAGCACACACCAGAGACTGAGGAATACGGCATTACCTCCTTCGTCTACCGCCGGAGAGCACCGTTCCACCCGCAGCGGCTGAGCTTCTTCTTCAGCAACTGGCCCTCTGAGGTCGTCCGGGCAAAAGGACTGGTCTGGCTGGCAGCCAGCGGTGATCTGGCAGCGACCATCAGCCAGGCGGGGCCGTCCATCCAGTTCGGTCCCGCCGGTTACTGGCTGGCTACCCTACCGGAGGAACAGCAGCAGGAGGTGCTGGCTGCGGAACCGGATGTGCTGGCGAAATGGGACGAGCAGTGGGGAGACCGGCTGAATGAGATCGTCTTCATCGGAGTCCAGATGAACCGTGAGGATATCGAAGCCCGCTTGGACCGCTGCCTGCTGACCGCAGAGGAGATGAAGCAGGACTGGACGATATTCAACAACCCGCTTCCTTGGCAAGTAGAGGAGCTGCTTGCTGCGGGACAGGAATAGCGGCTTCTGTAAATGAGAGTCTGGAAAGCCGGAATCCTTTGTGCGGATTCCGGCTTTTTGCTGATTAGGGATTAGGTGCCGCGAAGGCACGTGGGGCAAATTTGAGTGTATGCGAAAAAGCGAACACAATGTGCTGATGCGAAGCTAGTGGGGCGAATGTATGCGGAAAACCGAACACAATTTGTAGTGCGAAGGCTAGTGGGGCATTCATGCTGGCGCGGGTGGACATAGATCGAGTCGGTGCGGCCTCAGTTACTTGGAGTTTGATGTTTGCCGCACACAGGCTTGGATCGAATAAGGTTAATCAGTGTGATTACGATTAATTTGTTGTTTTGGGTTTACAAATCGTAATGATTACGATAATATCAATGAAGTTGAAACATAATCGTAAATATTACGAATAGATAAGAATAATTTAGTTAAGTTAGTGCCGTGGAACATACTTGGACCAAACCAACAAGTGTCAAACAGAAGACGCGGCAGTAACTACGGCAGCAGCCGTAGGACCAAGCACGGGATCGAGCACAGAATCATGCACGGGAGCGTGGTGGCAGTGCCACTGCGGGCAGAAAGAAAGGGGGAGGAACGATGATTTTGTCATCCATCAGGGATGTGGTGTTTGGTTACGGGGATGAGCCGGTCATTGACCGCTTGTCGCTGGATCTGGAGGCCGGACAGTTCATTGGGATTACCGGACCGAACGGAGCAGCGAAGACCACGCTGCTGAAGCTGATGCTGGGCTTGCTGAAGCCTTGGAGCGGAACGGTTACTCTGAACCGGGAAATTACCGGAGGGAGCAGGCTGGAAATCGGCTATGTACCGCAGCAGGTAGCCTCCTTCAATGCCGGATTTCCGAGCAAGGTGATTGAGCTGGTCCGTTCCGGCTGTTATTCCAGGCTGGGGTTGTTCCGCCGCTTCACTAAGGAGCAGGAGGCACTCGTAGAGAGCAGCCTGCGGCAGGTGGAGATGTGGGAGTACCGTAACCGGAGAATCGGCGAGCTGTCCGGCGGGCAGAAGCAGCGGATCTGCATCGCCCGCGCGCTGGCCCAGCAGCCGCAGGTGCTGGTGCTGGATGAGCCGGTAACGGGGATGGATGCTGCCAGCCGCACCGGATTCTATGAGCTGATGCGGCATTATGTCAGCCGCCACGGCCGGACTGTCATTATGGTTACACACGGCCTGGAAGAGACAAGTTCCTATCTGGATACCGTGATTACACTGGAACGCAAGGAGCAGGAGGGTTGGACATGCTTGGTTACGAATTCATGCAACGCGCATTTTGGGCAGGAGGCCTGATCGGGCTGATCGGACCACTGCTGGGAGTCTACCTGATGCTGCGCAGGCAGGTGCTGATGGCCGATACGCTGTCTCATGTCTCCCTTGCCGGAGTTGCACTGGGTTCCGTGCTGGGATGGAATCCAGCTCTGAGCGGCTTCGTTGTAGCTGTAGCAGGAGGATTGATCATTGAACAGCTGCGCCGCTCTTACCGTACATACAGCGAGCTTCCGGTAGCCATTATTATGACCTCCGGCCTGGCGCTGGCCGTCGTGCTGATGAGCTTGAAGCAGAATTTGACCAAGAGCTTCAGCTCTTATCTGTTCGGCTCCATCGTTGCTGTAAGTGATACTCAGCTTAAGCTGATAGCCGTGGTGGCCGCAGCCGGTCTACTCTACTTCATTATTCTGCGCCGCCCGCTGTACAGCCTGACCTTCGACGAAGAGACCGCCGCTATCAGCGGTGTCCATACCGGATGGTTGTCCTTCTCGTTCGCTGTACTAACCGGCATGACCGTTGCCGCAGCCATGCCGGTGGTGGGAGTGCTGCTCGTATCCGCTCTGATTGTGCTGCCCGCTTCCATCGCGCTGCGGATGGCCTCAGGCTTCACGGCAGCTATCATAATCTCCGTCAGCGTGGGGCTGACCGGTGTGTTCAGCGGGCTTACAGCTTCCTACTATATCAACACGCCTCCAGGAGGCACGATTGCACTCATTCTGCTGGTATTTCTGCTGCTGGCCATTGCGGTGCAGAAGCTGATCAGGCTGCGCAGCCGCAGCCAGTATTCATCTCAAGCCAATGAAGAAAAGGGGTCTCACAACATATGTTGAAATTCAAATCCATAGCAATATCCAATTCAAGCGCACAGTCCACATTCACATTCAGAATCCGTCATCTTGCCGCCTTGTCCCTGACCGCCATGCTGGTGATCTCCGGCTGCGGCAACAACACTGCAACCCAAGCCGCTTCAACCAGCAGTCCGGGGGCTTCACCATCGGCTGCGGCCGAAGCTTCATCTGTACCCGCAGCGGATAAATTGAATATTAAGGTTAGCTTTTACCCGATGTACGAATTCACGAAAAGCATTACCGGCGACCTTGCCAATGTGGAGGTGCTGGTCCCGCCCGGAGTCGAGCCGCATGACTGGGAACCGACTGCGAAGGATATGGCCGATATTTCGGATGCAGATGTGCTTGTCTATAATGGCGCAGGCATGGAGGGCTGGGCGCAGCAGATTGTGGACGGTGCTGCCGGAAGTGATCTGATTACGATAGAGGCGAGTAAAGGACTCCAGATTATTGAAGGAACAGAGCACGAACATGAACATGAACATGAACACAGCCATGAAGAGGAAGCTGCGGCTGAAGCAGATCACGATCATGACCATTCCCATAATGATTCCGCTACCGGTGAAGCAGACCATGACCACGATCACGACCACGATCATGGCGGTCTCGATCCGCATGTCTGGCTGGACCCGGTGATGGCTATCAAGGAGGTCCGCACCATTGAAGCAGCACTCTCCGCAGCTTTTCCCGGAAATGCAGCCGCCTTCCATGCTAACAGCGATGCTTATATCACCAAGCTGGAGAAGCTGGATCAGGATTTCAGAGCCGGGCTTCAGAACACGAAGCGTAAGGATTTTATTACCCAGCATGCCGCCTTTGGTTATCTGGCACAGCAATATGGCTTGACTCAGGTGCCGATTGCCGGGTTGTCGCCGGAGCAGGAGCCGTCTGCTGCACAGATGGCCAAGATTGTGGAGTTCGCCAAGGCGAATAAGGTGACTACGATCTTTTTCGAGACCTTGGTCTCCTCTAGTGTCGCCGATACTATTGCCCAGGAAATAGGAGCCAAGACCGCCGTGCTGAATCCAATCGAAGGATTAACAGAGGAAGACGCTGCTCAGAATCTCGATTACCTGAGTCTGATGCGGCAGAATCTTGCAGCGCTAATCCAGGCGTTGAACGAATAAGAACGAAGGAGCTGATCTATAGTGGCCAAGAAATCAAAGGTTGTGAAGGAACAGAAGCGGCAGGAGCTGGTGGCGAAGTACGCTGACAAGCGCAGAGAGCTGAAGGCGGCGGGCGATGTGATGGCACTGCAGAAGCTGCCCCGGGATTCCTCAGCCACCCGTCAAAAGAACAGATGCAGCGTGTCGGGCAGACCGCGTGGCTATCTGAGTACATTCAAGATATCCCGGATCGTCTTCCGGGAGCTGGCGCATAAGGGGCAAATTCCCGGCGTTACCAAATCCAGCTGGTAGGCTGTTAACTTCATAGATGCTATAACGGCAAGACGGCTGATCTCTCTGTGCTTCAGGAGACAGCCGTTTTGCTGTGTCCATAGACTTTGCCGGATCGGGCAGAGTGGATTATGATAGGAGAATAGTATTGTCCTACTGAAGGAGGCTTACCTATGAGCTATACCGATACTTTTATCCGGATTGCTGAAGATTGCCCAGTGGAGACCGGCACCATCCCTGTATCTGATCGTCTGCTCCCGCCTGCTCATGTCATCCAGTATCATCTGCTGGCGGGCTCGCCTTACCGTTATAACCATGAAGAACTGCTATACCAGGTGTATGTGCGGCACAAGGTAATTCCAGAAGCGGAGCATGAATCACGCCGGGAGGAGATCTGGACGGCGCTGTTCTCGAAGAATCATCCGTGCCTGCGGGCCTCCATGCTGCCCAAGAAATACGGCTGGGGTGTCCATTACGATGCTGAGGGGAAGATCGCACTCTATGCCAAAGAGTCTCCAAAGTATGATTATTACACTACCAAGGATGAAGCCGGAGTGAAGCTGCTGAATGCCATGCGGAATAAGCGGAGTTAATCTTAGGACCGCGCAGGATCATATTCTGAACCATAGAAAGAAGGAGCTGCATGAACGGGTACTGGAGTAAAAGATTTGCGCAGGAGGGGATGATCTGGGGGAGTGAGCCAAGCACGTCCGCAGCATGGGCGAAGCGAAAATTCCAGGAGTCAGGAGTATCCACTGTGCTCGTTCCGGGTGCCGGGTATGGGCGGAATACCAAGGTATTCTCTGCTGATTTTACAGTATACGGCATAGAATTAAGTGAACCAGCGCTTGAGCTTGGCGCAGCATGGGACCCTGGAACTAGCTTTATTGCAGGCTCGGCACTGGAGCCGCAGCTGGGGCAGCCTGTGGATGCCGTTTACTGCTACGATGTTCTGCATTTATTCCTCGCGGGGGACCGCCGCAGGCTGATTGAGGCCAGTCTCAGTCAGGTCAGAACTGGAGGACTGCTCTACTTCACCAGCTTCTCCGATGAAGACCGCCATAACGGCTGCGGACGAGAGCTGGAGCCGGGTACTTTTGAATATAAAGAGAATAAATATGCCCACTTCTTCAGCGATGCCGATTTGCGGGAGCATTTTGCCGGGACAGAGATTCTGGAGACAGGTTCGTTTACCGAATCACTACAGAGCCCGCAGGGCGGGACTCATCAATACATACTAAGAACGATCCTTGTGCTCAAACGGTAACTGCCTTCTGCTAAAGAAACGCCAACATGGCCCCTCCCTGCGGCGAGAAGGACCTTACTGTGAACCTGATGCTGTACGTGATCCCTCTTCATCCTGCGGCTTCCTATTAATGAAGTTAATGCAGCTCGCAGTCGGCGAACAGGATATGCCGCGGAATGCGGAAGAAATTCTCGGCCTTCTCCTGTAGAGCCAGGGTAGGCAGATGGCAGTGGTGCAGCCACTTGCGGAAGGTACCGGGATGGACGCCGATCCAGATGCTGACATCGGTTACAGAGAAATCATAAACCATGCAGAGTCCGGTCAGAATCGCGTTGTGCTGCGGTGAATGGGCGAGCGTTCTTTTCATGAAACGGGATGGGGTCGGCTGGCACACAATCGGACTTTGCCGCAGAAGAGCTTCATTGAACAGGATATGGGGCGGATAGCCTAAATGGCGGCAGACCTTGTCCAGATTGGTTCTGGAGGGAATGCGTCCTTCATAGACCCATGCGCTTACACTGCGTGAGGAGACGGAGAGCTCTTCTGCGAGCCGGGAGAGCTTCATGTCCTTGGCCATCAGGATGGCCAGCAGAACGCGGTTGCGGATCTGGCTGCGTTTGGGGCGGCGAAATCTTTTGACCCGTACGCCTTGTCCAAGATATTTGCGGTTGATCAGAGACCAGGCCTGAATTTTATGTGTTTCTTGCTGATTTTTAGCCATAATACCTCCGGGTGTACTGATTTAATGAAGTGACGTATCATCTAGTTTAACTGTTATGACTTTACCATTTCATTACGGCATTCGTCCAGAGTGCAAAGCTCCTGTTTTGGTCATGAACCAAGATTGTTTCAGTAATGCAGCGGTTTATGATATATTTTGAGTAATCCATTTCACATTAATCAGGCTGGGAGCGGGATAGATGATCAAGCATATTGTTTTCTTCAAATTAAAGGACCGGTCCCCGGACAAGGTCGCAGAGACGGTTGCAGTCCTCCGTAATATGGAAGGAAGAATTCCGCAGCTGCTGTCCATTGAAGTCGGGGCCGATCTGATTCACTCGGAGCGTTCGTTCGATATCGCCCTGGTCACGGTTGTTGCCTCGATGGAGGATTTGCAGGCGTATCAGGTGCATCCGGCCCACAAGGAAGTCATTGCCCATATCAACGAGGTCAAGGAGCTGTCAATAGCGGTCGATTACGAGATCTGAGACTGCACGTACTTGCAAGGCCGGAACCCATTAATCACGGAAAGCGGTGAGCGGAATGCGCGAGCTTGAGTATCCGATGGAAGCTTTGACGTATTTGATTGTTTTTATGGCGGCATGTGTCGTGATGGTGTTCTGGCTGAAGCGCCGGGGCAGGCGGGGGAAATAACGGCAGTTCATGTTAGGGAAGGTCAATAAATACCGCAGGGTGGAGGGTCAGCTGTGTATTATGTCAACCGGAAGCAAATAGAAGTTATACTTGAACAGATCCCTGATCTTAAGCGAGGTCTAGCACATGCAGCTTCTTCCTGGGACGGCAGTACGCTGCTGGGTCTGGTGCAGGAACGGTGTCTACATCTGGCCGTTGAAGTCGTGACGGATGTGGGCAGCTGTCTGATTGACGGGTTCATTATGCGTGATGCCGGAAGCTACGAGGATATTATATCTATTATTCATGAGGAAAAGGTGCTGGGAGACAGCGGGATCTACGAGGATCTGACTTCACTTGTAGCCTTGCGCAAGCCGCTGGTTCAAGATTATTTTGTGTGGGAACGTAAGAAGCTGCACCCCATGACTCTGACGCTGCCGGATATTCTGGAGAAGTTCGCCTGCGAGGTGCGCAGGTATCTGGATCAGGAGCTGGGCAGCGGGGTCACGGGCTAGCTGAAGCTGGAGCCGTGTGCATATAGACAGAAAGGAGGTCCTTTATGGCGAAGAAGAGTCAGGAGAGCGGTTCAACCCGGCGGATGATTATGACCCTGCTGAAGAAGAGGGGGCCGCTGACCATTGGCGCTCTGGCGGAAGAGCTGGGCATTACCGAGATGGGTGTCCGCCGCCATGTGCTTCAGCTGGAGCAGGAGTCGCTTGTAAGGACCAAGGTCGTGCGCCAGGCGATGGGACGTCCGATGCATGTATATTCGCTTACTGAGCGGGCGGAGGATCATTTTCCCAAAAGCTATCACAATCTGGCGCTGGAGCTGCTGCGGGAGCTGGACCACGGGAGCGGGGTGGATGCGGTCAATATGCTGTTTGAAGGCCGCAAGCGGCGGATGCTTGCCCAGTACAGTAAGGTGATGGAGAGCCGTGAGCTGGAGGAGCGGGTTGCCGAGCTGTCAACGATTCAGAATGCCGGGGGCTACATGGCGGAGTGGAGCAAGGAAGAAGACGGTTCATATACGCTGCGGGAATATAACTGTCCGATCCGCCAGGTGGCAGCGGAATACCGCAAGGCTTGTGAGTGTGAGCAGCATTTGTTCGAGGAGCTGCTGGAGGCGAAGGTGACCCGCAGCGAGTGTATGGCGGAGGGCGGCCAATGCTGCCGGTATGCAATCACGCCGAATCCCAAGCAGAAAACTTCCGAAATCAAGGGCTGAGCAGTCACAGGACATCCTCTCTATGCTTATGATATAGCAGAAATAGGCGATCGCCCGGGTGGCCGGGCAGAGGCACAATAGAATCCAAAGGAGAGATTGATGATGAAAAAAGATAACAAAGGCTTGCTCTGGGGCGTACTTGCCGGAAGTATTGTAGGATCGGTGACAGCGCTGCTGTTCGCCCCTAAGCCGGGTAAGGAGCTGCGCAAGGATATTGCCGAAGGTACAACGGAAGCGGTGGATAAGGTTCAGGTGATTGCCGGCCAGGCTGGCGAGAAGACTACAGAGATCTACGGTAAGGCCAAAGAAGCAGTAGTCACAGTGGTAAGCGAAGTCAAGGAATGGAGCAAATCCGTCAAGGATGCGGTGGAAGAAGCAGATGTGGCTACCATAAGTGGCATTGCGGAGCAGGCTGTGGAAGTTACCGATGCAGTGGAAGCCGTACGCGATGAGGTGGCTGCATATGAGGCTGCTGAGGAAGCGGCAGTGGTGGAGGCTGAAATCGAAGCTGTGACTGGTACAGATGCTGCTGTAGCTGAAGCTATCGAGGACGGCAAGACGGCAGGGAAGCTGTCCTAAGCTTGATGTAAAAGGTATGGAGCCGTTTTCCGCTGCACTGGCGGGAGGCGGCTTTTGCGTGTTACGGCAGGCTTCGGATGGGTCCGTATTGTGGCTCCGCTAGCTCCCTACTTGAACTGAACCGGCAAATGGGGTATTATCTGCAATTGGGGCTGAATTTCTGGTACACATTATTCCAGCCTTACATAAGCTACACAAAACGAGTTAAAGGATGCGGTGTGTTCGTGCAGCAAGCCATAGCTATATTAGACTCAGGAGTGGGAGGATTGACCGTTGTCAAGGAAGTGATGCGACAGCTCCCGAGGGAGAAAATCATCTATTTCGGCGATACGGCGAGAGCCCCGTACGGACCCCGTTCAACTGAGGAAGTGAAACTGTTCACCGAACAAATCGTGGACTATTTAATTCAATTCAATCCTAAAATGATCGTCATTGCTTGCAACACGGCAACTGCGGCAGCTCTTGATTATATCTCCAGCAAGGTAGCCATTCCTGTGATCGGTGTGATTCACCCCGGTGCCCGCGCTGCTATCAGCGCGTCCAAGAGCGGTCAGGTCGGTGTGATCGGTACCGTCGGTACGATTACAAGCGGTGCCTATACGGCGGCGCTGAAGCAGCTGTCCCCTTTTGTACAGGTGGTCAGCCAGGCCTGTCCGGCACTGGTTCCCTATGTGGAGCAGGGCTTGTTCCGCTCGGAGGAGAGTCACCTCGCCGTGGCAGAGTCGCTGAACGGTATCAAATACGAGCCGATCGACACGCTGATTCTGGGCTGCACGCATTATCCGTTCCTGATGGAGCCAATCAGCAAGGTGATGGGACCCGGCGTCAAGCTGATCAGTTCGGCGGATGAGACGGCACGGGAGATCAGCACCATTCTCTATGATAAAGGCCAGCTGGCGCGCGGGGATGAGAGTCCGATTCACCAGTTCTTCTGCAGCGGAGATGCAGAGATCTTCCAGCGGATTGCCCGGGACTGGCTGGGCGAACAGATCAGCCGGACACCTGTCGTATGGCAAGTATCCTCTATGTAGCACGTAAGATTAGAGCGGTGAATTGAATAGGGACAAACCCTCAGCGGTGACAATCCTGCGACCAAGGCGGAGGCTACCGCTTTACAGCAAGCCGCATATGACCGACAGCACAGAGCAGCGATCTTCCAGTAACAGGAGGATCGCTGCTCTCTTGCCATTTTAAGCTTCTGAGAAGATAGAGCGGGTGTAGTTGGAAAAAAGGCAATTCCTTTTGCTGAAATGGTTAATCCTCCGAATCCTATGGATTTCGTTGAACTTGGACGGAGTAAGTGTTGTTTTTCCAACTATTTCTTATAATTGTATCTTAAGTGCTAAATTAGATGTAAAAATTCCAACTAAAAATATCCGCCGTGCTCCGAGCTTAAGTAGTAACGGCTACGCAGTCATTTTTAAGAACGGCAAAGTCGTTTCCGCTTGACGCAATTCCTCATGACCCGTCGCTGCTGCTCATATACTAGGCTTGAGGGCTGTGTCCCGCATATCTTCGCGTAAGATGCACAGGGACGGCGGCACCAGAGGGCCGGGAGGATGAGACATATGCAGCAATATATTGCCCGCAGGGGAGATACCGTAAGCCGTATAGCCGCAAGACACGGATTGACACCGGAGCATGTCATACAGGGGAATCCATGGGCTGGAAGCCAGCCTTATCTATATCCGGGGCAGGTGCTGCAACTGCCGTCTGCACCGCGCAAGCGTTATGCCGTGCAGAGGGGGGACGATGTATACAGCATTGCGGCCTTGTTCGGTGTGGGCGTAGAGGAGCTGGAGATGCTGAATCCCGGTGTAAGCTCGGGGCGCAGCTGCCTGCCGGGCAAGGTGCTGGTGCTTCCGGCCGCAGCCCGCAAGGCAGAGGTTTATCTGCGCGGGGAATACGGGCCGGCAGAGCTGGAGGCGGATGCTGCCGGACTTGCAGAGCGTTATTCTTGTGTCAGCAGCGAAATTATAGGCCACAGCGTGCTGGGCAAGCCGCTCTGCCTGCTGCGGATCGGCAGCGGCCCGCGCCAGCTCCATGTGAATGCCGCGCTGCATGCCAACGAATGGCTGACCGCGCCGTGCTTGATGCGGTTCCTCGAAGAATATGCAGCCGCGTTCGCTTCAGGCACGGACTGGCACGGCCACCGGCCTGCGGACTGGCACCGGGACTGGACGCTCTGGGCCGTACCGATGGCGAACCCCGACGGTGTCGAGCTGGTGCAGGAAGGGGCGATGAAGGACCATCCCTTCTATGAGGAGCTTATGAAGTGGAACTGCGGCAGGCGCAGCTTCCGGCACTGGAAGGCCAACATCCGCGGTGTGGATCTTGGGGACCAGTTCCCCGCGCACTGGGAAGAGGAGCGCGACCGGCGGCAGGTTCCCGGCCCGGCCCCGCGAGATTACAGCGGCAGTGCGCCGCTCAGTGAGCCGGAGGCTGCGGCACTGGCGGCGCTGGCCGAGCGGATTCCGGGCGACGCCGCTGTGTCCCTGCATAGCCAAGGGGCAGAGATCTACTGGAACTACCGGGGCTATGAGCCGCCGGAGAGTAAGCAGTGGGCAGCTAAGCTTGCGGCGGCCAGCGGCTACCAGGCAGTGGAGCTGACCGGCAGCGACGCCGGCTACAAGGACTGGTTCATCCAGCGCTTCCGTAAGCCGGGATTCACGGTCGAGCTGGGTGCAGGCAAGAATCCGCTGCCTGCGGCTGATTTTGAGGATATGGCGCTGGAGACAGGACTCATCCTGGGGGCAATACTCTCCAATGTGCCAATATAATAATGCACACCAAGAAATCTTTCTTCATAAGCGGCGGAGGGGTACCTCCGGCTTTTGAGGGAAGGTTTCTTTCGTGTACCATTCGCTTACCTCAACGCTGATAGATCCTCATCTCCAAATCCTTGAAATAATGCTTCGCCAGCTTGCCCGTGTTGTCTCTGAATAACTGGCCTTTCGCATTCAATTTATAGACATAGGGTTTCACCGTTATGGATTGGGGGACCGTTACGAAAGAGCGGTAGCCCAGTTCTTCCTTCCCTGGCTTCGCAGGAAATCCGCCATTGTTAACTCCTAAGAACACGTTCCCTTTTTCATCTGCAAGGTCATACAACAGCCTGCCCGGTTTTTGGACTGGGGCAGGGAAATCCCCTTTATAGCTTAGCTGAAGCTGCATCGTTAAGGGTGTCATCTTGAAGGAGGTGACGGTGTAGCTGAATGTACCGCTCTTCTTGGTAGTGCCCGGAGTGATGCTTAGGAGACCGGCAATCTTGGTAACTGGGGCGGTGAAGATGAACGGCTCTTTGACTCCGATGACATAAGCCTTCACCGTCAGCTCGAATGAATCCGGAAGCTGCTGCTTAATGGCTCCTTTTGTCAGTCCGATCAAGACGGCGTTCGGGTCACTTGGCATACTGCTAACGGACGTATTGTAATACATTTTTTTCCCGTTTGCGGAAATGTTCAGCTTGTCGAGATCCAGGAAAGTTTTATCTGTCTTCACAGTACTGCCTTCCTGCCGGATGCCCATCCTTTGCAGCATTACTGGCTGCCGCAGCATGAACAGGCCGGGCTGATTCTCCGCTTATCATTGTAAAGCCCAGCGTGGCTGACAATGCGGTTATGGCCATTATTTTTACAAGCGTCTTGGATTTGTTAATGTTCAATGTTCATTCGCTCCTCGTTGTGCGATATCCATTTATGCCTATATAACGTCTCCCGGCATCTGTATTGTGACAAGCATAGAGTGCTTCCGCGTGTTCGGGGTCAAAATAATACACATCAAGGCGTATGAAAGCTATACCGTACTCGTCAAGGTCTATTGCTAAAATTAGCGTATAGAAGAGCGGCGGACGGCTTCCGGGACAAAAGGAGCGTCTGCCGGGAAAGCGAGGGCGAGATGGGGCAAGATACGTATACGCTGAGAAGTAAACAAATCCCGCTGAATTCCTCCTACGACGTCATCGTAGTCGGAGGCGGACCGGCAGGCTGCACAGCCGCAGCCGCTGCGGCAAGAGAAGGGGCGCGGACGCTGCTGGTCGAGGCGACCGGGAGCCTGGGCGGAATGGGAACCTCCGGCCTGGTACCGGCCTGGTGCCCGTTCTCGGATAAAGAGAAGATGGTCTACCGTGGTCTCGCGGCCAAGGTGTTCAATACCTTAAAGGCGCAAATGCCGCATGTGCAGGAGGATGCCATGGACTGGGTGCCGATCGAACCGGAGAAGCTGAAGCAGGTCTATGACGATCTCGTAACGGAGTCGGGTGCACATATCCTGTTCCTGACCGCGCTTGCGGATGTGGACAGAGACGACCAAGGCAACATCACCACCCTCCTCCTCTTGAACAAAGGCGGACTGCAAGCCTTCCGCGCAGCTGTCTATGTCGATTGCACAGGGGATGGCGATGTCGCTGCCTGGGCGGGAGCCGAGTACCAGATGGGGGACGAGGAGACCGGCGAGCTTCAGCCTGCCACCCATTGCTTCATCCTCGGCAATGTAGATGAGTATGCTTATTTGAACGGGCCAAAGCTGCATGCAGATAACCCGCACAGTCCGATCCATGAGGTGGTCCGGTCCGGAGAATACCCGGGCATTCCGGATACGCATCTGTGCAACAACATGGTAGCTCCGCGTGCCGTAGGCTTCAACGCCGGGCATCTATGGGGAGTCGATAACACCAATCCCTTCTCCGTATCCGGGGCGCTGGTAGAGGGACGCAAGATGGCAGCCGCCTACCGGGACATGCTTGCCGCTGTCCACCCCGCGGCCTTCGGCAACGCGGTGGTCATGAGTACAGGCACGCTGATCGGAACGCGGGAATCCCGGCGGATTACCGGTGATTACGTCCTGACGGCGGAGGATTACATCTCACGCAGAAGCTTCAGCGATGAGATCTGCCGTAACAGCTACTTCATTGATGTACACGGCACGCAGAAGGAGCAGCAGAGCGGGGATGGATCAAGCCTGGCCATCACGCTCTACGGGCCGGGCGAATCGCACGGCATTCCGTACCGCTGCCTTACGCCGCGCGGACTCCGCAACGTTCTGGTCGCCGGGCGTTCCATCTCCTGCGACCGCAGAGTGCTGGGCAGTGTCCGGGTCATGCCGGTCTGCCTGGCGATGGGCGAAGCCGCCGGGCTGGCTGCGGCTCTGGCTGCCGCTCAGAACGGCGGCAACGTACATGCCGTTAATGTCGCTCATCTTCGCACTAGGCTGCGGGAAGAGGGCGGCTATCTGCCGGACAACCAAGCTGAAACTGCAGGGGAGAGAATGGAATGAGTCAATCTGCCGTTACCCGCAAGACCGCTAAGCCATCTGCCGGAACCTACTGGACGCGCAAAAGACGGGAGCAGCTCGCCGGATGGCTGTTCATTGCTCCAGAAGTCATCGGAATGCTCGTAATCGCGGTGTTCCCGCTCTTGTTCAGCCTGTTCCTCAGCCTGACAGAATGGAATCTGGTCGGAGGCTTGTCGGCAATCAACTTTGTCGGCCTGGATAACTTCGTCGAGCTGTTCAAGGATAACCGCTTTCTGCTGGCCCTGAAGAACAATGTGCTGTTTACAGTGGGCACAGTGCCCGTTACCATGCTGCTCGGAGTAGTGCTCTCGGCGCTGATCCATAAGAAGCTGTATGCCAAGACCTTCTTCAAAGTAGCCTTTTTCGTACCCTATATCTGCTCCACGGTAGCAATTGCCGCCGTCTGGCAGGCACTCTATCACCCGTCCAAAGGACCGATCAACCAGATTCTGATGCAGATCGGGTTATCTGAGCCGCCGCGCTGGCTGGTCGATACCAGCTTCTCGCTGATTGCCATTATGATCATCTATGTCTGGCAGCTGCTGGGCTACCAGATTATTATTTTCCTGGCAGGGATGACGAATATTCCTGAGGAGCTGTATGAGGCGGCTACCATTGACGGGGCCAGCGGGATCGGACAGTTCCGGCGGATTACGCTGCCGCTGCTGGGCCCGACCACTTTTTTCCTGGCGATTACCAGCACGATTTCCTCCTTCAAAATATTCGACATGATCAAGTTCCTGACGAACGGCGGTCCCAACTATTCGAGTACGGTTATCGTGTACCAGATTTATGAGGAAGGCTTCGAGCGCTTCAAAATGGGCTATGCCTCGGCGATGTCCTGGGTGCTGTTCCTCATCATCATGCTGGTCACCTCGATTACCTGGATGACACAGAACCGCAAAGTCCATTATTAGTCCACGGCGAAAGGAACGAAAGGCAATGACAAAGAGAAAATTCAAGACCGGCAATCTGATCTTTACGGCCCTGTTCGCCCTGCTCTCGGTATTCTTCTTGATGCCGCTGGTGTGGATGCTGTCCGCCGCCTCCAAGACGGAGAAGGAGGTCTGGACCTTCCCGATTCAGTGGATTCCCACCGACTGGAATCTGGTCGCCAACTTCAAGGCGGTGTGGATGGGCGATGTGGCGTTTGGATTGTTCTATATGAACTCGCTCAAAATCGCCCTGATCTCCACCCTGGCGACCATTGTAATCTCGGCTATGGCCGGGTATGCGCTCGCCAAGCTTGATTTCAAGGGCAGAACCGTGGTCTTCACCCTGATGCTGGCCTTCATGATGATCCCGGAGCAGGCGACACTGGTTCCGCGCTATATTATGATTAAGGAGCTGGGACTCTACGACTCCCATGCAGCGCTCATCCTGATGGGGATGTTCTCCAGCTACTTCACCTTCCTGCTGCGCCAGTTCATGATCGGCATTCACAATGATATGCTGGAAGCTGCCGAGCTGGACGGTGCCGGATTCTTCAGGATCTTCTGGAGTGTAGCGCTGCCGCTGAGCCGGCCGATTCTGGCTACCGTAGGGATTATCAAGTTCATCTGGACCTGGAATGATTACCAGGGGCCGCTGATTATGCTGAATTCGACCAAGCTGTACACCATTCCGCTCGGGATGCAGTTCTTCAAGGAGGAATTCGGCACGCAAATCTCCGTCATGATGATGGCTTCTGTGGCGGCAATCCTGCCGCTGCTGGTGCTCTTCCTGGCGCTGCAAAAGCAGGTCATCGACGGAATTGCCATCGGCGGGGTTAAAGGATAAAGGTCAAAAAAGTGTACGCGTACACCGCATAGCTGTACACGGTGTGCGCGGAGCTTAGATTGTATAATGAGCCTGCAGACCACAAATCAAGGGGGAATTGCTTTGAAAAAACTACCGTTAATGCTAGCCAGTATGCTCCTCATGCTCTCCGTCACCGCGTGCGGCGGGAATGGAGGCAACTCATCAGCGGCAACCGATGCACCGGCCTCGGCTGATCCGGCTACCGGAGGCAGCAGCACAGCCCAGCCCGCAGGCAAAGCGAAGATCAAATTCTACACCTTCAAGGCGGATAAGCCGGAAGAGCCGATCTACCAGGCCGTGCAGGCGTATAACGCAGCTCAGGATAAAGTGGAGGTTGAATACGAATCCCTGGTTCAGAACAGCGACAGCACCGATTTCATGAAGAAGCTGGATATTCTGGTAGCCGGCGGAGAAGTGGTCGATGTGTTCATGACCGGGAATGAGGATGAACTGCTGGAGCGTGCCTCGCGCGGTGTTGTGGAACCGCTTAACTCCTTTTTTGAACAGGAGAGCATCAAGCCTGAGGATGAATATTCCAAGCTGCTGAAGCTGGAGGATAAGGTATACGGCATTCTGCCAAGCTCGACGCAGTGGCTGACCGTCTTCAATAAGGATCATCTGGAAGCCGCAGGGCTGTCCCTGCCTGAGATGGGATGGACCTGGGATGATTTCCGCGATTATGCCAAAAAGCTGACGACACCCGAACACTTCGGAACGTACTTCCACACTTGGGGAGAATATCCGAACGTTATCGCTTACACCGAGAAGCCGCATCCGCAGCTGAGTGCAGACCTGAAGCCGATTTTTGATGATCCGTCCTTCGAGTACTTCTTCAATCTCCGCCGCGTGATGGAGAAGGAAGACAAGAGTGTTGAGCCGTATGCCGATGTGCTGGCCTCGAACTATCATGTGCTGCAGCAGTTTTTTGCCGGAAATGCCAGTATGCTGGCTGTACCAAGCTATGCGGTCAGAGCGGCGCTGAATCTGGAGAAATTCCCGCATGAGTTCCAGAGCATGTACGCACCGCTGCCGCGCTCCGTGGACAGCAAAGAACTGGGCATGACGAATATCTCCGGCGGCGGGCTGGCCATGGGTGCGAAATCAGCGAACAAGGAAGCCTCGTATGACTTCATCCGCTGGATGTCCAAGGAAGCCTATAAGTTCACCAAGGAAATTCCGGCCTTCAAGGGTGTGGACGGAGCAGAGCTGATTAACGGATTTTTCGGTGAAAATACAGACCTGATCGATACCGCCTCCTTATCCAAAACACTGTTCGATCCTAACCTTAAAATGCCCGATACCTTCAGCGTGCCTTACGGCAGTGAGCTGAAAGCGATTGTGGAGAACGGCTTCGCCAGCTACATCCTGGATAACCGCAGCTTCGAGGAGATCAAGGGTGAGATGACAGCCGAGGTGGAAAAGGTAGTTCAGGCCAACCAGAAATAACGAATGAAGCATAAGGCAGCAGAGACTATGGATTATAATAGGGACGAATGAATCTTTTATACTACAGTACAAGGTGGAATGCTTATGAAATGGGTAAGCCGTTTTTCTTTCCATCGCCGGCTGCAGTTCACGTTCCTGATCCTGATCCTGCTGCCTTTTATTGTCGTTACCTTCTGGTCGTACACCTCCGTGAGAGAGAATGTGAGTGATAAGATCGCCCGTTCCAATGAGGAGACCCTGAAGGTGATCGGAAGTCAAATAGAGAAAACCGTAGACAGCATCTCGTTTGTCTCGGTTTATTTCTCTGAGGCGTATGATCCGGCCGTGCTGGAAAGTCTGCGTTATCTCAAAAACACCGGGAACTTCGGGAACTACGGAGTGTATACCCACTACAATAAACTCAAGACTACGGCCAATATCCTGTCCGTGCAGTCGCTGGATGCCGATCTGCAGATTATGCTGGTCAACCGGGAGAACCGGATTCTGATCGGCAACCAGGAGATCCCGGTCTTCTCGGAATTGCCGGAGCGTCTTCTGCAGGAGAGCGGCAGGCTGAATGAGCAGGAAAAAATATCGCTGCAATGGTTCCCCTACGGCGGCACCCCCGCTGCACCGGATTATTATTATGCGGTACGCTTCATTACCGACCCGCTGAACCAGAACAAGCTGGCAACGCTGTATGTGGGCATTCCGAGTCATTATTTCCGCAACCTGCTGGATACGGGCAATCCGGAGAGCAGGCTCTCGCTGGCGGACCAGAAGGGGAGAAGCATCGCTGTCACGGGTGAAGCGGATAATGACAACGAAGGCTCATTGCTGATTAGTGAGGTCCGCATCCCCAAGGTAGGCTGGCTGCTCACCAGCAAGACGCCCCGCGATTCTATCGACAGTCATATCAACCGCGAATTTCTGGTCTCGATATCGGTGGTCGGTCTGTTCTTCCTGGCATTTCTGATCCTGTCGATGCTGTGGGCCGGATATATGAACAAGCCGATCAGCCTGCTGCGGACCAGCGTCAAGCAGTATGTCGGCGGCAACCGCGCAGTGCGGATACCAGTCCGGGGGAAGGATGAGGTGGCGGTGCTGTCAGCCGCTTTTAATCAGATGCTGGACGATATGAATCAGCTTCTGCAGCAGGTCGAGAGTGAGCAGGAGGAGAAAAGGCTGCTGGAGCTTCAGGCGCTGGCGGCGCAGATCCGGCCCCATTTCCTGCTCAATACGCTCAATTCGATCAAGGTGGATCTGCTGCTAAGCGGGGATGAGCCGCACGGTGCCATGATTGATGCACTGATGAAGCTGCTGCGCGTGTATGTCCATGTGGACAAGCCGCTGGAGCTGGCGGAAGAGTGCAGGGTGCTTGGCAGCTACGTGCAGGTGATGCAGATCCGCAACCGTTTGGATATTGCTTTTGAATGTGTGCTGGACGGGGAGGCTGGAGCGGTGATGCTTCCGAGGCTGCTGCTGCAGCCCATTGTCGAGAATGCCATCAGTCACGGCTTCTCGGCCCGTCCGCAGAATCCGGCGATCCGGCTCGAAGCAGAGATGGAACAGGATCTGCTGAAGATCAGCATCAGCGATAATGGCCGGGGGATGCCGGAGGATAAGCTCCAGCGCCTGAACCGGCGTCTGCAAGGCAGTGAAGACACGGCGCTGTGGCCGGAAAAAGGGGTCGGGCTGGTGAACACGGCACGCCGGCTGGAGGTATTGTACGGATACCGTGCGCGGTTGAGCGCGCAGGCAGGCACAGAGGAAGGCATGACGTTTACCCTATATATCCCTATAACCAGTGAGAAGGAGGCGGTTCCCCTTGATGACCCTGATGCTGATAGATGATGATGTCCCGATGCTGGAGTATGTAGAATATCTGCTTGGGTCTCTGGGGCTGGACCTGCAGCTTGTAGCTTCGGCTTACAGCAGTGAGGATGCGCTGGAGCAGTTCCATGACGTTTTGCCTGATCTCGTTATTATCGACATCGGCCTGCCGGGCATGGACGGGCTGGAGCTTGCGGCTGCCTTCCGGATCACGAAGCCGGAGGTGCGGCTGATCTTCCTGACCTGCTATGAGGACTTCCATTACTCGAAGCGGGCTATCCAATTGGAGGCGGATGATTATCTGATTAAGGATGAACTATCGCCCGAGCAGCTTAAGGGCAGTCTGGGCAAAGCGATGAGCCGCTTCAAAAGCCGGGAGGAGCTGCTGGAGCGCTACTCCTTCCGCCAGGCTATTGAGCGCAATAAGGAAGTGCTGAAGCAGAGCTTCCTGAAACAGCTGTTGTCCGGTGCGGCAGACCAGGAGAGTACCCTGGAGTTCGGTGAACGGCTGGGCATCTCCTGGAAGCTGCCTTATCTGCGCCATGGATTCCTTCATATGGATGCCGCTTCGGTAACGGAACGTTACCGGTACAAGGATATTCCGTTGATTCATTTTGCCGTGAACAATATCGCACTGGAGCTGTCCGCCGGAGAGCCTTCCATTACACCTATCATGAGCAGGGAGGCCGACCTCTATCTGGTCTGGAATGTGGCGGACCCCGGGGTTGCGGAGAATACGCTGACTGTCTTCATGCAAGCGGTCATGGACAAGGTGGAGCAGTATCTGAAGATTACCCTGCGGGGCTTCTACTCCGGGGCTTCCGTACCGTTGCGCAACTTCGACTCGCTGTATAAGACGCTCATGGACAGCCGCGATTATAACTTCTATAAGGCGGTTACGCCTATTGCTGCCCTTGATGAACAGGCGGATTTCGGGCAGACCGCTGAATGGCGCGGAGAGAAGGAACGCGGGATGCTGTCGCTGGCGCTGGAGGAGGGGCAGGCCGCCTGGATTGATCTGGCGGTGAATCAGTGGACACAGCAGGCAGCGGCGGAGCGGCTGCTGCCCCGGCTGGTGAAGGAGGCCTGCGGCAATTTTGTGCGGCAGCTGGCCTTTGAGGCCGGGGGGCTGGCTGAGGAGGAGTTCTTCACGCAGCTGGAGCAGACGGTTCATATCCGGGAGGCAGCGGGCTTGACCAAGCGGGAGCTGAGGAATCTGTGGAGACAGCATACGCTGGCCCCGGCTGCCGCAGAAGCGAAGGACATCCGGCTTCAGGCCGTCGACCAGTTCCTGGAGGAGCATGTGGACCAGATGGTGACCTCAACCGATATGGCGGAGCATCTGCATCTGAACGCCAGCTACTTCTCCCGTTATTTCAAGAAGCTGTCCGGCGTTAATTTCACCGACTACGTCAATCAGTACAAAATGAACATGGCGATCACGATGCTGGCACGTCCGCATGAAACCGTGGAGAATGTGGCCTACACGCTCGGCTTCTCCGACCGGGCGTATTTCTCCAAGGTCTTCAAGAAATACAGCGGCCGAAATCCCAGTGAATTCAAGGCTGTGCCGCCGGAAGAGGACGGCAGAGAGCCATCCACGGATGACGCCAAGCCATAAAAGTCAAAACTGTTCACCGGAACAGGCAATCAGTCTGCACGCTATAGCCCCCTCCGCCTCACTATAATGGTGAGGAGTCTAAGTATAGCTTCAAGGAGGAAGAACGATGAATAGAACTGTATTTACCTTGCCTGCAGAGGATATTGCCGTCTCCCATGAGGTGGATGTACTCGTTGCGGGCGGCGGGCCTGCCGGGGTGGCGGCGGCGATATCGGCGGCCCGGAGCGGGGCCCGGACCCTGCTGATTGAGCAGCGCGGCTTCCTGGGCGGCATGGGGACCGTTGCGCTGGTTCCGGCCTTCTGCCCTTACAGCGACGGGGAGAAGGCTGTGGTGCGCGGCATCGGCCTGGAACTGCTGGAGCGGATGAAGGCGGAATGTGAGCCGGAATTCCGCGAACGCTTCGGAGCCGAGCTGGATTGGGTGCCAATCGACCCGGAGGTGCTGAAGCGCGTGTATGACGAGGCTGTTACGGAGAGCGGTGCAGAGGTACTGCTCCATACCGTCGCCAGCCAGACGGTTATGGATACGGACGGAGGCAGAATTGACGGTGTAGTGATCGTCAACAAGTCCGGCCGGAGCCTCATCCGGGCCAAAACAGTCATTGATACGACCGGCGATGCCGATCTGGCCGCCTTGGCGGGTGCACCGTTCCACAAAGGCGGGGAAGCAGGCGAGCTTCAAGCCGCGACCATGTGTTACCTGCTGGCCAATGTGGACCGCAGGCGTTTTGAGCAATACCGGAATGAAAGCGGTGACACGGATCAGATTCATGCAGCCGTACAGCGGGCGCAAGCGGACGGGAAGCTGCCGCAGGGCCGGGACTCTGTCTCGGGGCTGTCCTGGGTGGCCGATTATCTGGTCGGTGTGAATTTCGGTCATGTGTTTGGTATTGACGGCGTAAGAGCCGAGGACTTGACCCGGGGAGCCATAGAGGGGCGTAAGCTGGTCCGCCGCCAGCTGGAATTCTTCCGGGCGTATGTTCCCGGATTTGAACAGGCCCATCTGGTGTCTACTGGTGAGCAGATCGGCATCCGCGAGACGCGGCGGATTGTGGGCGACTACGTCCTGACCCAGGAGGATTTCATGAATATGGCCTCCTTCCCGGATGATATTGCCCGTAACAGCTACTTCATTGATATCCATATGGCGCGCAGCAGCGGGGCGATGCATATTCACCATCTGCCGCCCGGTAAATCCCACGGTGTTCCCTACCGCTGTATGCTGCCGGTTGGCCTGGAGAATGTATGGGTGGCAGGGCGCGCAGCCTCCTCGGACCGTGTGGTGCAAGGCTCGCTGCGTGTGATGCCCAACTGCTTCGCTATGGGGCAGGCGGCAGGAATGGCGGCGGCGATGGCCGCCGGAACGGACAGCTTGAGCCGGAAGGTAGATATTACTGCGCTTCAGCAGGGGCTGGTCGGGCAGGGAGCCTGGCTGGGTGAGGCGATCACAGCGTTATAACTAATTGCGGGAGAGTGATTAGAATGACAAGTAACCATGTGAGACATAATTCAAGGCAAGGCAGGCCGCGCAGGTTGACCCTGCTGGGCATGATTGCATTTTTACTGTTCAGTCTCCTATCCGGCTTATCGGGTCCTGTTGCAGAGGCGGCAGGCAACACATATTACGTCGATTCTGCCCAGGGCAGCGACAGCAATTCCGGCACCAGTGAAGCTGCAGCCTGGAAAACGCTGGGCCAAGTGAACAGCGTGACCTTCAGCCCGGGAGACCGGATTCTGCTTAAGGCGGGCAGTGTATGGAATGACCAGTATCTGGATCTTAAGGGCTCAGGCTCTGAGGGGAATCCGATAACAGTTGACCGCTACGGGAGCGGAGCCAAGCCGCTGATTCATTTCGGCAACACCGCTGTAGGCGGAGAAGGCTTCGGTGTCCGGCTGCGCAATGTCTCGTATTGGGAGATTAATAATCTAGAGATTACAAGCGGACAGCAGCCCACGGATATGCGGAGGAACGGCGTGCTGGTGGTGGGGGATGGAGCAGGAGCGGGGAACTTCCGGCATATTTATATCCGCAATCTCGACATTCACGATATCTTCGGCACAGACCGCCGCACAGGCGGCATCAACTTCCATGCGCGCGGAGCAAATACTGCACCGGAGAGCACCTGGGAAGATATTCTGATCGAGAATAACACCGTGATCAACGTGGCGGATACAGGGATTCAGACGATGACGGATGCTTTTTTCAACAGTGCCTGGACGCATAAGTTCGACGCCTTCCGGGGTGTGGTGATCCGCGGCAATGTGGTGGAGAAGATCCACCGGGACGGCATCCTGGTCAGAGCCAGTGCCTCGCCGCTGATCGAATACAATAAGACGAAGTCCATCGGAGAAGCCTGCGAGGTGAATACATCCATCGTCAATTACCTTGAGGATATCACTGTCGTTGCGGCGCAGTGGGCTTATTATACGAAGGGTGCTATTTTCCAGTACAACGAGGCCTCCGATACCCGGATGCTGGGCGGAGACGGTCAGCCGTGGGACTTCGATATCGAGGTGCACGACAGCATCTACCAGTACAATTTCAGCTATAACAACGAAGGCGGCACGCTGCTGGTCATGAACAACACGAACAATAATATTTTCCGCTACAATATCAGCCAGAACGACAAGGATGCGAACGGGGTGTTCCATCTGGTGAACGGCGGCGGTAATCTTTATGTCTACAACAACATCATCTACCGTTCGGGCACGCAGAATAAGGCGCTGACCCATGCGAGCAACACAGGAATGGCCTATTACACGAACAATATCTTTTATAATGGGGCCAGCGGCCAGTACACGAACAGCCCGAGAATGACGTATGATCACAACAGCTTCTACGGGCTGAATTCAAGTGTTCCGAACGATCCCCATAAAATCACCAGCAATCCCGGATTCGTAAGTCCCGGAACAGCCACCGGCCTCCATTCAGCAGACGGCTATAAGCTGGCTCTGACCTCTCCGCTGCTTAATACAGGGGTGGTAGTTGCCGATAACGGAGGACAGGACTATTTCGGAAATACGCTGTATAACGGCGTGCCGGATATCGGAGCTTTTGAATTCCAGGGTACGATAACACCTCCGGTTACGCTGTTTCAGGATGATTTTGAGGATGGCAATTCCAGCGGATGGACGACTTCCGGCGGGGTCTGGAGTATAGAGGATGACGGTACGAAGGCTCTATCACAGAACTCCGGGACAGGAGAAGCGCTTGCCTATACGGGCGACGCCTCCTGGAGGGAGTACACGTATTCGGCCAAAGTTAAGCTGATGAATACCTTCGCCAACGCGGGACTGCTGTTCCGGTATGCGAATGCTTCCAATTATTACTTGTTCCGGCTGAACGATTCCGGCGACAAGGCAGAGCTGTTCAAAAAAACAGCCGGAACGCTCACGATGGTCAGCAGCGCCAGCTTTGCCGTTACGCCCGGCCAGTGGACTGAGCTGAAGGTGACGGTCAGCGGCAGTACGATTACAGCATCTGCCGGAGGTAACCAGCTGATCCAGTGGACCGATACGGCGGCGCAGCCGGCCGGAGGGAAGATTGGCCTGCGGATGCATTCCAGTACTGCACGGATGGATGACGTCAAGGTGACGGAGTGAACGTTGGCACAGTTCGGGAGGATTCGATTAAATTTTATTTGAAAATGAAACGATTTCTGCAAATTTGCGTAAGATAACAGCAAAGGGTACGGCCGCAATCCTTCCATTAGGTGCTCAGCGGCTGTGCCCTTTTCTATTTCAAGGAATCTTAAGCAAATGAAGCAGGGAGGACTACTTATGAAATTCAGAAAACTGTTGTCGCTCAAACAATGGTCTCATATATTCCGCAGCTCCTGGAAGTATATTGTTTCACCGAATGTCGCTATGGGAGATAAGCTGCTGTTCACTATTCCGGCACTGCTATACTGGGTACTGCCCGATTTCATGCCGTTTGTACCGATTGACGATATCGGGGTAACGATGCTGCTGATGGGCTGGTTCGTGACACGGATGGACCGCAAATATGCGGCGCTAAGCAGCGGAAGATGACGTTTTAGCGAAAAATACTGGTGCAACTGCGGATGAATGTCAGCTAATGGTTGCTTTATCCGCCTGTATTCCTTAAAATGAATTATTGAGTATTTAAACTATAGATGCCTGGGAGATGGAATCGAATGAACGTCAAAATTACCCGCAATGCGGCTAAAGTGATAAAAAAAACCATGGAGCTTGAAGGCAACAGCGAGCTTAAGCTGCGTGTAGCCATTACACATGCCCACGGCGACCATGCCCACTACGGGCTGGATCTGGACACGCCCAAGGAGAACGATGTAGTGGTCTCCACTGACAAGGATATTGATGTCATTCTTGATCCGAGCCAGCCGCTGCTGGACGGAGTGAAGATTGATTATCTCTACTTGCCCGAAGAAGGTTTCGTTATTACTAATCCGTCTAAAGGAAATCATGGCGATCACTAGTTGATCCGCCCGTATTTTACGGACATAAAGAAGGGTTGCTTCATGGCTAACGATATAAGATTATGTGACGAGTGCAATCATATCAAAATGAAGAGCATCGTGCCCAAGCTGCTGAAGATGGCACCTGATGCCGAGATCAAGACAGGCTGCATCTCCTACTGCGGACCTTGCGGCAAACGCCCGTTCGTCTACATCAACGGCCGTTACATCAGCGGTCCGACAGAAGACGAGGTGCTGGCCAAAGCAGAAGCTTTCGTTAAGCAGCCGGCAGTGAAGAAATAGACAAGGTGCTGGAATAGATTCTGGTGAAGGAATAGATTCAGAATCAGGTGAAGGAATAGTACTTGGTGAATGAATAGGTTAGTGTAGTGCAGCTCCCGCACAGGTTGGCGGGGGCTGTTTCTGTTGTCGGCGGAGGATTGTTTCTATTGCTCGAAGTGTTAGGGTAACCGGAGAATAGGTGGATTTTCTCCATTTGCTGAGGGATGATGGGGCCTGGTGGCGGGAGTAGTTGGAAATATGGCACTTAAATTCTGCGACTTCACCCCAAGTAGCGAAAACGAACAAAATTAGCTGCTATTTATCCACTTGTTTCCGTCCATCTTCCGGAAATAAGGAAATTAAGATACATTTATCCACTTGCTTGCTACGGGAGGAGATGTCTTGGGCATCTTCCCCAGTAATCCTCAGTCTCTTCATAGCATTCCCTCTGGACTTCCACAGCAATATCCGCAATCCTACACTATTTGCAACAATCGTAATTCCTATGGGTCCCTGTGCCGGAAATCCTGCCTGAAATGCAACATTCCAAGCTGCTGCGGATTCATTTCGGCACAAAATCCTGCAAAATGTGCAACAATGGAGTTTATGTGGCCGCCATCAAAGGGGGATCATGCCTTTTGTGCAACAATTTTGAGGAACGGTTGGCCTTAACCCAACCCCCAAACAACAAGAAGCCTTAAGTCCGCAGCGCGAAATAGCTGCAAAGACATAAGGCTTGTTAAGAGTTACTTCATATCCCTTAAAGCTAATTCCACGAGTCTAGCTACCCAG
This sequence comes from Paenibacillus sp. FSL H8-0332, assembly GCF_037963835.1. Taxonomy (NCBI): domain Bacteria; kingdom Bacillati; phylum Bacillota; class Bacilli; order Caryophanales; family Paenibacillaceae; genus Paenibacillus; species Paenibacillus sp. FSL H8-0332. Next base: position 2,177,100 of record NZ_CP150145.1, read on the forward strand.
CTAAGCTGGGGCTCCCGCTAAATCACGGGTCTCGCTACTGAGCCACGCTGGTGCTCCCTCTATTTCCGTGGAGGCAGCGGTCCCAGGTATTGATAGTATTGGCATTCGATCCGGCCGTTATAGAGCTTGCGGCGCTTGTCCGACTTGCGTCCGTAGTATTGCTCGAACTCCTTGTACGGGCTGATGGCGAAGAAGGACCAGGTGGGCAGATAGAGCATCATCTCGCCGAACTGGCGGGTCAGCTTCTCCACTTCCTTGTCATTGCTGATGCGCTCGCCGTAAGGCGGGTTGGTAATGATGCAGCCATATTCGCCTTCCGGCCGGGCCTTCGCAGCCGCCATATGCTTGAATGTGATCTCACCGGAGAGTCCGGCGCTCTTCGCCGCCGCTTCGGCGATCTCAATCGCGGCCGGATCAATATCCGTTCCGGTCAGCTGCAGCGGGTAATCGTCACGCACCGCATCGAAAGCTTCTTCGCGGGCTTCTTCCCACAGGCGCCGGGGAATCTCCGGCCAGTGCTCGGACGGAAAGGAGCGGCGCAGGCCCGGCGCGATATTCCAGGCGATCATCGCGGCTTCGATCAGAATCGTGCCTGATCCGCAGCATGGATCATAGAGCGGACGATGGCCGTTCCAGCGGCTGAGCTGGATCAGAGCCGCAGCCATAGTCTCTTTCAGCGGCGCTTCCGTAGCCTGTCGGCGGTAGCCGCGTTTGTGCAGGGCCGGGCCGGTGGTGTCCAGGGTGATCAGCGCGATATCATTCAGCAGGATCACTTCTACCACATACCGGGGTCCGTTTTCCGGGAACCATTCGGTGTGGTACGACAGCTTCAGCTTCTCGACAATGGCCTTCTTAACAATCCCTTGGCAGGCAGGTACACTGGTCAGCTGAGATTTATGCGAACGGCCCTCTACCGGGAATTCGCCGTTCTCGGGAATCCAGTCCTCCCAATTAATCGCCTTCACTCCTTCGAACAGCTCATCGAAGGTTTTGGCCGGGAACTGGCCCATCTTAACCAGTACACGGTCCGAGGTACGCAGCCACAGATTGCAGCGGCAGATGTCGATGTAATCCCCGCTGAACAGGACCCGTCCGTTCTCGATCGTGGTCTCATAACCCAGCTCGTTTAATTCGCGTGCTACTACAGCCTCCAGCCCCATAGGGGCGGTGGCGATCAATTGTAATTTGCCCAAGTGCGCTCAACTCCGTTTAACTTGTGGATAAATACGTATAGCCAGTACAATAAGAGTAACTGGTTTATCATCTGAACCTGTAGAACGTTCAGCTTACAGTATAGGGTAAGGAAGAGTTCTGCACAATGCCTGTCCGCAGGTACACACACCCATTCAAGAGGAGAATACATATGCAGAATCAGGAAGAATACAGTGAACAGCTATATACAGAAGATGAATTATTGCTCCAAGTCAAAGCAGCCATCGCTGCGGGCGGCATGCCGGAGGTGTCGATTGCCCCGGGCTACGGCAGATTGCTGACGATGCTGGTGACCCTCTCCCGCTCCGCAAACCTGCTGGAGATCGGGGCGCTTGGCGGCTACAGCGGAATCTGTCTGTGCCGGGGATTGGCGCAGGAAGGCCGTCTGACGTCTCTGGAGCTTAAGGCCGACTATGCTGAGCTGGCACAGAGCCATCTAGAGCAGGCGGGCTTCGGTGACCGGGTAGAATACCGGATCGGCCCCGCGCTGGATAGCCTGAAGCTGCTCGAAGCACAGGGACACAGGTATGATTTCTTCTTCATCGATGCCGATAAGGAGAATTATCCGAATTATCTGGAATATGCAATCCGGCTTGCTACGCCGGGGGCGATTATTGCCGGGGACAATATTTTTCTGCGCGGCCGCACGCTCAATACGGAGAAGAACGGACCGGCCGTCCAGGCCATGCGCCGCTTCAATGAGATGATTGCGGGCGATCCCCGCCTGACCAGCACGCTGCTGCCTGCCTATGATGGCCTGGCGCTGGCAATGGTGAAATAGCTTATGCCACACCAGCCTCTTAACGGAATAGCCGGGGTTCAGTCTTCTTGTACAGCTTGATCCGCACCCAGACCGTATTGATCAGCAGGAAGGCGCCGGAGACAATGAACAGGCCTTCAATGCCGATATAACCGGACAGGAATCCGCCGATCACCGCACCGAGCATATTGCCGAGCGCAAGCGTGCTGCTGTTGAAGCCAAACGCCCGGCTCTCCTTGCCGTCAGGCGTATAGGAGCGGATCAGGGCGTTGACGCTCGGCAGCAGCCCACCCATGAAGACGCCCATCAGGAAGCGGACGAGAATCAGCTGCCAGACGCTGGTCACGAACGCCTGCGGAATCAGGAACAGAGCAGCGCCGATCAGCGCAAAGGTCAGTATCCGGTGCGCCCCCACCTTGTCGCTGAGCTTGCCGAGCAGCGGTGAAGCGAGCATGTTCGAGATACCGGTGACGGCACTGACCATGCCTGCCCAGAAAGCGATATTCACAGCGGAGCCGTGCAGCTTCTCAACATAGAGCGGCAGCAGCGTCATCGGGCTGATCATGGCGAATTGCAGCAGGAAGGTCACGCCGAACAGGGCGGGAAGCTGCGGCACCTTCGCCAGCTCCTTGAAGCCTTGAAGCACGGAAACCTGAGGGACCTGCGCGGCTTCCACCCGGTCGAATTTCTCTTTGACCAGGAATAAGGCCAGCAGTGACGCAACGAATAGCAGCGCGCCGACCACATAAAAGATCGGACGGAACCCGATCCAGTCCGCCAGCAAGCCGCCCATCAGCGGCCCGAGAATCGTTCCGGCCACCGCGCCGGACTGCATCAGGCCCATCGCGAAGCCCATCCGCGGTTTCGGCGTTGTTCCCGAGACGAGCGCGATAGACGCGGGGTTGAAGCCGGAGATGGTTCCGTTCAGCAGCCGGAGCAGCAGCAGCTGCATCGGGGACTGGGCGAAGCCCATCAGGACGATAACAATCGCCATGCCGAAGCTGGAGCGCAGGAGCATGATTTTGCGTCCGTATTTGTCGGCAAGCTTGCCCCATAGCGGCTGGAAGATGAACGAGGTCAAGAAGTTGGCGGCAAAAATAAGCCCGGCCCACATGCCGATCGCATGGTCGCCGGTCACTCCCAAATCTTTGGCGAGATAAAGCGACAGAAACGGGGTAATCATAGTCATACCTGCATTTACCAGAAACTGGCCGAACCAAAGCACCATGAGGTTGACTTTCCAGGTCTCCCAATTCTTCAAAGTGCTTTCACTTCCTTTCAAGGGATTTCAATGTTACATTGTTCACGAAAAATTGACATTATATCAGTATATCATAGTTTTTCAGCCGGACAATGCAACACATGTCATAGTAATGTCATGGGATTGTCATTCCCTTTCGGGTGAGGCGGTTGTTAGCCGCTTACAAAAGGGGCATAATAATGATATGTGTTTTTCACAGTAATCTATCAAATCTAATGGAGATCTTATCATGACCTACAACGACACTTTTATCCGCGCCTGCAGACAGCAGAACACGGAGTACACCCCCGTATGGTACATGCGGCAGGCTGGCCGGTATGATCCCGACTACCGTACAATTAAGGAGAAATATTCGCTGCTGGAGATCTGCAAGCAACCGGAGCTTGCGGCTGAGGTGACCCTGATGCCTGTGCGCAAGCTGGGCGTGGACGCAGCCATTCTGTATTCTGACATCATGAATCCGGTGGCCTCCCTCGGTGTGGATTTTGACATTGTAAAGAACATCGGGCCGGTTATCGATAATCCGCTCCGCTCCGCAAGTGATGTGGAACGGCTGAAGCCAATTGATGTGGAGGGCGATCTGGGCCATATTCTGGAGACCATCGCCATACTGGACAAGGAGCTGGACGTTCCGCTGATCACCTTTGCCGGGGCTCCGTTCACCATCGCCAGTTATCTGATCGAAGGCAGACCGTCCAAGACCTATCACCGCACCAAGGAGCTGATGTTCAGCCAGCCTCAGGTGTGGGAGAAGCTGATGGAGAAGCTGGGCGATATGGTTATCACCTATCTGCGCGCTCATGTGGCAAGCGGCGGGAAGGCGTTCCAGCTGTTCGACAGCTGGGTCGGGGCGCTGGCTCCGCGTGATTTCGAGCAGTATGTGCTGCCGACGATCACCCGGATTTTTGCCGAGTTGTCCGATCTGGAGGTTCCCAAGATCTACTTCCCCGGTGTCAGCTCAGGGGAGCTGCTCCCCAGCTTGACCAAGCTGCAGGCCGATGTGATCGGACTGGACTGGCGGGTAAGCATCACCGAAGGACGGCGCAGACTAGGCGGAGGCTATGCGGTTCAGGGCAATCTTGATCCATACCTGCTGACCGCGCCGATGGATATGCTCAAAGCCCGGGCCAAGGAACTGATCGATGAAGGCATCACGCGGCCGGGGTATATTTTTAACCTGGGACATGGATTATTCCCTGAAGCTTCACTGGACACACTCAAGGAATTGACGGATTATGTGCATGAGTATTCAGCAGCGGCAATGAAACAGGCGGCACCGCCGCTGGCATAGTTGAAGAAATAGCATCAAGATGGCAGCAGCCTTTGCTGCTCTCTTTGCTGTATAGGACGTTAATTATTCGTAAAAGGGGATGGAAACCGTGGCCAACAAAATTGGAGTACTCGTGATGTCGTACGGCACGCCTGAGAGTCTTGAGGATGTAGAGGCTTATTATACGCATATCCGGCGGGGGAACGCTCCTTCTGCTGAGCAGCTCAAAGAGCTGAAGGGCCGCTATAAGGCGATTGTCGGCGGGGTTTTTCCGCTAAGAGAGAATACCGACCGTCAGGTGGAAGCCTTGCAGGCCAAGCTGAACAGCGGGCAGATCCAGTATGTCTGCTACCAGGGGCTCAAGCATGCCAGACCGTTCATCGAGGATGGTGTCGAGGCTATGGTCCGGGACGGAATTACCCAGGCGATAGGCATTGTGCTGGCCCCGCATTACTCTGTGATGAGTGTAGGAACCTATATCAAGCGCGCCAAGGAAAAAGCCGAAGCCTGCGGCATTCATATGGAGTTCGTAGAGAACTACCATATGCACCCCGAGCTGATCGATGTGCTTAGCCGGAGAGTGACTGCCAAGCTCGATGAGTTCGAAGAGACAGGTGCAGTGCGGGAGGATGTCCGCGTGCTGTTCAGTGCACATAGTCTTCCTGAACGCATTCTGGCGATGGGCGATCCGTACCGTGACCAGCTGCTGGAGACCTCTCAGGCGATTGCCGCTCAGGCAGGGGTTGAATCCTGGCAGTTCACTTGGCAAAGTGCAGGCCGGACGGCGGAGCCTTGGCTGGGACCGGATATTCTCGACACACTGCGTGAGCTGGCCGAGAGCCAGGTGAAATACGTGCTGTCAGCCCCGATCGGCTTCGTCTCCGACCATCTGGAGGTGCTGTACGATCTGGATATTGAAGCGCAGCAGCTTGCCTCTGAGCTGGATCTGCGTCTCTTGCGGATTGACTCGCTGAACAGTGATCCGGCTTATATGTCGGTGCTCAGCGATGTGGTGCGTACGAAGGCAAACCAGTTGAAGGTGAATCTGTCATGACCGCATCTCCCCGCAAGGTAGTCATTATCGGTGGAGGCCTTAGCGGGCTCAGCGCCGCTTATTATATCCGCAAGTTCTACCGTGAGGCCGGAACACAGCCGGAGATTACCTTAATCGAGAAGGACAAGGTCCTTGGCGGCAAAATCGAGACACTGCATCGTGACGGCTTCGTGATTGAGAAGGGCCCGGATTCCTTCCTGGCCCGTAAGACGGCGATGGTCGATCTGGCCAGGGAGCTGGAGCTGGACCATGAGCTGGTAAGCACGAATCCGAACGCCAAGAAGACCTACATCCTGCAGCGGGGCAAGCTTCATCCTATGCCTGCGGGTCTTGTGCTGGGCATTCCGACAGAGCTGAAGCCCTTCCTGAAGAGCGGACTGGTCTCCTTTGGCGGCAAAATGCGGGCGATGATGGATTTCGTAATCCCGCCCCGCCGTAGCTCCGAGGATGAGTCGCTTGGCGATCTGATTGAGCGCCGTCTTGGTACAGAGGTGCTGGAGAATATGACGGAGCCGCTCCTGGCAGGAATCTATGCAGGGGATATGCGCAAGATCAGCCTTCAGGCGACCTTTCCGCAGTTCGGTGAGGTCGAGCGCCAGTACGGCAGCCTGATCCGTGGAATGACGACCGGCAGGAAGCCGGTGGAGACCCATACTGGAACGAAGAAAAGCGCCTTTCTCACCTTCCGGCAAGGATTGCAAAGTCTCGTGCATGCGCTCATCCATGAGCTGCAGGATGTCCGCCAGCTCACGGGGACTGGAGCAAAATCCATCCGGGTTCTGGGAGGTGCGGGTTCTTCCGGCACTCTCCGCTATGAAGTCGAGCTGGACAACGGTGAGCTGCTGCAAGCAGACGATATCTATGTTACGGTGCAGAACTTCGCAGCCGCAGAGCTGCTGCGTCCCCATGTGGATGTATCGGCGCTGGATGCAGTGAACTATGTATCAGTTGCCAATGTGGTTCTGGCGTTCACCCGGCAAGATATCGTTACCGAGTATGACGGATCGGGCTTCCTTGTTCCGCGTAAGGAAGGGCGGAACATCACAGCCTGCACCTGGACCTCTACGAAATGGCTGCATACCAGCCCTGACGATAAGGTGCTGCTGCGCTGTTACGTAGGACGTTCGGGGGACGAACAGAATGTAGAGCTGCCGGATGAAGCGCTGGCGGAGCTGGTGCGCAAGGACCTGAAGGAGATTATGGGGATCACCGCAGCACCGCTGTTCACAGAGATCACCCGGCTGAGGTCGTCCATGCCGCAGTATCCGGTCGGCCATCCTGGCCGCATTGCCGGCCTGCGCAGTGAGCTGGCTCAGCAGCTGCCCGGCGTCTATGCCTTTGGCGCAGGATATGACGGCATCGGGATGCCGGACTGCATCAAGCAGGCGAAGCTTACGGCTGAGACTGCCGCAGCCAGCCTCCAGAAGCTGCCGGAACCGGCGGGAGCTACAGTATAAAAGAAACGGTGGAGCGGAGCAGTGGCGCTCCACCGTTTTTTATAACTGGCACCGCCGCTCCCCGCTTGGAGCGCCAGCTGATAGATATGCTATAATAGAAACACTTTAAGGGTAAAGGAGATTACTTGCACTCATGTATCCGCCGAGATCAGGCAATAGACAAGGCAAGAGACAACATAGCAGGCGACGGCGCAGAAGGGTATGGGCGTGGGTCAATGTGGCGTTGCTGCTGCTGATTACCGCTGCGCTCGCTTATTCATTCATGGACGGCAAGGACCCGCAGGGCTCTGCTGCTCCGCCAGCGGCGCTCGTTACTTCACCTTCACCGGAAGCTGCTGCAACGGCGGCAGTCCCTACAGAAGCCGTTCCTACAGAGGAAGCGCCTGGGACGGAGGCTACAGCCACTGCGGAGCCTGCTCCGGAGGGAACACCGGAGGCTTCTCCCGTGCCTACGGAGACGGCGGCAGCCGCTACGACCGCTACGGCAGCTCCTACCCCTTCACCAGCGAAACAGACGGAAGCTACGAATGCGCCGCAGGCCACAACGGGGAGCAGCAGCGGGCTGGTCGCAGGCTTGCCGGAGAATACCTCCGGCGGGACGGTGAAGCTGAGCTTTGCCGGAGATATCATCTTCAGCGGAAAAGCAGGTGCGCTGCTGGAGCAGAAGGGCTACGATTATTCCTACAGCGCGCTGGATGGAATGTTCAAGAAGGATGACCTCACGGTAGTCAATCTGGAAACTCCGATTACTACACGCGGGGTTGGGGCCAAGAACAAGCAGTTTGTGTTCAAGGGCCCGCCGAAAGCACTGGATGCGCTCAAGGCCGCCGGTGTGGATGCCGTCAATCTGGCTAACAACCACACGCTGGATCAGGGGGAGGAAGGTCTGCTGGACACCCTGAAGCATCTGGGCGAGCGCGGAATCCCTCATGTGGGGGCAGGGAGGAATAGCCAGGAGGCTTATGCTGCGCAGTATTTTGAACGTAATGGAATTAAGATTGCCCTGCTGGGCGTCACACGGGTGATGCCTGTGATTGAATGGAAGGCGGAAGCCGGCAAGCCTGGCCTTGCCTCGGTGTACGACAGTGCAGAAGCGCTCAAGGCAATTGCCGCAGCCAAGCAAAAGGCCGATGTTGTCGTTGTCGTCGTCCATTGGGGGCGGGAGCGGATGGAGCAGTATGACAAGACCCAGCAGGCGCTCGGACATAGCTTCATTGATGCCGGAGCGGATCTGGTGATGGGCGGTCATCCGCATGTGCTGCAGGGAATTGAGCCGTACAAAGGCAAATGGATTGCCTACAGCACAGGCAACTTTATTTTCACACGCGGCTCCATCCCGGCTACTTGGGAGACGGCGGTATTCCAGGCGGAATGCAGCAAGCAGGGGCAATGCGCTCTTAAGCTGAAGCCGATGGATGCTGAGCTGGCGCAGCCGGTGCCGATGAATGAAGCCGACGGGCAGCTTCTGCTGCACAGAATACAGTCAATTTCTTCAGGTCTGATCAAGGTCCGCAATGACGGTACTGTGACCCAAGCGGTGAAATAGCCGGAGGTGCGTATCAATGATGAACAATATGTGTGTAGCACACCGTGGTTTTTCCGGTAAAGCTCCTGAGAACACATTGGCCGCCGTGCGGCTGGCACTTGCGCTGCCTTATGTACGCTGGATGGAGATCGATGTGCAGCTGACGAAGGACGGGGTTCCCGTGGTCATCCATGATTATTCCCTGGACCGTACGACCAACGGACACGGCAAGGTGAAAAATATGGAGTACGAGCCGCTGCGGCGGCTGGATGCGGGGAGCTGGAAAGGGCGTGCTTTTCGCGGAGAGCGGGTGCCTTCTCTGGAAGAGGTGCTCGCTCTGGCGTCAGGACGGCTGCGGTTAAACATCGAACTGAAGACGGTGGGCGAGATGTACCCCGGTCTTGCGCAGGCGGTGATTGATCTGGTGAATGCCAGGGGAATGCGCGAGGAAGTGGTGCTGACCTCGTTCGATGCCGGTGTATTGCGGCGGATCAAGGAGCTGGACGCGCGGTTCCATACAGGGCTTATCTATGACTCCAGATCCGGTGATCCGGCGGGTAAGCTTGATGAGCTGGGCTGCTCCTTCTTATCCATCAGCTACGACCGGCTTAGCCCGGTTTTGGCCAAATCCCTGATTGAACGCGGGGTGCAGGTGATGGCCTGGACCTTGAACAAGGGCAAGGAAATGCGCCGCCTGTCGGAGATACATTCCGATATTATGATCTGTACGAACCGTCCGGATATTTGGGGCGATATATTTTTGAAGGCTTGATCAGGCTGCTGTAAGCACACCAATTCATAGAGGAAGAGAGCTGAAGGAACAATGAGCAGTGCGATCAATAATGTATACTGTGTAGGACGTAACTATCAATTACATGCGGAGGAGCTGGGCAATCAGGTGCCGGCCGAACCGCTGATCTTCCTGAAGCCGTCTCATGCTGCCGTGGCCCTGGATAAAGCGATCATCTATCTGCCCAAGGACGCCGGACTGATTCATTACGAGGGGGAGCTGGTGCTGCGCATTGCGCGTGATTACGTGCCGGGGATGAGTGTGCAGGAGCTGGTGGATGTCATGGCGCTGGGCCTCGACTTCACACTCCGTGATGTGCATAATGATCTGCAGCGCAAGGGCTTGCCTTGGACTGCTGCCAAAGGCTTCAAGAACGCGGCTCCGCTCACCCCTTATATAGCATTGCCTGAGCAGGAGGAGCTGGAGGCCACAGACTTCACTGTCCGCAAGAACGGAATTGAGGTTCAGCGCGGGAACGTGAAGAACATGATTTTTTCCCTGCAAAAAATCGTTGAATTCATTGCCGCCCGCTACGGGCTGGGCAAAGACGATATTATCTTCACTGGAACCCCCGCTGGGGTAGGTCCGGTAGTGGCGGGCGATTCGTTCGAGCTGTTCTGGGGCGCGCGCCTCATGGGCACCTGCCTGATCGGTTAAGGCGATGCTCTCAGGACTTGAACTACTCCAATGGCTGATCGGGGCCTGCGGTGCGCTGCTGGTTGCCGGAGCCGCTTACTGGAAGCAGTCGCTTAGCTTCTCAGGAATGGTGGCGGCAGTGGTCATGGGGACGATCTATTTCGGTGCGGGGAATCTGTTCTGGTTCGGTATCCTGCTCGTGTTTTTCACCTCCTCAACCCTGCTCTCGAAGCTTCATCATGAGAATAAGGCAGAGCTGGAGTCCACGTATGATAAAACCGGACGCCGCGACGCGGGACAGGTCTTCGCCAACGGCGGACTCGGGATGCTGGCCGTTCTGCTGAACGCGGTCTATCCGCTGGAGCTCTGGGGCTTCCTGTTCATCGGGGTGATGGCTACCGTGACCTCGGATACATGGGCGACAGAGATCGGTACGCTGGCCCGGAAGCCTCCCCGGTCGGTGCTGACCGGTAAGGTGCTGCAGGCAGGCACCTCCGGCGGCGTATCCCTGCCCGGGACGCTGGCCGCAGCGGCAGGAGGGGCGCTTATCGGCGCGGCCTCCTGGCTGCTGCGGGCGGCCTCAGGCATGACGCCCCATGCCTTCTGGCTGCTGGTGCTGGCCGGATTGCTGGGCGGGCTTGCGGGAGCTTTTGCCGACTCGGTTCTGGGTGCTACCGTGCAACGGATGAACCGCTGCACGGTCTGCAGCCGCGAGGTCGAAGCCTCCAAGCACTGCGGGAAGCCTACGGTATACGCCAGGGGCTGGCGCTGGATGGACAATGATACTGTAAATGCTGTAAGTTCTATAATAGGCGGTGCTGTAGCGCTGCTGGTCAGTTATATCAGTTACATAGGATAAGGACGGATCTGAGGGTTAAGCCGGCCGTTGCGTTATCCGGTAACATGCTGGATTTTATGGGTTGGGAGGTGAACCGTTGAGCAGTGCATCCGTAGACAAACATGCAGCTATTCTGGATGCCGCTTATGAGCTTTTCGGTTCAGGCGGCTTTTATGAGACGAAGATGTCGGAAGTGGCCGAACGTGCAGGCATTGCCAAGGGTACGGTCTATTTGTATTTTAAAAGCAAAGAGGAACTCTTCATGGCGGTTACCCGCCGCGATTGCGAAGGCTTCCTTGAGCAGCTTGAGGGCAAGCTGAGGACCCGCTCCACATTGACAGACAAGCTCTCCGTTATTGCAGAGCATCATCTGTTCTATTACTATGAGCGCAAGCAGCATACGAAGCTGTTCTTCCGTGCGCCTAACAATAACCCTGAGCTGGTGGCTTATATGGCACAGTTTATGGAAGCCTATATGCAGGCTGTGGTGAAGGTGCTGCTGGAAGGCGGGGCTACCGAGCCGGAGCTGATGGCACAGTCGTATATCGGGATTCTGGATCGTCTGAAGATGGACATCCTGTTCGACCCTGAATTTGCCGAGGCAGATGCGGATAAGCGGGCGAAGTTTGCGGCGAGGCTCTTTATCACGGGGGCACTGGGCAGCCTGGATTCGGCGCTGGGGGACTTCCCTGCTGAAGCTGAATCTTAAGTGAATACAGCCAATTCCGGTTTCAAAATATAAGGCAAGCGAGGACAACTGATGAATATTATGACAGTGGAACATCTCTCCAAGAGCTACGGGGAGAAAACCCTGTTTCGTGATGCCTCCTTTGGCATGGACGACAGGGATAAGATAGGCGTAATTGGCGTAAACGGCACGGGAAAATCAACCTTTTTGAAGATTATCGCCGGGCTCGATACAGCAGATGAAGGGCAGATTGCCATCGGCAATGATGTACGGGTGCAGTTCCTGGCCCAGAATCCGCCTTACGAGCCTGGAAATACAGTCTTGCAGCAGGTATTTGCCGGAGAGGACCCGGAGCTTGCGACGATGCGTGAATATATGGAGGTGATGTCTCTTCTGGAGCAGAATCCGGGAGATTCAGGGCTGGAGGGCAGGCTTGTCCGAATTGGACAGGCCATCGACGCGGCCGGCACCTGGCAGCTGGAAAGTGAGGCTAAGACGGTCCTTACGAAGCTGGGGATTACCCAGTTCGATGCCCGGATGGAGAGCTTGTCGGGCGGACAGCGCAAGCGTGTCGCGCTGGCGGCAGCGTTGATTACACCATCCGAGCTGCTGATTCTGGATGAGCCTACCAACCATATTGATACGGATTCCGTAGCCTGGCTGGAGCAGTATTTGCAGAAGCGGCGCGGGGCGCTGCTGATGGTGACGCATGACCGTTATTTCCTGGAACGGGTAGCCAGTGTAATGCTTGAGCTGGACGGCGGGAATCTGTACCGGTATGAAGCGAACTATTCGCGGTTCCTGGAGCTGAAGGCAGACCGTGAAGAACGTGAGGCTTCGGCCGAGCAGAAGCGCAAGAATCTGCTGCGCACCGAGCTGGCCTGGATTCGGCGCGGGGCCAAGGCCCGCTCCACGAAGCAGAAGGCGCGGATCGACCGCTTCGAGAAGCTTAAGGAGAGCACGGGAGGGGCTTCGGCCTCATCTATGGATATCTCTGTAGCTTCCACAAGACTGGGCCGAAAAATCATTGAGCTTCAGGAGCTCACCAAATCACTGGACGGCCGGACCTTAATCAAGGATTTGAATTATATTGCTGTGCCGCAGGACCGCGTGGGGATTGTAGGCAAGAACGGCAGCGGCAAGTCTACGCTGCTTAACCTGATTGCCGGTAGGCTGACACCGGACAGCGGCGAGGTACAGCTCGGGACAACCGTGAAGCTGGGCTATTTCACCCAGGAGCATCAGGACATGGATCTCAGCCTGCGGGCGATCGAGTACGTGAAGGAAGAAGCCGAGATCATCAAGACCGCAGACGGCAGTGTCATCACCGCCGGGCAAATGCTGGAGCGCTTTCTGTTCCCACCCGCGATGCAGTGGACGCCAATCTCCAAGCTGTCCGGCGGCGAGAAAAGACGTCTCTATCTGTTGCGTGTCCTCATGGGAGCGCCCAACGTGCTGCTGCTGGATGAGCCGACGAATGATCTGGATATCGGAACACTCGCTGTGCTGGAGGATTACCTCGATGAATTCCCTGGCGTAGTCTTCACGGTATCGCATGACCGCTACTTCCTGGACCGCACCGTGGATAAGCTGATTGCCTTCGAGGATGGGGGCATCCGCCTGCATGTCGGGGACTATAGCGAATATGAAGAGTGGCTGGCGAAGAACGTCCCATCCGGCAACGGGAACTCCGGTAAGGCAGAAGGCGGCTCCGGCCGCAGCGCCAGCGGGGCTAATTCTGCGGCTGCTGAGCAGAGCGGGAATACACAGGCTGGGTCAGCGCCGCGTGAGAAGCTGAAATTCACCTTCAAGGAGCAGCGTGAGTACGAGGGCATAGACGAGGCGATTGAACAGGCGGAGCAGCAACTGACAGACCTCTCGGCCCAGATGGAAGCAGCCTTCGCCGACTCCGGCAGACTCCAGGAGCTGGTGGAGAAGCAGCGGCAGGCCGAGGCAGAGCTGGAGCGTCTGATGGAGCGTTGGACGTATCTCAATGAGCTGGCGGAGAAGATCGCTGGGAAGTAACACCGCGTAGGAGGAGGGGACAGTGGCTGTGACTCATACGATAGAAGAAGCCGTCCAGCTGCGCTCCTCTGGCCAAGCTGAAGAAGCGAGGGACATGCTGCTACAGCTACTCTCAGAGGGCGACAGTAACGCTGAGCTGCATTATCAGCTGGCATGGACGCATGATGTGCTGGGCTTGGAGAGTGAGGCGGTAGCTTATTACGAGCAGAGTCTTGCCCTGGGGCTTCCAGATGCGGACCAGAAGGCAGGCGCGATGCTGGGCCTGGGCAGCACGTACCGGACGCTGGGGCAGTATGCGGAATCCCGTGTGGTGCTGGAGCAGGGTGCGCTTGAATTCCCGCAGCGTGCGGAATTTAAGGCTTTTCTGGCCATGACGCTGCATAATCTCGGCGCGCATACCGAAGCCATGGAGCTGCTGCTCACCCTGCTTGCGGACACATCCTCTGATCCCGGTATCCAGGATTACCGCAAGGCGATTAAGTACTATGCGGACAAGCTGGAGCAGGTATGGCCTTAACCGGGGGATGCAACATCTCACGCGTGAACACAGCCCTAATCCTCAAAGTCAGAGGGTTATGCGGAAATCCTGCCCAAAATGCAGCATCTCACTCGTTATCCCAGCTCTAATCCGCAAATGTTGCACAAAATGCAGGATAACTCCTCACCGGAGCCGGTGGGTAGGGGAATTGTTGCAATTTATACAGGAATCCATGCAAATGTCCAATTATGGGCGGGCCAGGTTGCAATAGTTGCAACATTTTGGCCGTGTAAAGTAATATTTGTCTAATTACTATATCACCATGGTCAACTAAAAAGGCAGCACCAGCTATTGAAATGAGCTGGTGCTGCCTTTTTGTACTTGTTTACTAAATATCCAGGTCGTGTTGTTATAGAAAGTGACCCGCCGTGGCGAGCAGCCTGATCAGTTCGCCCCAACATAAGCCGCCAGCAGCTTAGCCGTATTCAGCACAGCCTGCTTGTGGGTACGCTCCATGGAGTGCGAGGCGTGTACGCCAGGTCCAATCAGTGCGGCCCGGATATTATTGCCGCCGCGCAGCGCAGCAGAGGCGTCGGAGCCGTATTGCGGATAGATATCGACCGCGAATGGAATAGCGAGACCGTTCGCCAGCTCGATCATGCGGCTGGTCATGGCATAGTCGTACGGGCCGGAGGAGTCCTTGGCACAGATGGAGACATCCGTCTCCTTGCAGCTGAGGTCATCGCCCATCGCGCCCATGTCCACAGCGATCATCTCATTGATCTCCCCTGGAATCCAGGCAGCGCCGTGACCTACCTCTTCATAGTTGGAGATGAGCATGCACAGGTTATGCAGCGGCTTCCAGCCTTCGCGATGGATACTCTCCAGCAGCCCGAATAAGGCGGCTACGCTGGCTTTGTCGTCCAGATGGCGGGATTTGATATATCCGCTGGGGGTAAGCACGGCCCTTGCATCAAACGAAATAAAGTCCCCGACTGAAATCCCCAGCTTCAGCACATCATCCTTGGTGGAGACCAGCTCATCAATCCGGATCTCCATATTCTCTTCCGCACGCTTGAAATCACGGGCATCGGCATACACATGCACAGAAGGATGACTGGTCAGGATCGTACCGGTATAGGTTAAGCCGCTGCGGGTATGGATGATGCAATATTCATTCTCAATACTGTTCATGCTGAATCCGCCCACAGAGGTTAAGCGGAGGGTACCATTAGACTTAATGGAGCGGACCATGGCACCGAGCGTATCCACATGGGCGCTGATGCCGATCGTGCGCGAAGGGTCAAGTCCGGGTACGGTGAGCATCGCACCGCCTTTTTCATTCCAGGTAAGCGGAATATTGAGCGCTGCCGCTTCTTCGGCCACCAGAGACATCACCTGGGCGGTGAAGCCGCTGGGGCTTGGGGTATCGAGCAGTTTTTTGAGCAGATTCAGAATATATTCTTCATTGGGCTGTATGTTAAGCAAGGATAATTCCTCCTATTCGTCTATGGGTTACAGCTGGGATGATCCTTCTGGAGTAAAAAGGTCACTCTCACCAGGGATAGGTTCCATGTTGACACTACCCGCGTCACGGAGCTTGGCAAGCTCAGCGTTCAGGTTCTTGATCTGCTTCTGCAGCTTATACTGGCGGAAAATTCCGTACGAACCGACTACAACCCCGCCGATCAGCGCACAGCCAAGAATAACGAGGATAAGCGGAATGCTGACAAAGTCGAACCCGAAATTAACGGGCACCGTATCCACATTCATTACTGCGAAAACTGCAGTCAGCAGAGCGAAAAATAAGCCTAATATAAGTGACCATTGAAATTTCATATAGCTTCCTCCTCAGGATGATCTGACAATACAAATCCCCTGCCCGCAAAGGGCAAGGGATTACTGTAATACTAAGCCTTCTGTGTTACTTGGTCAACTGCTCCATCTGTTCGATCACGCTCTCGAATACGCTCATAGCTTCGCGGATCGGCTCAGGCGAGGACATATCCACTCCGGCTTTGGATAGAATGTTGATGGAATAATCACTGCCGCCGCTCTTCAGGAAGCCGAGGTAACGGTCTACCGCCGGTGTGCCTTCCTCCAGAATCTGTTTGGCGAAGCTCGTCGCCGCCGAGAAGCCGGTAGCATATTTATAGACGTAGAAGCTGTTATAGAAATGCGGAATCCGCGCCCACTCCATCTCAATATCCTGATCAATTACCATATCCTTGCCGTAATACTTGACATTCAGATCGTAGTAGATCGCAGAGAGATCCTGCGGTGTAAGCGATTCGCCTTCTTCAGCACGCTGGTGAATGATCTTCTCGAATTCAGCGAACATCGTTTGCCGGAATACCGTCGTGCGGAACTGGTCGGCATAATAGGTGAGCAGGTACATTTTTTCCTTCGGGTCCGTGGACTTGTTCAGCAGGTAATCCATCAGCAGCGCCTCATTGGTAGTAGAAGCAACCTCCGCCAGGAAAATAGTGTACTGTGCGTCCCGGTATTTCAGCGCCGTGTCCGAATAGTAGGAATGCAGGGCGTGACCCATCTCATGTGCCAGTGTGAACATGCTGTTCAGATTGTCATTATGGTTCAGCAGCACGTAAGGATGGGTGCCGTAAGCCCCCCAGCTGTATGCGCCGGAGCGTTTATTCTCGTTCTCGTATACATCGATCCAGCTCTTGTCATAGCCTTCCTGCAGAACACTCAGGTAGTCCTCGCCAAGCGGCTTCAGGCCTTCCTTGGTAATCTTCTTGGCCTCGTCAAACGTAATATCCAGCTTATATTCGTCCACGAGCGGAGCGAACAAGTCATACATATGTAGCTCATCTACTCCAAGCAGCTTCTGGCGCAGCTTCATATAACGGTGCATCAGCGGCAGGCTCTCATGAATAGTGTCGATCAGATTCGTGTAGACTTCCTTCGGAATATTGTCACCGTACAGGGACATTTCCAGTACAGAAGGATATTTGCGCACACGGGAGTAAAATACATTCTTATTCACATTCGCGCTCAGCGTGGCGGCAATCGTGTTCTTTTGCTTGCCGTAAGTTTCATAGACCGCTTTGAAGGCGTTCTTGCGTACCTCGCGGTCCGGGCTTTCGAGGAATTGAATATAGCTTCCGTGCGTCAGTTCGACTTCCTTGCCTTCTTCGTTCTTAATCTTCGGGAACTTCAGATCTGCATTATTCAGCATGCTGAATACGGTTTGGGGGGCCTGGGCAATAGTGCTGACCTGAGCCAGCAGGGCCTCTTCCGCCTTGGAGAGGACATGAGCCTTCTCGCGCTTCATTTCAGTCAAGGTGAAGGTGTAGTCGGAGAGCGAAGGGTCGGCGATGAACTGGTCCAGCGTCGTGTCAGGCAGGGCCAGAATCTCAGGTGTCACAAAAGAAAGGGCTTCACCCGCTTCAACACCCAGCTTCTTGGCCTTGGAGGAGAGAGCCTGATAT
Source organism: Paenibacillus sp. FSL H8-0332 (assembly GCF_037963835.1). Classification (NCBI taxonomy): domain Bacteria; kingdom Bacillati; phylum Bacillota; class Bacilli; order Caryophanales; family Paenibacillaceae; genus Paenibacillus; species Paenibacillus sp. FSL H8-0332. The sequence goes on from NZ_CP150145.1 coordinate 2,194,546, forward strand.
TTCGGAGCCGCCGTATCCTCGTCCTGGCGCATATGCGCATAGACATAGAGGCGTTCAGTCAGCAGCGACAGCTTGTCGTCCAGCTCAAAGCACTCCTTGAGGGCATCCGGTGAATCCAGCTTCCCTTGGAAGGAGGCAGCGCTTGTGATCAGTTCCTTGACTTCCTTATATTCGGCATCCCATTGCTCCTCTGAAGCAAACATATCTTCAAGCTTCCAGCGGTTCTCGGCGGGCACTTCACTTCTCTTAGGTAATTGTTCCATAGAAATCCTCCTCGGTAGATGGGATGCGGCTGAGCTGCTCTCCGCCTGCGGGAGCGCTGAGGACAGATTTCCTTGCAGCAGGCTGAGCGCAAGCAAGAGCGGGAGTGACTTGGCGGTAACGGACATGACGGCAGCCTCCTGATTCTCAAAGTCTGCTTAGTATGCCCTGCCAATTCATGTTTATTAATTCATAAGTGTGCTTACAGATGAAGTTATGTGAGCAGGCTATAAATAATGAAGACAAAAGCCAACGCAATCATAATGACTGCGGTTAATGCCATCCCGCGCTTCATGCGCGGGGGCATTTTGTCCTTGCTCATAATCAGTACGGCACCCAGACACAGGACGACAATTACATAAATGACAAGACTCTCATTTTCCATGCCGGGCTACACCTGTTTGAAGGCGGCGATGATATTCTTGTACTCTTCTTCATTATCCTTGTAAGACTCTTTGTTGAAGCGGTTGTTCACCCACTGCATCATAGCCGGACGGCTCATGAAGGTATGCGTTTCTTCTCCCCATTGGTCGGAGATTTCACGAAGGATAATATAACGTCCCTGAACTTCCACCGTCATCATGTTCCACTTGTCTGTTTTGTATATTTCATGTTTTTTGATCATTATCATTACCACCCTGGCGATTTTTGGCTTTTGGGTCAATGATAACGCACCGGAGAAGGGAAAAGCAAATTAAATCACGAAATCAGGGAAAAGATGGATTGCTTTACAAGTTTAGAAAGCGTATAATGTAAGCATACGCCATATATGGCGGTATTTTTAGGAGGTTGTTCATTTGAAAGGTACAGTAAAATGGTTTAACGCAGAAAAGGGTTATGGTTTCCTTCAAGTTGAAGGCGGCGAAGATGTATTCGTTCACTTCTCAGCGATTCAAGGCGACGGATTTAAGACTTTGGACGAAGGCCAAGCGGTAGAATTCGATGTTACTGACGGTAACCGTGGTCCACAGGCAGCGAACGTAGTTAAACTATAAAATACGGCCAAGGCAGAGCTTCTGTCAGCCGCAATATATATATTTGATCTAGCACGCACTGGCATAAGTAGCATTAGGCAGCTTGAGCAGCACAGTTCCTTCGGGGGCTGTGTTTTTTTATGCTGCAGCGTGCCGGGTGGCGCTATAAACTTCCCCGCCCTTAATTACTCAGAGCGGGGTCTTGCTCTTTAGCCGACGGTCTGCGCCGCCCCCGAGGTCCATCAGATGCTTGGACAGGAAGCCGATGAAGGCCAGGATCGAGAAGCCGGTAGCGACCAGATAGAAGACAATCCGGCCCGCATCCTGGTAGATCAGCCCACCGAAGGTGCCGCTTAGCAGACCTGCGCCGCTGGACCATACGACAGTGAACAGCGCCATTCCGGTGGCCCGCAAGTGATCAGGGATGATCCGAGTGATGTAGCGGACCGCAGTTACATAATAAATACCGAATGAAATGCTGTGCATGGCCTGAATGGCAACTACGGTACCCGGTTCCTGCGCAAGCGACATGAACAGAAAGCGCAGCGTGAACATCAGGCTGGCAAAAGCGAGCAGCGGCAGCTCCTTGAACTTGTCGCCATATCTGCTGAGCAGGAAGAAGATGGGGATCTCACTGAGGGCAGAAGCCAGCAGCGCCCAGCCGACGACTTCATCTCCTGCATTCATGCCCTTGAGGCTGATGGTCAGGAAGGCTTCGTTCATCCGGTAGCCGATGGCGAGCAGGAAGACAGAGCCGAAGAACCACAGCACTTCCTTTTGCAGCAGAATCTCCCGTAGTCCGGAGGCCTTCAGCAGTTTGTCCGTAGACTCCATGTCTACAGAGAGCGGAGCCGCTTCGGTTCGCTTCACATCCTTCAGCCCAATCGTAATCAGCAGCGCGGTTACGACAATCACAATACAAATCGCTACACTGTACTGGGGTCCCAGCGCCCTAAGCAGATAGCCAATTGTAAGAGCGAAGAAGGAGTATCCCAGAGAGCCGAATACACGGATGGCAATGAAGTTCCGCCCGTGACGCTGGGCAATTTTGATGGCCATGGTATCTGCCAGTGGAAAAACTGGGTAATAGAAGAAATAGAAAAAGGACAAAATAAGCATGACACTTGAGAAATCAGTGGCTCTCGCCAGAATAATGGCGGTAATCAGCTGGCCTCCAAGCAGGAGGGCCATAATCTTACGGACGGTACCCAGCCGGTCGCTCATCATGCTCCAGAACAGATTGGAGAGAATCGAGATCAGCGGGCCTACGGAGTAGAGCAGACCCATTTGCGGACTGCTGAAGCCTAAGTGGGCATAAAATAACGGGAAATAAGAAACAACCAGCACACTGGTGCCGTATAGCGTAAACATAAAGGATCGCAGCCAGTTTTGGTCACTGTATTGGCCGCCGCTCCGCCTCGCATTCATGATTGTGCACTCCTTCTGGATATAGAAAAGTATAGTATAGCATAAAGCGGAGAGGCCGGGGGTTTCGTAAAATATCGATTTTCTGAATCTTTCAAGAGTTTGCGAAAGTGATTTTGTTGTTTGTACAAATCCGCTCTGCATATTATAATAATCATGATTTGGATAAGGAGACAACAATGTGGAGGCACTGTCATTGAATGAATTTGAGCAAGGCCGTTACCTAAGTCCGCGCGGTCCTATTGGAATGATGAACAGGGTCTATAAGTACGTGCTGCCGGAAGTACGATCATGTCTCGATTTCTGGCGCCAGGATGCAGAAGGAATTCCCGATCCCGAGCTCCGTAAGCAAGCGCTTGCCAGCATTGAAACGAAGCAGTTTCATTGCCAAGGCGGCGGTATCTATGCCGCCGGTAATTTGTCGATGAGACATATACTGATTCCGCTAATTGTTGCTTATCAGACAATCAGTGATTATTTGGACAACCTATGTGATCGCAGTACTTCGCTTGACCCTGACGATTTTCGGCTGCTGCACCAGTCGATGCTTGATGCGGTTACCCCCGGCGCAGAGCCAGTGAACTATTATGCGCTGCGTACCGAACAGAATGATGGCGGATATTTGAACAGGCTGGTCCGCAAATGCCAGGAGATGACCTCCCAGCTTCAGGGATACGGTGCTGCCGCTGAAGAGATTTATCAGTTGGCGGTATTATACACCGATCTTCAGGTCTACAAGCACATTCATCCTGATCTCAGGGAAGCTGCCCTGAAGGAGTGGTGGGAGAAGGAGGGGCATCGTGCACCTCATCTCCAGTGGAATGAGTTTGCAGCCGCAACCGGTTCAACTCTGGGTGTGTTTATGCTTTTTCTGGCTTCCTGTGATCCCAAGCTGAGCACCGCTGCATCGGCTTCCATTCGTGCTGCGTACTTTCCGCATGTGTGCGGGCTGCACATTATGCTGGATTATCTGATTGACCAGGACGAAGACCGGGCCGGCGGTGATCTCAATTTCTGCAATTATTATGAGAATACGGATATGATGCTGGATCGGATCGCTTCGATCGTAGAGTGGGCCCGCAGGGATGTCCAGAATCTTCCCGAGACCTCCATGCATCGTATGGTCATCGAAGGACTTCTGGCACTTTATTTGTCCGATCCCAAAGTCAGCGAACAGCGGGAGGTTCGCCTGGTATCCAAACGGCTGATGAGAAAAAGTCCGCTGACCCGGCTTTTCTTCTTCGTCAACAGCCGCTGGATACGCAAACGTATGTATTAATGCATTAGATGCTGCTGGGCCTTCGTCCGATTAGGAGATCCGGCGCAATTTTAAGGAGGAACTAACAGGATGTCAAACGTAAAAAAAATCGCAGTATTAACCAGTGGTGGAGACTCTCAGGGCATGAATGCCGCTGTGCGTGCGGTCGTCCGCAGCGCAATCTACTTCGGAATTGAGGTATTTGGCATTCAGCGCGGATATCAGGGTCTGCTGAACCGTGACATTTTCCCGATGGATCTGCGGAGTGTAGGGGATATCATCCAGCGCGGAGGTACTGTTCTGCAATCTGCACGCTGCCTGGATTTCATGAAGCCGGAAGGACAGCAGAAGGGTGCGGACATTCTCAATGAGTTCGGTATCGACGGTCTGGTTGTCATCGGCGGAGACGGCTCCTACCACGGTGCCAACAAACTCAGTAAGCTGGGCATTAACACCATGGCGTTGCCGGGAACGATTGATAATGATATCTCATTCACGGACTACACCATCGGATTCGATACAGCCGTTGGCGTTGTAGTAGATGCGATCAATAAATTGCGCGACACTATGTCTTCCCATGAACGTTCCTCTATCGTAGAAGTTATGGGACGCCACTGCGGAGACATCGCTCTGCATGCCGGCCTTGCTTCGGGAGCGGAGACTATTCTGGTGCCGGAAATGCCTTATGATCTTAATGAAGTAGCTGACCGGATGAAGGATAACTTCGCCCGCGGTAAACGTCATAGTATTGTCATTGTAGCCGAAGGCGTAGGCAAGGGTGAAGATGTTGCCCAGGCGCTCAAAGACCGCCATGCTTCTCTGGATGCCCGTGTAACCGTTCTGGGACATATTCAGCGCGGCGGTACGCCAACCCCGGCAGACCGTAACCTGGCCAGCCGTTTGGCCGATTTCGCAGTCCGCAAGCTGATTGAAGGCGAATCGGACAAGGCCTGCGGACTTATTAAAGGAGAATTGACGCTTACGGATATTGATAAGGTAGTGAACACGAAGAAGGATTTCGATATCGAGCTGTATGAACTGGCTTCCCGGTTATCTCAGTAAGAGCAGCAGGATTTATAGTATCTTCAACCCTCAGCGGAGCAGCGATCCTTCCTTAAGCGGAAGGGAGCTGCTCCGTTATTTGGCTTGACAGTATACCCTCACCCGTATATTATAATACCCATAGGGGTATGCAAATAGGAGGGAATTAGAATGAGCAGAACTATAGTGATTATCGGCGGAGTTGCCGGAGGGGCATCCGCTGCTGCACGCTTAAGAAGATTGAATGAAGAAGACAACATTATGATTATAGAGCGGGGAGAGCATGTTTCTTTTGCCAACTGCGGGCTGCCTTATTATATTGGGGAGACGATTGATTCCCGGGACAAGCTGTTTCTGCAGACACCGGCTGGTATCCGGGCACGCTTCAATATCGATGTGAGAATCTTTACCGAGGCGACAGAGATTGACCGTGAACGTAAGCAGATTCACTGCCGCAGTGTAACAACAGGAGAGACCTGGCAGATTCCATACGATATTGTGATACTCTCACCGGGAGCGAAGCCGATAGTTCCCCCGATTCCGGGCATTTCAGAGGCTGATAACCTGTTTACCTTAAGAAATATTCCCGATACGGACCGTATCAAGGATTATGTGGATACCAATTCGCTCAGACATGCCACAGTGATCGGTGCGGGCTTCATCGGACTTGAAATGGCGGAGAACCTGCGGGAGCGCGGTCTTGCAGTCACTGTAATCGACAGGGGACAACAGATCCTGAACCCGCTCGATCTTGAAATGGTCCGCCCGCTGGAAGCGCATATGCGCCTTCATGGTGTAGAGCTGCGGCTGAACGAGGGAGTGGAGGCTATTGAAGAGCAGGGCCGGCTGCTTCGCCTCTCTTCCGGTGATCAGCTGAAGACAGATATAGTAATTATGGCCATCGGAGTCAGTCCTGAGAATGACCTGGCACGGAGCTGCGGACTTGAGCTGGGCATCCGGGGAGCGGTTAAGGTCAATGCCTCATTGCAGACCAGTGATCCGGCCATCTATGCCGTAGGGGATGTCATTGAAGTGAAGGACCGCGTTCAAGGGTTCGATACCATGGTCTCCCTGGCCTGGGGAGCGAACCGGCAGGGGCGTCTGGCCGCCGATCATATCAACGGGCGGGAAGCCTCTTACACTGGGGCATTAGGTACTGCGATTATCAAGATCTTCGATATGACTGCTGCGCTCACTGGGAACAACGAGAAGACGCTGAAATCACTGGGGGTATCTTATGAAGCGGTGCATATCCACCCCAATTCCCACGCCGGTTACTACCCTGGTGCTGCACCGATAGCGCTCAAGCTGCTCTTTAATCCGCAGACGGGAGATATTTATGGAGCACAAGCGGTCGGAAGTGCCGGTGTCGACAAAAGAATAGATGTCATTGCCACCGCTATCCGCAGCAAGCTTAAGGCTGATGAGCTGGCGGATCTGGAGCTGGCGTATGCGCCGCCGTATTCCTCGGCCAAAGATCCGGTCAATATGGCGGGCTATGTGGCCTCCAATCTGATGGAGGGACTCGTCCGTAATCTGCAATGGCATGAAGTCGATGAATTCACTCGCGGCGGCGGTCTTATCATTGATGTGAGAGACGAAGCAGAGCGTTTAGCTGGCTTCATCCCCGGTTCCATCAATATTCCGTTGTCTGAGCTGAGAGACCGGCTTGCAGAGATTCCGCGGGATCAGGAGATCGCCGTATCCTGCCAGGTAGGGCTGCGAGGCTACATTGCAGCCAGAATGTTAAGCCAATACGGTTATCCGGTGCGGAATGTTGACGGGGGCTACAAGACGTACGCAGCAATCGCCGCGGGGAATAATACTGGAGATTGCGGGAAGACAGGGGCACCGGCTTTGAAAGTGGAGAACCCGGCTCCCGCCCGTATAGTCCATATCCAGGAACAGCTTAGCAGCAAGCCGCCGCTCTTGCTGGATGCTTGCGGTTTACAGTGCCCCGGCCCTATACTCAAAGTATATGAGACTATCAGTTCTATGGAGGAAGGCCAGCGGGTAGAGATCGCTGCAACGGATTTCGGTTTTGCCGCTGACATCAGACAGTGGTGCAGCAAGACGGGGAACACGCTGGAATCGGTGGATGTCTCGGGCGGCAAAGTGAAGGCACTGGTGCGCAAAGGACAGGACCCGGCTGACAGTACTGGGGTTCAGGCAGCACAAGCAGCGGTCCAGGAAGGGACTACGATGGTTGTATTCAGCGGCGATCTGGACAAATCCATTGCCTCGTTCATTATTGCTATAGGCGCAGCATCGATGGGCAAGCAGGTCACTATGTTCTTTACCTTCTGGGGGCTGAATGTTCTACGGCGCGCAGAGTCCCCACAGGTGAAGAAATCGGGTCTTGAGACTATGTTTGGCCTAATGATGCCCAAGGGGACACGCAGGCTTCCTTTATCCAGAATGAATATGGGCGGGCTCGGTGCCAAGATGATCCGGTATACGATGCGCCGCAAGAATGTAGATTCCTTGGAACAGCTTATACAGGCGGCGATGAATGCCGGTGTGAAGCTGATGGCCTGCACGATGAGTATGGACATCATGGGCATTAAGCAGGAGGAATTAATTGAAGGTGTAGACTTCGGCGGTGTTGCCAGCTATCTTGGAGCTGCCGAGGATTCGGGCGTGAACTTATTCATCTAGAGGGGGCCAAGAGACAGTGGAGTATGATAAAGCTATTACCAACCGGTTGAAGCGTATTGAAGGTCAGGTAAGGGGAGTGCTGGGGATGCTGGAGGAAGGCAAGGATTGCCGTGAAATCGTAACTCAGCTGACCGCGATCCGAACAGCCGTAGACCGTTCTATTGGTGCAGTGATCGGAGACAATCTGGAGCACTGTATCCAGGAAGAGCTTGCGAAAGGGAATTCTCCCGAACAAGTGATTAAGGAAGCGGTGGATCTGCTTGTAAAAAGCCGGTAATGAAGAACAGCCACAGACGAGGGAGGAAATCTCCAGAGTGTCTGTGGCTGTTTTTGTTAACTACAAGCGGCACTGTGTGGCGTTGCTTCAGGCCTTCCCTGGGGCGAATCTTCTCTGCACCCTGACAAGCCGGGCCAGTAGCAGAATTGCACCTATTCCAAGGCCGGTAATGAGTCCAATCCAGTAGCCGTAGGCCCCAAGCTCCGTATAGGTGGCGAGCAGGTAACCAACCGGCAGGCCGATCACCCAATAGGCGATGAAGCAAATAATGAATGCAGGGTTGACATCCTTATAGCCCCGCAGCACGCCTTGGGTCGGAGTTGCAATGGCATCGGAGATCTGGAAGAAGATCGCATAGATCAGGAAATGCTGGATCAGCGAGATCACCTCATGGTCATCCGAGTACAACCCGGCGACATGATTCCCGGCGAATAGCAGCACTAATGCTGTGAGCAGGGAGAGCGCAGCAGCCGTGCATATGCCCATAATGCCATACTGGCGCGCATCCCTCAGCCGGCCGGAGCCGCTCTCGAAGCCGACGAGAATTGTCAGGCTCATACAGATGCTCAGCGGAATCATATAAAGGGTGGAGGCGAAGTTAATGGCAGCTTGATGGGCTGCGATTGTGATGGTATCAAAGCGGCTCATCAGCAGGGTTACTGCAGAGAATACGGCCGTCTCGAAAAAGATAGAAAAGCCAATGGGCACACCGATTTTCAGCAATTCCTTGAAGCTTGCCAGGGACATCGCGTGAAATTTGCGGAAAATCTGAAGATCGCGGAAAGGCTCGGCCCGGTAGACGAAGATTAGGGCAATCAGGAAGATGACCCAGTATGTAATGGCAGAGGCTACACCTGCTCCTACTCCGCCAAGGCGGGGGAATCCAAAGTTACCGAAGATCAGCAGATAGTTAAGCCCGACATTGACCGGCAGGGCCATCAGGGTAATGAACATGGAGATACGGGTCTGACCCAGGGCATCAATACAGCTGCGGACAACCGTGTAGCCGAACAGCGGGATAATGCCGAAGGAGATGGCACTAAGGAAGCGGAAGGCGATGTCGTGTACCGCAGGCTCCAGATTCATGAAATTCAGAATCGGTGAGAGGGCGAAGCCGCCAAGAACCAGCACGAGTACCGAGACAATCAGGGAGAGCCACATGCCTTGCATCACCTGGTGAGCCACATCCTTACCCCGTTTGCTGCCGATGAGATGCGACACAATGGGCGTGATCCCCATAAGAATACCGCTGAGGCCTGTCTGGATGGGAATCCATAGACTTGTGCCGATGGCAACCCCGGCGAGATCATTCGTGCCGAATTTGCCGGACATATTAGTATCAAAGAAGGTGATGGCCGACAATGCAATCTGAGTAATCAGGATCGGAAGCAATATATGCAGGAATTGCCCGGCCTTTTGCTTAATGGTGGAAGTCTGTTTCATGATATCAATGCCCCGTAATTTGTATTTTGAATACTTATAATCCCAGTAAAAAGCCCGGCAGCTGCCGGGCTCTGAATATCGTGCAGTTATAATTGCAGAAAACTTATTGTTCGTACTTCACATCGGCGGTATAGCGGTTATTGGCATTCCAAAGCAGGAATTCTTCGATATTCTCGTCCTTCAAGGCACGGATCTGATCTTCAACCTGCTTCTTGCCGTATTTGACATAATGTCCGCTGCCCAGCCAGCTGGCGGTGAAATCCTGAATCCATGGGCGGATGACCGGCTTGTAGCTGCCTAGCGGATTCAGCTTCTTGTGTGTATCGACCATTGAGCCCTTAATGGTAGCATAAGGGTCTTTGTCCGGGTCCTTCACATCGAACCAGCCGGTGGAATAATGGCTCGGATAGACCATAGGGCTGATAACATCGACATTCTTGGAGATCTTCACGAAATCCTGGCCAATGCCCTCTGCGGCAGGTACCGAGGCGGCATAGCCGAAGATATCCACAGAGATCCGAACTCCCAGAGGTGCCAGCTCAGCTTTGGCATACTTAACAAAGTCGGCGATAATTTCCACGCGCGGTCTGTCGCTCTTCGTGTATTTCAGGCTGTCCGCACGCTTCTCGAAGCCTTCAGGGAAGCGTACATAGTCAAACTGGATTTCCTTGAACCCGAGCTTAACGGCCTCCTTGGCAATATCTACGTTATACTTCCACACAGTTTCATTATAAGGATTGACGAAGCTGTCTCCGCCTTTGTTGGCCCAGACCGAGCCGTCTTTGTTCACGAAGGATAATTCCTTGTTCTTTTTGGCGAGCACAGAATCCTTGAATACTACTATCCGCGCAATCGGGTAGACATCATGCTCCTTCAGGCGGGTCATCAGCTTGTTAATATCACCTATGAACGGCTGTGGATGTCCCATTTGCTGAAGCTCAGCATTATCCGTCTTGTACGTGATGTATCCGGCATCATCCTTAATATCGATAACCATGGAGTTGAGCTCAGTCTTGTCCAGCAGGGCAAGCAGGGTCTCCATCCGTGCACCCCCGGCGCTGTAGGCAGTCACGTATATCCCTTTAACCTTGGGTGCATCCGGCTGCGGATCGGCAAGAAGTGCTGTCTCCGGCGACGCGCTTGGTGAAGGAGAGGGACTTGTGCCGCCTCCATTCGGTGAAGCTGCTGCGTCCGGATTGGTTGTGTGTTCTGCGACGATGGGGGGATTCATGGCGCTCTGCAGTACTGCTGCCACATCAGCTTCATGTCCTTGATTCGGGACACCAACGCCTCCCAGGGCCATCATCAGTAAAGCCCAGGTGATATTCATTTCTTATTCGCTCCCTTTATGTACATTCCTTATAAAGTATAAGGTAACGGATGCACCCAAAAAGAACAGACTTGTAACAATACCCGTAATTTTTTGATGTCATAAATCCGCTCTTGTTGTTTATAAACGGGATGTACAGATTTTAAACCGCTGATTATAAAAGTAAATGCCGCCCCGGACTGGCACGAAGGCCAACGACCAGGGCGGCAACTATCACAACTTGCTCTTTAGGGCAGCTTGCTCAATGAAGATACGCAGAATTCTGATGCTCGCAAATGCTGTAATGGATGATATCCATGGCATCTGCCGGTTCCAGAATACTCAGACCGTCACGCAGTACGATTACTGAATTGAGTTCGTCCTGCTTCAGGAACGGTATCATATCCGGATACCACCTCATGACGATTGCTGACAGTTTTACCGTTTCCATTTCCACAACAATCACCCTTTCCTTTTTCGAATCGAACTGAACTAGAATTCAGGGTCCAACCGGAAAAACGAAGTGCCTGGAAAAAAGAGGGTAAATCACAATCTTCATGAAATTGTTAAGGTCCTGCGTAGTAATAATATAACATAATTTGAACGGATAATCATTTCTTATGATTTACCGTTTGCGGAAAGAGCCCATGACTCCGACTGTCTCAACAATATTTACAAAAGCCTGCGGGTCGCTTGTTTTGATGATCCGCTTCAGCTCTGCCAGCTCATACCTTGTGGTCACTGTCATTAGCATGTCCCGTTCTACATGAGAATAAGCGCCTTCTGTCTTAAATTTTGTAACTCCGCGCTGAAGACCCAGCAATTGCTGCAACAGCTCGTCTGTACGGTTGGTGATAATATACACAGTGACTTTGATGTGGCTGATATGAATCAGGTCGACTACCTTGCCGGTGACGTAAATGGAGACCATGGAAGCAAGCGCCAGGTTCCAGTTGTCGTCAAAATAAGCCGCTGCAAGAATTACTAGCCCGTTGAGGCCGACCAGCACACTGCCAACCGGGAAATCCCGGTACCGTGTTATAATGGAGCCCACAATATCGAAGCCGCCCGAGGAGCCGCCTACCCGGAAGGACACACCGGCACCGGCACCCACCAGCACCCCTCCGAAAACAGAGGCGAGCAGCATATCCGAGGATACCTGAAAGACCGGCACCACTGTCATCATCCAGGTTGTTGCCCCTACAGAGACAATGCTCAGGAGGATAAATCTGCGGCCCAGCTGGAACCAACCGGCGGCGAGCAACGGGATATTGAAGAGCAGGTACAGCAGGCTGATATTGAACGGAGTGAAATAACCGGCCAGCATGGCGAGGCCGGATACACCTCCGCTGAGCAGTCTGTGGGGGATCAGGAACAGATTAAAGCCGCTTGCGATCATCGCTGAACCGAAGAGAACGGCAAGAAAGCTCCCGAATAACCTTAGTTTAACCAAGCAAATTCACCTCTGTGTGTAATGTAAGTAATGAAAGTAAGGAATACACTGGTATTCCTTATTGGGTTTGTGATATAATGTATAGGATATTCTTGAGTAGGACGTTACAATGGTATTTTTGCATTGCTTTAGAATGCGAAGCTACAATTGTCAGGTGTATGTAGTGGCCTGATCATAGGACATTTTTTTGTCCCAATACGCGCTAAACCATGCAGAAAATACGGCATGATTGGACAGCCTATAAATGTGTTTACCGCTACTTAAGAATACAGACAAGCATGTGGAATGTCCACTGTATAGAAGGAGCATGAATAATTTGAAAACATTCGCAGAATTTGGCTTGGAGCCAAAAGTACTTCAAGCAATCACAGAGCTGGGATTTGAAGAGGCAACACCTATCCAGGAGCAGGCCATCCCGCTTGCTATGGCCGGAACGGATCTAATCGGCCAGGCACAGACGGGTACAGGTAAGACTGCAGCCTTCGGAATTCCCCTCATTTCCAAGATCGCACGGGAAGACGAAAGAATCCTTGCACTGATTATGACACCGACACGTGAGCTTGCCATTCAGGTTGCTGAAGAAATCGGCAAATTGACCCGCTTCAAGGGACTTCGTTCACTGGCTATCTACGGCGGGCAGGATATCGGCCGCCAGATCCGCGGACTGAAGAGAAAACCACAGATTATCATTGGTACACCAGGACGTCTCCTGGACCACATTAACCGCAAAACCATCCGCCTGGATGATGTTCAGACGATCGTATTGGATGAAGCCGATGAAATGCTCGATATGGGCTTCATGGAGGATATCCAGTCAATCCTCAAGCTCGTTCCTGAAGAACGTCAGACCATGCTCTTCTCGGCTACTATGCCTCCTAACATTCAACGTCTTGCCCAGCAGTTCCTGAAGAACCCACAGCATGTATCCGTAATACCTAAGCAGATTAGCGCACCACTTATCGATCAGGCTTATGTTGAAGTTCCTGAACGCCAGAAATTTGAAGCGCTGAGCCGTTTAATTGACATGGAATCCCCTGATCTGGCTATCGTATTCGGCCGTACCAAACGCCGTGTAGACGAGCTTGCTGAAGGATTGCAGAAGCGCGGATACTCCGCTGACGGCCTGCATGGTGACTTGTCCCAGAACCAGCGCGATGCAGTAATGCGTAAATTCCGCGACGGCAGCATCGATGTATTGGTAGCTACAGACGTAGCAGCACGTGGTCTGGACGTTTCCGGCGTAACGCATGTAATCAACTTCGACCTGCCTCAGGACCCTGAGAGCTATGTACACCGTATCGGCCGTACAGGCCGCGCCGGCAAAGAAGGTACCGCTTGGTCCTTCGTAACTCCGCGCGAAATGGATCACCTGCACCTGATCGAACGCGTAACCCGTCACCGTATTACCCGTAAACCGCTTCCTACAATGGCTGAGGCTATTGAAGGCAAACAACGCATTACAGCAGAACGTCTGCTTGCAATGGTTGAGGATGCTGAACTGAACGAATACAAAGGAATTGCCATTCAATTGCTGGAGCAATATGATTCTGTACAGCTGCTGTCCGCAGCTATGAAGCTTCTTACCGGCGATAACAAGGATGCGCAAATTGAGTTGACTCCGGAAGATCCGATCCGTGCCAAACGTCGCGGCGGCAAGAACGATATCCGCAGCGGACGCAAGCCTAACGGCGGCGGCTATGGCGGTAACCGTACAGGTTCCGGATCTGGCAGTGGTGGCGGCTATCGCGGCAATCGTGACAATGCAAGCAGCGGCGGCGGCTATCGCGGTAACCGTGACAATGCAAGTGGCGGCGGAAGCACCCGTGGCGGCTACAGCAGTGGCTACGGCGGCAACAGCGGAAGCACAAGCGGCAGCAGCTATGGTGGCGGCTACAAAGGCAACCGTGATGGGGCAAGCCGCACAGACGGAAGACCATCCTCGCGTCCGAGCAGCAGCACTAGTACACGCCCGGCCAAGCAGGATTTTGACGCTTAAGCAATAGCTGAGCACCCTGAAGAAGACGAGCAACCGTTACCGGTTCTCGTCTTCTTTTTTTGAATTCGCTTAGATGAAGGTGCGGCTGATAATGACCAGCAGGATGAATAACACGAGAATCGTTCCAGTGGAAGTCCAAGGATTGCAGCAGCCTGGTGCGGACATGAGGTCAACCTCCTTTGAACATGGGGAATTTGTTGTGGTTACAATGTAATATATGGACGGATTAGGGAGCTTGCTTAGACGCTTACCTAGAACTTGTAAACTTGGGCGCTGGAAAAGTCCTGTGCAAACAGGTATAGTTAAGATACGCAGTATGCACAAGATAGACAGGAGGAAGGGAATTGGAGTTTAAAGGAGCAATGGGCGGTATATACCGCATCACGGAATGGATCTCACGTATCGCCTTCAGCAATATTTTATGGGCGTTGTGTTCGATTCCGTTTCTGTTCGCAGGAATTTTGAAGATCCTCATGATGGGTTCAGGGGCAGGCGGACCGAATGAGCAGATTATGCTCAACTGGGTACTTGGTGTATTCGCACCATTCACTGTATTTCCGGCTACGGCGGCATTATTTACAGTGGTGCGCAAATGGGTAATGGGCAATACGGATGTTAGTACATTCCGCACTTTTTTTCAGGGGTACAAAGAGAATTATCTGAAAAGCATGCTAGGAGGGCTTATCTACACCCTGCTGTTTGTCGTTATGTACGTTGATGTGACCGTATACATGACACAAATGGCCAATTTTAAAATTGTCGGTATCCTGATGCTGGTGCTGATGATTATTTTGTTCGTATCCATGTTTAACTTCTTCTCCATCGTGGTTCACTACCAGATGACGTTCAAGGAAGTGGTAACCAATTCTATTCTGCTCACGATCGCCCGGCCGATCCGTGTGTTCTCGACGTTGATTGGTGCAGGGGTTCTTCTCTATATAGGTCTGCGTTATCCGGTACTCTATGTGCTGTGTATTCCTACGCTGATTGCTATGCTTGCCTTCTTTAATTTCTTCGCTACATACAATAAGCTGCAACTACAGGTGGAGAAGAAAAAGCTGGCTGAAGAACAGGCGGCGCTGGAAGCAGCTGAGAATGAAGGTCTCTCCTCCGAAGATGATGATGACGAAGACGAGGATGAAGACGACAGAGACAAGGATACCGGTAAGGATTTCAAGCGGACTTAACCTTCCCTTGATTATCCGGGCAGTAATGTCAACGGTAAATGATCCCGGTGTTAAATAAAGCGCATACAGGTTTACTTTTGGGTCAAGAAGCAATATAATGATTATAAATCCTGCGATGTACGTTATGGCTGCTCGTTGTTTTGAACCAATGATAATGTCTTGGGAGATCTACACGAAGCGCGGCTGAACAGCCCTGTCTATATGACCTGGGGAATTCAAAAACGACTTCTGCGGTCACCCACCTGCTCTAGCAGGTTCAGAAGACACTGCAGCTGGACGGCATAGGCGGGTTTTCTAATGGAATTGACAAGGCATCCTGTTACCTGCTCAACTGCGGGTTAGAGGGTGCCTTTTTCAAGGTTAAAGTGAGCAATACCCTTTTGTTCCGCGGACAAGAGTGTTACACTTAGGGTAGTGAACTTGGGATGTGAAGAGGGGGAAGAATTTTGTCGTTGAAAAGAACCTTGGTCGGTTTATTTCGCAGTCATGACGGAACAAGCGACCGTGCCAAAGATCCGGCATTGAAAACGCGTTATTACAATCTTTCAAGAGACAAGGCGTGGGACGAAGTATCCGCAACGCTGAAGAAAATTCCTGGATTTAAAGTCTTACATGAAGTGCAGTCTGTAGGGGAGATTACCCTGGAGAAAAGAACGGCGTTAGGCCGCTCACTGGATATTACCGTATCTGTGTTAAGCACCACACCCGTACGCTGTGCCGTAGATATATATTCAGCATCCAGAGGGTCGCTTGGTGATCTGGGTGCCAATTACCGTGTCATTCAGCGTTTGTACCAGTCTTTGGATAAGAAGCTGGGCAAATTTAAGGTGGATTAAGGACACCCCGCCGGACATGTATTACAGGGATTGTATGCGGTTTCCGGGAGTGGGACAGCCCGTTCCGCGCACAGATATCCTTATTGATCATCATACGCAAAAAGCGGGAGAAGGATGACCTTCTGCCGCTTTTTTTCAAAAATGTAGACGTCTATAGACTTGGATGTTGTATAACATATCAGCGCTGTCCGTTCAAGCTTACAGTAGTGCCTTAACCGCAGAGATCGCCGCTTCGTAGTCCGGGTGCTCAGCCATTTCACCGAGATACTCGACATAAGCCAAAGTGTCGTTCTTGTCCACAACGAAGATGGACCGCATATCGAGGCGGAACTCCTTGATCAGGACGCCGTAGGCTTGTCCGAAGGAAGTCTCTTTGTGGTCAGACAGGGTAATAACACTGTCAATGCCTGCGGCACCGCACCAGCGGGCTTGGGCGAAGGGGAGGTCTGTACTGATGGTGAGGATGACCACATCATCGCCAAGACCGGCAGCCTCACTGTTGAAGCGGCGGGTCTGCGCATCGCACACACCGGTATCCAGGGAAGGTACAACGCTGATCAGCTTGATTTTGCCAGCGTAATCTGTAAGTGTAACATCTTCCAGGAGATTCTTGCTTACCGTGAATTGCGGTGCGGAATCTCCGGCTTTCAGCTGCGGGCCTACCAGAGTAATGGGGTTGCCCTTAAAAGTGGCTACGCCTGTTCTTTCTTGCGTCATGTCCTTGTTTCCTCCTTGAATTGCATTATTGGCATGTACCTGCCAGAATAAATTATAATCTTTTTAGAAGCTGGATGTCGAGCTGGACAACATACATAAAAGGATGGGTGTTATGATTTTTATAAGGTATGAGAAATGGAGAAGTTATCTCCGGTATTATCCTGTTACTTGTGCGCTGATTCTGGCCAATGTGATTATGTTCATCGTGCTGTCGCTGAATGGCGGCTCCACCAATCTGTATACGCTTGTGAAGTATGGGGCAACGGTTAATGTGGGTCCTGAGAAGGATGAGCTGTGGCGCTACGCGGCGGCGATGTTCCTGCATAACGGCTTCGCCCATTTGTTCTTCAACAGCTTCTCGCTGCTTGTGTTTGCCCCGCCGCTGGAGCGGCTGATGGGCTGGTGGCGGTATGCGCTGCTGTATCTGGGCGGAGGCTTCATTGCGAATCTACTGGGGGTTGTGATAAGCAGCCGCGGGACCGTGGAGATTGGAATTGTCTCTGTAGGGGCCTCCGGAGCGATCTACGCCGTCTATGGCGCGTTCCTCTATATCGCAGTGTTCCAGAGGGCAATGATGGATGAGGGCTCACGCAAGACGCTCTACGGACTTCTGGTGATGGGGATTATCATGTCCTTTGCTGCTCCGAATATTAATTATATGGCTCATATTGGCGGCCTGATCGCCGGATTCTTCATCTATGGGCTAATCATCCGTGTATTCAAAAGAAAACGACGATAAGGAAGTGTAGTTTTGGAGCTTAGACAGCTGCAGTATTTTCTGAAGGTTGCGCAGAAGGAACATGTCACCAGAGCAGCGGAGGAGCTGCATGTAGCACAATCTGCGGTAAGCCGCCAGATTCATCAGCTGGAGCAGGAGCTGGGGGTCGATCTGTTCATGCAGAAGGGGAGAAATCTGCAGCTTACGCCTGTCGGGCAGCTCTTTTGCAAAAGAGTGGAGTCGTTGCTGAATGAGCTGGACCGGTCGGTGGCGGAGGTGCATGAATTCCTCGATCCGGAGCGGGGAGAGATCCGCATTGGCTTCCCGCACAGCCTCGGAACCCATCTCATTCCTTCGATTGTGGCGGAATTCCGCCGTCACTATCCGCATGTGAAATTCCGCTTCAAGCAGGGAGCTTACCCCTCCTTGATTAAGGATGTCATCTCTGGAGAGGTGGATCTGGCATTCATCTCCCCGTTCCCTGAGAATGCACCGCATGTGGCCGGAGATATCGTCATGACCGAGGAGCTGTTCGCCATTCTGCCGCAGAATCATCCGCTGGCCAGTCAGGAAGTAATCCGGCTGGAGCAGCTGAGGGAAGAGAAGTTCGTGTTATTCAGTCAAGGCTACTCGCTGCGGCCGATTGTGTGGCAGGCCTGCCTTGCGGCAGGGTTCAAGCCGCAGATTGCTTTTGAAGGCGGGGAGACCGATACGATCCGCGGCCTGGTTGCGGCCGGGATGGGGGTAAGTCTGCTGCCGGAGATGGCGCTCTACCAGACCAATCCGATGCAGCCTGCGCAGGTCCGGGTGGTGGAGCCTACGATTACCAGAACCGTCGGGCTGATTCACCGGGCCGAAGGCAAGCTGCCGCTGGTCGCCCAGTCCTTCCGTAACTTCCTGCTTACCTATTTCAAAGACAGACACACAGACAATACCCCGGTCGGCTCATAGCCTACCGGGGTATTGTCTGTGTAGTGATATAGATCTTAATCGCGGTTACCGAGGAACATCAGGATCAAGCGGATCAGTTCGATCAGGGATACCAGCGCTGCTGCCACATAGGTGAGTGCTGCGGCATTCAGGACCTTGGCTACCCCGCGCTCTTCATCATTGCGGATGAAGCCCTGCTGGACCATAATCTGGCGCGCACGGCTGCTGGCGTTGAATTCAACGGGCAGCGTCACCAGCTGGAAGGCTACTGCGGCAGAGAAGAAGATAATACCGAGTCCAATAAGGTTTAGTGAGCTGAAGATGAAGCCTGCAAGCAGCATGAAGGGGGCGACCCCGGATGCAAAGTTCACGACCGGGAACATCCGGTGGCGGAGCGCCAGCATCGGATAATGCTCCTTATGCTGAATCGCATGGCCGATCTCGTGACAAGCGACGGAGACCGCTGCGATGGAGCTTTCGTAATATACAGGCTCCGACAGCCGCACAACGCGGTTAATCGGGTCGTAGTGGTCGGTGAGGGTTCCTTGAACCGGTTCAATAGGAACATCGTAGAGTCCGTTGGCATCCAGCATACGCCGGGCAGCTTCATAACCCGTTAAGCCGTTCATGTTCGGCACCTTAGCCCATTTCTTGAAATTGCCTTTGACCCTGAACTGGGCCCATACAGAAAAGATAAAAGCGACGGCTAACAATACATACATTAGTGGCATCATATGTGCTCATTCCTCCATTATAAATTACAAGCTGTTACATTGGCGGCCCCTGCGTCAGTAGAAGCCGGATCGCTTCCATACAGGCGACGCCCTGAGGAATCAGTGCTGCCAGTGCCCGGTTGGCCTGGCCAGGCTTCAAACCGCTTATCACGGGCTCCAGGGCCTTCACTTCCCGTTCAAGCTGCTGCATCTGAAGCTCAAGCTGGACCAGCTTGCCGGAGACCTCAGCCTCAGGTGTGGCTGCATTCCACTTGCCCATCAGGGTTTTGATTTCTTCCAATGTATATTTCTCTTGCTTAAGCTGATTAATACGTTGC
The DNA here is from genome assembly GCF_037963835.1 of Paenibacillus sp. FSL H8-0332. NCBI lineage: Bacteria > Bacillati > Bacillota > Bacilli > Caryophanales > Paenibacillaceae > Paenibacillus > Paenibacillus sp. FSL H8-0332. The sequence goes on from NZ_CP150145.1 coordinate 2,214,080, forward strand.
AGAACGACTAAGGTTTCATGACTGTAGAGCCGGTAATTTTTCATGCTCCTGGATTCCGGTATAATCAGTCCAAGCTTCGTATAATAATCAATGGTACGTTCGCTGATGCCAGCCGCCTTGGCCAGCTCTCCGATCCGGTAAAGGGTCATATCTCCAAGTTATCTCACCTCGCTATTTCCTGCGTAAAATAATCATATCAAATTGGAAACCGTACAGTCAAACGTGACGCTTACTTTAATGTATATGCTGATTTTTCATAAAGATGCTTGGGGGAAATTGAACCGAGAGTGTTCCTTAGAGGAGACGAAATCATGTTAAACATAACATGATGTGTTATGTATTTAATTCTATAGCTCTGCGGGAAACCATCAGGATTGCGGTAGGCGGAGAGTGCTGTATGGTGTGATCAAACGATAATAAAAGGCATGTTTACTAATAGATATTAATAAAAATACAGTATGAACCTAGGGGGAAAGCTCTAATGGCTGTATGCGTTTGCATAAGCGGTACATAAGGATACTTACTAATTAAGGAGGGGAATTCGCAGCGGCGCCGGGAATGAGCCTTGCGTGAAGAAAGGCGCAGCTTCCAAAATTAAATTAAAACATTCAAAAAAATAGTCTTGTCAATTTACCTGACTTCTGATTATAATGACATTAAGAGTTTCACGCTTTGTTAGAAAATATAACATTGGGGAGTGGGGTACAATATGAAAAAAAAGATGTTGATGATGTTCCTGGGTATGATTACACTGATGATCTATCCGGTCAGCGCATTCGCGGCTGAGGGTCCGGCAGCACCGGATCTGCAAATCGGATTGGACACTGCATTTACGTTCCTGGCCTTTATCCTTGTGTTCTTCATGCAATCAGGGTTCGCATTACTCGAGGCCGGTTCGGTCCGGATGAAGAATGCCGGTCACGTAGCCGGTAAGACGGTACTGACTCTGGCGATTGCAAGCTTATGCTTCTGGGCACTGGGCTTTGGCCTTGGCTTCGGTAACGGCAACAGCTTCTTCGGAACTACAGGCTTCTTGTATGGTGGCGATTCGGCCGCCTCTGCATTCGAATCCCTGGCCTTCTCCGATGTTACACTAAATACGAAATTCCTGTTCCAAATGGCATTTGCGGCAGTCTCCCTGGCGATTGTATCCGGTGGTATGGCTGAACGTGCTAAGCTTAGCGTCTATATTATCTTCGGAATTCTCTTCTCGGTTGTGATTTATCCGGTTGTAGCTCACTGGGTATGGGGCGGTGGCTGGCTGGCAGAGCTGAGCATGCAGGATTATGCAGGTTCTACGGTAGTCCATCTTACAGGGGCAACGGCGGCTGTAGTGGCGACCATTCTCCTCAAGCCTCGTCTTGGCAAATTCAACAAAGAAGGCAAGCCGGTCATTATTCCGGGTCATAACCAGGTATTCACTGTCCTTGGGGTTATCATTCTCTGGTTCGGCTGGTTCGGCTTCAACCCCGGCAGCGCGATGTCCCCTATGGGCGGATTCTTCGGACACGTAGCATTGACTACTAACATTGCAGCGGCGGCAGGCGGTCTGGCAGCACTGGCAGCTTCCTGGTTGTACTTCGGCAAATCCGATATTCCGGCAATGCTTAACGGCGTACTGGCAGCACTCGTTGCCATCACCGGTGCCTGTGCCTTCGTAGAGCCTTGGGCAGCTATTATTATCGGTCTCATTGCCGGTGCCTTCACCTTCATGACTTCGCAGTGGCTGGAGCGTGCAGGACTGGATGATCCAATCTATGCTTTCTCTGTACATGGTATTGCCGGTATGTGGGGGGCGTTGTCTACAGGCCTCTTCGCAGCACCTGATCTGATTGAACAGGGCGGACTTGTAGGTAAAGCAGGTCTGTTCTACGGCGGAGGCTTCCATCAGCTCGGCGTACAGGCGCTGGGTGTAGTCGGAACCTTCGTGTTCGTAGCTGTGATGTCCTTCATCATCCTGTATGTAATGAAGATGGTTATGGGTATCCGTGTAACGGAAGAAGAAGAATTGATGGGTCTGGATATCAGTGAGCATGGTACGTACGGTTATCCTGAGCAAATGAAGCTGATCAGTGAATCAGAATCCAAAACCCTCAAACACTAATATTTATACTCAGGCAGGGAGGCGGACCGCGTGGCTTCGATGGAGACAGCAGATTGGAACGAAGAAGAAAGTTACTTGTCCATCGTAACAGCCGGTTCGCCGGAGGAGCTTAAGGTGAGGCGTACCGTTTGTCAACAAGTGCTTCTGGAGCAGTTGAACGTGATTCCGGTACAGGAATGGATGTACCGTGTCAATGTCATGCATGACCAGCTTGCCAGAACGGCGGTACGCATATGTGAGGCGCAGATGAAGGAGGCGGGCTACGGCCTGCCTCCCTGCGCCTATTCCTTTATTGTATTCGGCAGTGCAGGCCGGCAGGAGGCTACGCTGTGGAGCGATCAGGATAACGGCTTGATTGTTGAGGAAGCGCTGGAGGGTGAGCGGAAAAGGTATTTCGAAGCTTTTGGCAGCATGCTGTCGGATGTGCTTGAGGCGATTGGCTATGAGAAATGCGAGGGAAGGGTCATGTGCTCTGAGCCGCTCTGGCGGAAGTCACTGGCTGACTGGAAGCGGCAGCTGGCAGACTGGATGGAGCAGCTCGAATGGGAGCCTGTCCGGTACCTGATTATCGCTTCGGATATGCGCCATGTTGCCGGAAGTGAGGCGCTGTCTGCGCAGTGGCGGGAAGCCCTGCATACCGGATTCACGGATAACAGCAAATTGACGATGGCGGTACTGCGCAATACGGTGCGCCATAAGGCAACGCTGAATCTGCTGGGGCAGGTGCTTACGGAACGGTTCGGTGATAATGCCGGCGGCTTCGATGTTAAATATGGCCTCTACATTCCGCTGGTCAATATCGTCAGGCACTTATCGCTGCTGCATGGAATAGAGACATCTTCGACACTAAAGAGGCTGGATGAGCTGGCGAAGCTGGAGCAGTATCAGCATCTGGAAGAGATCAGGCGGGCTTGTCTGACAGCGCTCAGGATGCGGGTGAATACGCCATTTACGGTGACGGACGGCCTGATCGTGAGCAGTGATTATTATGCCGAGAATGATCTGAAAAATAAGCAGCTCCGGGCGGAGCTGCGGGAAAGTCTGCTGCTGATCAGACGCCTGCATAAGGCGCTGCAGCGGCAGCTCCGGTCAGCGGAAAGGAGACAGCTATGAAGGAGCCGAGCAAAGGCGGAGGATTCTGGAATAATCTGCGGCAAGGCGGAATGCCCTCCGCCATCGCTTCCATGAGAGGCGGAGAGTCCGCGCAGCAGACAGCCCAGCAAATGGCCTTTATCCGTTCTTTGATGCGTGAGAAACGGCGTCCCGAGGTGCTGCACACTCCGCTGTCTGAACTGGAGACGGTGATATTCGATCTGGAGACTACGGGCTTCTCCCACCAGGGCGGGGACGAGATTATGTCCATTGGGGCGATCCGGGTGGTCGGGGAAGAGATCAAGGCAGAGGAATGCTTTTATACACTGGTGAACTGCGGGGCAACGATTCCTGACAATATTACGAGACTGACCGGAATCTCAGCAGATATGACCTCCTCTGCTCCGCCGCTGATGGACGGCCTGCATAACTTCATGTCCTTCGTCGGGCAGCGGGTGCTGGTAGCGCACGGAAGTGCTCATGACAAGGCGTTCCTGAATGCTGCCCTATGGAAGACGTCCAAGGTCCAGTTAACCCACCGGGTGCTGGATACGATGATGCTGGCCCGCTGGCTGGAGCCGCACCGCAGTAATTACACGCTCGATGAGTTGCTGGCGATCCATGAGATTCCCATTGAGGGCCGCCATCATGCGCTTGAGGATGCCAAGATGACGGCGAAGTTGTGGGTGGCGTACATCCGCCAGATTTTGCAAAAGAACCAGGTAGATACGCTAGGCGACTTGTACGCCTATCTGAGCAGGACTTGAGGGCTATTGTGTAAGACTAGCCGGGTGCAGTGCAAAGCGGGGGCTATTAAGGTATATCAGGAAGGCGGCGGGTCAGGCGCTACGTTGCGTATCGGCCTTAGGCCAATACACATGCCACCCGCTGCGGCAGCACCAGCAGCTGTCCGCAGGTCTCCTGCGGCAGCCGGGCAGCAGAAGCTTCCCCAGCCTCTGCTGTACGGATGAGTCCGGTCTGAACAGCCGGAGGCTTCCCTGGCCGCTGTCTGCTTTACCCCTCTCTCTTCATGGGATTTCGTCTTTGACGGAATCCTCTTTTTTATGTAAATAACGTTTGAAACTGGAGCAAGTGGGGGTACAATAGAGAAAAACCCTCCATGCAAAGGAACTGAACCCTATGAAAGCAGTCCATAAACGGAATGTAACGATTCTGGCCTTGATTGTTTTTCTGGCTGTTCTTGCCATAGAACATAAAGTGAAATCGGAGCCCAAGGCGGTTGCGGTCCTCCAGCAGACAGCGGAACCGGAGACTGGGGCATCCGCCGGACTCAAAGCGCCTCCTTTTACAGTGCAGGAAGGGGATAAGCAATACGGGGTCGATGGGGCAAGGGAGAAACCGGTTATTCTTAACTTCTGGGCTTCCTGGTGCGATCCATGCCAGCAGGAGGCTCCTGAGCTGAATAAGTTGGCTATGAAATACAGCAAGGTGCTGGATGTTTACGGAATTAACGTGACCAGCCAGGATTATAAGCCTAATGCGGAACGATTCGTCAAGAAGTACATGCTGACCTTCCCGGTGTTGTATGATCTGAAAGGCCAAATCTTCGATAAGTATAATGGGGCAGTGTTCCCGACCAACGTATTGATTGATAAGAACGGGATCATCAGCGAGATTATTCTGGGGGTTCTGAGTGCAGAGGAATTGGAGAAAAAGATTATCGCGCTGACCGGCTCCTAGCCACAGGCGATCAGCCGCATAGTGAAAAGCCCTCCTGCGCGGAGAAAGTTCCGCATCGGAGGGCTTTTTGGGTTGCATAGAGCGAAGTCAAGGCGGTCAGTGATTGACCAGACCTCGCGGTTCCTTGCTGGTCTGGATGCCCTGCTCCAGTGAGATCTGCCCCAGAAGGGCATGGCGCATGGAATCGACCAGGGCCTCCCAGCTCGCTTCGATCACGTTGCTGGATACGCCTACGGTGCTCCAGGTGTCGCTATAGTCCTTGGATTCAATCAGCACGCGTACCTTCGCGGCAGTCTGATCCTGTTCATCCAGCACGCGGACCTTATAGTCAGAGAGATGCATATCCTTGAGCTGTGGGAAGTAGGTCTGCAGCGCCTTACGCAGCGCATTATCCAGCGCGTTGACGGGTCCGTTGCCTTCGGCGGCTGTGTACAGGCTCTCGCCGCCGACCTTCAGCTTGACGAAGGCTTCGGAGACGACAGGGCGGCCGGCGGTTTTCTCGACCAGCATCTTGAATGATTCGAAGGTGAATAGCTCGTTCATCTCGCCGGTCGCTTCCCGGAGCAGCAATTCAAGCGAAGCATCCGCGCCTTCGAACTGATACCCCTGATGTTCAAGATCCTTGATCTTGTCGATAACCTTGCGGGCCTGCTCGCTGCTTGGATCAAGGCTAAGCCCCATCTCCTGTGCCTTGGACAGCACATTGCTCTGTCCGGCCAGCTCGGAGACCAGTACACGCTGCTTATTGCCGACCAGCTCGGGGGCGATATGCTCATAGGTCCGTGAATCACGCAGGATCGCCGAGACATGAATCCCGCCCTTATGGGCAAAGGCTGCTGCCCCCACATAAGGCTGGTTCACCGGCATGTTCACGTTGGCGACCTCACTGATATACCGGGCCGTGTTGGTGAGCTGCGGCAGGGAATCTCCGGGGATGCAGTGGTAGCCCATTTTGAGCTGCAGCGTTGGGATAATGGAGCATAGATTGGCATTCCCGCAGCGCTCGCCGTAGCCGTTAATGGTCCCCTGGACCTGCCGGGCACCGGCGCCGATTGCGCTCAGGGTGTTGGCAACCGCGAGCTCACAATCGTTGTGTGTATGAATACCGAGCGATGCTTCAGGGAGCAGCACACCGATGCTTGTCACAATATCATGGATCTCATGCGGCAGGGTTCCGCCGTTCGTATCGCACATCACCAGCCAGTCTGCTCCGGCCTCGCGGGCACGGGTAAGAACAGCTGCGGCGTATTCCGGGTTGTTCTTGAAGCCATCGAAGAAATGCTCTGCATCGAAGATGACCTCAAGCCCCTTGCGCTTCAAATAAGAGATGGAGTCGAAGGTCATGGCCAGGTTCTCTTCCAGGGTCGTCTGCAGGGCGGTATGAACATGGAAATCCCACGATTTGCCCACCAGGGTAGCCGCCGGAACGCCTGCGTTAATCATCCGCTGCAGTCCCTCGTCCTGCTCGGTGAGCGTGTTCTTGCGCCGGGTGCTGCCGAATGCGGTAATCTTGGCATTTAGATGGAGCTCCTGGACTCTTTTGAAAAATTCGATGTCCTTGTTGTTGCTTCCCGGATTGCCGCCTTCGATATAATGGACACCCAGATCGTCGAGTTTCCTGGCAATCTTCAGCTTGTCATCCGCCGACAGACTGATCCCCTCGCCTTGTGTTCCATCGCGCAGGGTAGTATCGAAGATAGAGATAGACTTAGACATGAGTGTCCTCCTAAAAGTGTTGTTAGCCTTCGTATAGGAAATTAATTTTTATATTATAGCATTTTTACGCGGGAAAGTAACAAAGAACTTTTCACCTCGCTGTCACAAGCGGCTCTCTGGCAAGTTGACCTCCCGCCGGGGTAGAGGTATGCTGACAATAACAATGGAACCCCGAAGATAAGAAGGTGGATACCATGCAGAGTGTGGATCAATATTATCCGGCAAGCGGCAGGGTTATTCTGCATGTGGACATGAATGCCTTCTACTGCTCTGTGCATGAGGCGGAAGATCCGGAGCAATATAAAGGCAAGGCGACAGCGGTGGCGGGCAGCGTGGAGGCTAGAAGGGGAATTATCGTCACCTGCTCCTACGCTGCGCGCAGGCTGGGCATCTCCACCGGGATGCAGGTGCAGAAGGCGCTGCGAATTTGTCCTTCCTTAATGCTTATTAAGCCGGATTTTCATCTATACCGCAAGTACTCCAATGCATTCATGCAGATTGCCTACAGCTATACTCCGCTGCTCGAAGCGGTCTCGATAGACGAATGCTATCTCGATATCACCGGCTCCCGCCAATTCGGAACGCCGCCGGAGATTGCCGAGGCGATACAGCGGCGGATTTTGGAGGAGCTGGGTCTGCCCTGCTCCATCGGGATTGCCCCCAACAAGCTGCTGGCGAAGATCGCTTCCGATCTGAAGAAGCCCAGCGGGATCTCAGTGCTGCGCCTGCGCGATGTGCCGACCGTGCTGTGGGACAAGCCGTGCAATGAGATGTTTGGTATTGGCGGCAAGACGGCTGAGAAGCTGCGGAAGCTGGGGATCTATAGCATCGGCCAGCTGGCGGCAGCGGATGAGACGATGCTGGTCGGGCATTTTGGCGTCATGGGCTCCTGGCTGAAACGGGCCGGGAATGGGATTGATCATGGAATCGTCAATCCTGAGCGGGAGCAGAGCAAATCCATCGGACATACGACTACGCTGCCGCATGATGTGGTGGGGCTGGCTGAGGCGCGCCCGATTCTGCTGAATCTAAGCGATCAGGTGGCGCGCAGGCTGAGGAAGCAAGGGCTGGTTGCAGCGGGGGTACAGCTGACGATCCGCACGCCGGATATGAAGACGATCACCCGCTCCCGCCAGCTTGAGGCTCCCACGGAGAGTGCCGAGGACATCTATAAGGTGGCCTGCGACCAGTTCGCGCGCCACTGGAAGGGCGATAAGCCGGTGCGGCTGCTGGGGGTAACGCTCCAGGGGCTGATGCCCAAAGAGGAGTCGGCCATTCAGCTGGACCTGTTCGACTACGAACGGCAGCCGAAGAAGGAATCGCTCAATAAGGCGATGGATATGCTGCGCAACAAATTCGGCGAGAATGCAGTGCTGACCGCAGGGATGCTGAGCGACAGCCACTCGGCGCGGCTGCGTAACCATAAGGAGCGGGGCACCTCGCTGCAGAAGGACAATCTGGGCGGTGCAGATAAGGATATAGACTGAACTAAGGCCCGGAATCAGCCGCCTGGAGCATCGCAGAGAATGAGGCAATAATGTCAACACATTGAAAATTCATTGAAATTGTATCCTATTTATATTAATATGAGAAAAATAACAGGCTGCGACTGCAGGCTGTATAGTTAAGCGGGAGGCAGAGAAAAAATGGCTAAGTACACTTGGGTCGAGAAAGACACATGCATCGCTTGTGGTGCTTGTGGCGCGACCGCCCCTGATATTTTTGATTACGATGATGAAGGTTTGGCAGAAGTGATCTATGAGAACGACGGCAACCACGGTAATGTAGTGATTCCGGACGACTTGTTCGATGACCTGCAGGATTCAGCTGACGGATGCCCTACAGATTCCATTAAGATTGCAGATGCACCTTTCAACAAAGAAGGCTAAGCTCCTGCCATCACATAAAGACATCTCCGGACCGCGATAAATGCGGCTTGAGGTGTCTTTTTTTGCATCCTCTGCCGATATAAAATAGAAGATAGATACGCATACATAACTATATAACCAAAAGCGGGAAGGATCGGAGGGGGACTTAAGGGTCGGCTGGAGCGAAAGCGGCCGGAGGTCAGAGGGGGTTCCCCGCAGTGACGACTGAGCTTAAAGTGGAGGCCAACATGAAGAATGCTCAGCATCTAAAAGCCTATGTACAGATGCATCCGGATAATAAGATGGCATGGTACTTGCTTGGTAAGGAATACTATAAGAACGGGCAGTATGGAAAAGCGAATTACTGTTATAATCAGGCCGGGGAAGTGTATGAGGCTTTTGAACGCAGCAAGGTACCGGCGGATATGCTGCAGCAGTATGAGGAAGGGCTGCTTGAATCGGCCAGGGAACGGCAGACTGCGAGGCTCAGGAAGCGCCGGGTGCTGCTGGCTCTAATGCTGCTGCTCTTGCTGCTTATTCCGGCTGCCGTAGCGCCGGGACTTCAGCCGGACAGTGCGGGCATAGCTGCACCGGTCGCGGCGGTATCAGCCGTGCTGCCGGAGACAGCCGAAGAGAGGCCGGTAAGTCCCCAAGAACCGGCAAGTCTGGATTTCACGGCGGTAGCGGCGGATGCTGCTGCGGGGGGCGGGGGCCTTGCAGCTATCCTGAAGTCGGCGAAGACGCCTTCCGCCACCGCACTGCTCGGTATGAAGCGCTCGGGCAAATGGCTGCTGTGGAAGAAAGGGCTGCCGTTGGAGGCCACCCTTGTTAAGAGCGGAGAAGGACGTATAGTCTATCAGTCCTATAATCCGGCAGCGTGCGCATGCCAGCCGCCGGATTCGGCGGAGCTTAAGCAGCAGGGGCTGAACTGGCAGAAGCAGCAGGAGGAGCTGGCTGTGCTCTGGAGTGCGCTGCGTGCGTACAAGAACAGCAAGGGAGCTTATCCCGAAGCGGTACAGGAATTAGTGAAGCCGTTCCCGGCGAACGTGCTGGGCGGCATCACCCCGCTGATGAAGGAAGCCTTCGCACCTCTGAGAGCAGCCGCACGAGGAGAGGCGCCGCTGCTCTCAGCATCACCGCAGCCGTCTGGCGGCCAAGATGAAGGTACTCCGGGGCAAGAGCAGACGGGCGGCGGACGTCCGGCGGCGGGGCCGGGGGAGAAGCTTTTTTTCAAAGAACCGCTTGCTATTATTGTTGATAAGCAAAACCACCGTCTGGCGGTCACCAGCGGCAATGTGATTGTGCGGAATTATGCTGTGGGACTCGGTGGGGATAAGACTCCTGAAGGGGAGTTCGCCATTAAGGATAAGGTTGTGAACCCGAACGGGCGCGATAACGGGGAGTTCGGCAGCCGCGGCATGCAGCTCTCGGACAGTAATTATGCGATTCACGGGACGAATGAGCCGGATAGTATCGGCAAGGATGAGTCGCTGGGGTGTATCCGGATGAGCCGGAAGGATGTGGAGGAGCTGTTCGCGATGGTGCCGATGGGCACGAAGGTTCAGATCAGTCAAGGGGTTCTGCCTGAGGAGCTGGTCGTACCGGAGGAACGTTTCCCTTCAGATTCGCCCCGTAATCAGACCAACCCCCATAAAGTATACCATTGGCTGAACTAATTCCCGACAAAGACAAATAAAACGGCGATAAGCGCAATCAGAAGTACCAGACTGGCGCCGATCCACAGAATGGCTTTGCGGTTCACTTCTTCTTTTTTCTGCTGGAGTGTGGGAGGCTTACGTTTTGTTGACATTAGGTCACCCTTCTTTCTCTCTTAGTCTGTGATAACCCTTACATGTGAGGATTGGCGGCGGTGCATGGAACTTGTACCCGCTCCTCTATTCTAGTCTGGATGAAAAGACAAGTCTAGCTGCAATCTCTTACGGCAGGGACTTGACGGCCGAGGCCTTAGTCTATACAGAGGAATACCGGCTGGAGTATTATAAGGAAGGTTTTATGCTGGAGCGTGAAGGACACAGAAGCAGGAGTGATGCTGTTGTGGCAAGTATTTGAATACGGAATTGGCGGCGGCGTCAAGGAAGTGCGGCAGGGCGGGGACAATCGCTACGGCAAAAAACTTTTCTTTTCCACCGGAAACGGATAAAATTAAGAAGAAACCTATAGATACGGGAGTCGTTATGTCAATTGTGGTTCCCTTGAAGGAGCGAGAACGGTGCTGTATCGACATTTTGGTAAACCAATTTTCTTTAAAATGGACCCGGAGACTGCGCATCATCTCGTCATCGGCGGACTGAATAAAGCAGATCTAGTTCCCGGCGGGAGCGCGGCCATGCGCCTGATGTACGGGGTTCCTGAGACGGCTGACCTTGCGGTGGACCTGTTCGGGGTACATTTTCCGACGCCTGTGGGCTTAGCGGCAGGACTGGATAAGAATGCGGAAGCGGTAGGAGGCTTCTCTTCGATCGGCTTCGGATTTATGGAGGTAGGCACGGTAACTCCGGTAGGCCAGCCCGGCAATGACAGTCCCCGGCTGTTCCGGCTGTTGCCTGACAAGGCGCTAATTAACCGGATGGGCTTCAATAATGAAGGCGCGGAGGCCATGGCTGAACGCCTCAAGAAGCTGAAGAAACGCAGAATTCCGGTGGCGGTCAATATCGGACGCAACAAGGCCACCCCGAACGAGTTGGCGCATGAGGATTACCGCAAGTGTATCCGTACGCTGTATCCGTACGGTGATTTTTTTGTGGTCAACATCAGCTCGCCGAATACCCCGGATCTCCGGAGTCTTCAGCATGGCAGCGAGCTCTCAAACCTGCTTAGCGAGGTTAAGGAAGAGATGGAGCTGCAGCGGGAGAAGACGGGCATCAAGAAGGGGCTGCTGGTCAAGATCGCTCCTGATGTCAGTGACGCTGAGCTGGAATATATGGTACATACCCTCACGGAAGCCCGAATGGACGGCGTGATTGCCACCAATACGACCCTCTCCCGTGAAGGGCTGCGGAGCGATAAAGCCGGTGAGACGGGCGGGCTGAGCGGCCAGCCGCTGCGTGACCGTTCCACGGAGATTATCCGCAGAATTTATAGCCAGACCGGCGGCAAGCTGCCGATTATCGGGTCGGGCGGGATTTTTACAGCCCAGGATGCTTACGATAAAATACGGGCGGGCGCCAGTCTGGTCGAAATTTATACAGCACTCATCTATGAAGGGCCGGAGGTTAACCGTAGAGTGCATGCCGGACTACGGCAGCTGCTGCGGCGGGATGGCTTCCAGAGGCTCCTTGATGCGGTAGGCGCTGATCATCACTGAAGGATGAATGGACAGGAGGACAAGGCGATGGACGTCAGGGACTGGGGAACTTTTCTGCTTCCTTATGAACAAACGGTGGAGGAATTGAAGGTTAAATTCAAGACGATGCGCTCCGAACTCAAGAAAAGGGAAGAATATACGCCGATTGAATTCGTTACCGGCCGTGTGAAGCGGCTGTCTAGCATCCTTGAGAAGGCCAAACGGTTGAACGTAAAAATGGAGGATCTGGAAACGGGCATTGAGGATATCGCCGGCATACGCATTATGTGCCAGTTCGTCGAGGATATCCGCAGAGTGGCGGAATACATCCGGGCCCGCAAGGACCTTGAAGTGCTATATGAGAAGGACTACATTACCAATTATAAGGAGAGCGGCTACCGCAGCTTCCATATGATCATCCGCTATCCGGTACAGACTGCGCTGGGTCAAAAGATTGTATTGGCAGAAATTCAAATTCGTACGCTGGCGATGAACTTCTGGGCAACCATTGAGCATTCGCTGAATTATAAATATCGGGAGAGTCTGCCCGATGAAATGCGGGTGCGCCTGAAGACGGCAGCAGAAGCGGCTTCCATTCTGGACAGCGAGATGTCGAGCATCCGGGAAGAGATTCTGGAGGCCCAGAAGACCTTCGAGGAGAACTCGAACATGACGACCCAACTGCTGAAGGCCATCCACCAGCTGTATTTCTATCATCTTGTAAATGAAGCGATTGAGAGCCAGGAACGGTTCAATGCAATCTGGCAGGCTCAGGATATGGATGAGATGAAGGAACTGCTGGACCATGTGCGCGAGCTGCTCTCGAATGCCAAGAAGGGCAGCGAGCCGGATGGCTTATGAGCCGCTGTATCTGGCCTACCTCATCTACTTCAACCGGGACAGGGATTATTTCGAATGTCATGAGGTGCTTGAGGAATTATGGCTGGAAAAGCAGCGTGATCCGCTATACAAAGCTCTGCTGCAGGTGGCAGTCGGGCTGTACCATTTCCGTAATGCCAATGTGCGCGGCGGCCTGATTCTGCTGAAGCAGTCCCATGAAGTACTGGGCAGATATCCGGCGGTGACGCTGGGTATTGATCTGGCGAAGCTGGTCCGGGAAGCGGGAGCGTATGTTGCCCGTCTGGAAGCTTACAGCGATCAGCCCTTTGATTATTATGATCTGACGATAAGCATTGTAGACCCCGTGCTGGAGGAAGAGGTCAGGCTGGCGGCTGAGTCTACTCCGCCTGTGCTGCCCCAGCGGCGCGGGCCGCAGCAGCCGGACAGACCCAGGCATAGGCCGGATGGCGCTTGACCATAGTAAGGTTACCACAGGAGCACCCGCAGGGGTGTTCCTGATTATTTGAGCGGGAGGACGGCATCATGACGGCACAACTGCCCGGAGCTTTCGCGCAGCGTATGAACGAGCTGCTGGGACCGGAATATGAGCAATTTGTAGATACTTATCAGCAGTCACCTTACGGGGGAATCCGTGCCAATACACTGAAAATAACGGTGGACGGGCTGCGGGAGCGTTCCCCCTTCCCTCTGGAACCGATTCCCTGGTGCCCTTCGGGCTTCTATACCGGAGAGGGAGCCAGACCGGGCAAACACCCCTATTATCATGCCGGGCTGTACTATATTCAGGAGCCGAGTGCCATGGCCCCGGTTGAACTGCTGGACGTTCAGCCGGGGGACCGTGTGCTCGATCTGTGCGCAGCCCCGGGCGGCAAGTCTACCCAGATTGCCGCCAAGCTGCAAGGAGAAGGACTGCTGGTCTCGAATGACCTGCATCCTGAACGGACGAAGGCGCTCGCCAAGAATCTGGAGCTGTACGGCGTACGGAACGGCATTGTACTGAACGAAAGCCCTGAGCGGATTGCGGCGGCTTTTCCGGGATTCTTCGACCGGATTCTAATCGATGCCCCCTGCTCGGGAGAGGGCATGTTCCGCAAGGACGAGGATATGGTCAAGCAATGGGTGCCGGGCACACCGGACAAATACGCGGAGATGCAGCGGGAGATTCTGCGGGCCGCAGCTTCAGCGCTGAAGCCCGGCGGTACTATGGTGTATTCTACTTGCACGTTCGCTCTGGAGGAGAACGAGGAGATGATTGCCGGATTCCTGTCCGGGCATCCGCAGTTCTCGCTGGTTCCCGTAGGCGGAACCGGCCCGTTCGCTGCCGGACTCGGTCCATTGCCGGGTGCGGCGCGGCTGTGGCCGCATAAGGTCAAGGGGGAAGGGCATTTCATGGCGGTACTGCGCCATGACGGAAGTGGCGGAGTGGAGAGAGAGGCATTTGAGACCGGGGCAGCAGAGAATGATCTGAGAGAGAGAAGATTGTCCGCCGCGCCCCGGAGCAAGGCTACGAAAACAGACTTTCATAGTAAGGCAGTTCCCGGTAAGACAGATCACGGCCGGGGCGGCAAGGGAGGACGCGGATCTGGACACGGCTCCGGCTCTGGTAGAGCCGGAACGGGTCCAGGTCCGCAGTCACAGCGAACAGGCGGGGAAGCGATAGCGTTCGCGGTCTATGCGGACTTTATTCAAGAACTGCTGGGGACACAGCCGCCCGGACATGCCATATGGTTCGGCGACCATCTATATATCTCCCCGTTGCCGCGTGAAGCGCTGGACGGTCTGAAGACAGTTCGGCCGGGCTGGTATGTAGGGCAGATCAAGAGCGGCAGATTCGTGCCCGGTCATCCGCTCGCTACAGCACTGCGTCCTGAGGAATGCAGCCGCTCGGTATCGCTATCCAGCGCTAGCGGGGAAGCGGTGTCCTACCTGAAGGGGGAGACCTTGTCGATCCCCGCAGAGCGCCTGTCGATTAAGGAAGGACATGCTTACAAAGGCTATACGCTCGTCTGCATCGACGGCTTCAGCGCAGGCTGGGGCAAATGGCAGGACGGGTTGCTGAAGAACGAATATCCCGCAGGCTGGAGGTGGACTTAGAGTATGGCTACAGGAGGAAATGCGAATAAGAAGCAGCGGATTGATAAAGTGCTGTCCCACATGGGGATCGGCTCGCGCAGCGATATCCGCAAGCAGGCCAAGCAGGGCATGATCACAGTAAATGGAGCTGTCGTCAAAGATAGCGGGTTCCATGTAGACACTGAGCAGGACCGCATAGAGGTTGGCGGGGAGCCGGTCCTCTACCGGGAATTCATCTATCTGATGATGAATAAACCGCCGGGCGTATTATCCGCCACCGAGGATAAACGGGACCGCACGGTTCTGGATCTGCTGAAGCAGGAGCATGCGCTGTTCGAGCCGTTCCCGGTCGGGCGGCTGGATAAGGATACCGTGGGTCTTCTGCTGCTCACGAATGACGGCAAGCTGGCGCATGAGCTGCTGTCCCCGCGCAAGCATGTCCCCAAAACCTACGAGGCCACCGTCGAGGGTGAGGTCGATGCAGCGGATGTGGCTGCTTTTGCCGAGGGTGTGGAGTTGGAGGATGGTTATGTGACGCTGCCCGCGCAGCTTAGCATTCTGAGTAGAGAACGTGGCAGCCGCGTGCTGTCGTATATCTCGCTCACCATTACGGAAGGCAAATTCCATCAGGTGAAGCGGATGTTCGTGGCTGTCGGGAAGAAGGTAGTGTTCCTGAAACGGGTGTCGATGGGCGAACTGAAGCTGGACGAGACGCTGCCCGAGGGAGCCTGCCGGGAGCTCACGGCCCGTGAGCTGGAGCTGCTGAAGCATTAGTTGATAGTAAAGGCAGGACCCCGGCACGCCAGCATCTAAGACATTGACACACCAAGATAACAACGGCACCAACACACTAGATCCGCCTGACTGCCGGTAACGGACTCAGATGCGCTTATTGCGGAAAAAAGGCTGATTTTCACCTGCTAACGGACAGCATGGCCTTTATTGGCGGGGATTTGGCTTAATTTCAACCACTGGTGAGGAGATAAGTACACTGGGGTCCGTTAGCGCGGGGAAAGTACCCAACTTGGTGAAATAACGTCTTTGGAGTCCGTAAGCAGCAATAAGGGTGGGAGCATGAGCTTGCAAAGCGCAGGAGTAGTTTGTTGTGCGGTCACTTTTGGCAGGAGCTGAGCGGTTGAAGGATTTACATTACTTGTTGATCTAAATCGAAGCTTAGTTTATGGGAATTAGGTAAGCCTGGAGTAGCTTGACCTTAATGAGCTGCCAAAGAATGGTGAAGCAGGCAAACGCATAGCGATATACTATACAGAGATAGGGTGATGGGGTATGAAATACAAACTGATTGCACTGGATGTAGACGGAACGCTGTTGAATGATGATCATCAGCTCAGTGAAGAGAACAAAGCGGCGATTGCCGAGGTTACGCGTCAGGGCGGGCAGATTGTACTCTGCACAGGGCGCAGTCCGCAGAATTCGATTCCTTTTATGGAGGAGATGGGCTTGTCGGGCTATGTGCTGGGCCATAACGGAGCGGCTACGGTGAGTGTTAAGGACCGTAAGGTGCTGCACCAGTATGGACTGGACGCCAGAGGGCTGGACCCGTATATCGCTTATTGCCGCGAGCGTGATATCCATTTTGATGTGAACACTGCGTTCGAGATGTATGTGGACAATGTGGAGAACCTGACGAAGGAAGCCCACTTTATGTATGAGCATTTCCGTATTATGCCTGCATCCCTTCCCGCCTGGGAGGAGTTCCGCGAACCGATTGTGAAATTCACTGTGTTCACGCAGTCCGATATTCTGGATGAAGCGCAGCGGGAGTGGGCCACGTGGGGAGAGCAGTACAATATTCTGCGCAGCGGAGAGTTCTTCGTTGATTTGATGCACCCGGAATCCTCCAAAGGCAATGCCCTAAAGCACCTGGCAGCCGAGCTTGGCATCCCGCAAGAGCAGGTGCTGTCGATCGGCAACTATTATAATGATATCTCCATGCTGACATATGCCGGTCTGGGTGTGGCGATGGATAACTCTCCGGTGGAAGTCAAAGCAGCCGCAGATGTGATCACCGGCACCAATAATGCGAACGGCGTGCGCGATGCGCTGGTGAAGTATTGTTTGTCTTGATGATGCGAAAAGACGAAAAAGCAGCCTGCCCCCATAAAAGGGAGCGGGCTGCTTGAGGTCCGTGTGCTGTGCTGCTTATAGCAGAATTAGACGAACAACGAACGGGAAATGATTACGAGTAATATGAAGAGTACCAAAATCGCACCGGTTGATGTGAAGCCTGCACCTACACCCATGTCTGATTCCTCCCTTGATTCATGTCAGTTCCCATTTCCGCAGGTTGGTCCGGCGGACTGCCATGGGATAATGACATCATATGCGTAGGGAGGCTTCATGAACTGGTCAACTGCCTAAACCTCTTCAAGATGGGCTTTTAGAATCCGCAGACCCTTGGGCAAATGATTCTTGAGCTGGCCGGAGCTGGCTTTGCCCCAGCCTAGGGGCAAGCCGTCTACGGTTACCAGCGTCCAGCCATGCAGGCTTGGCGGAACCGGCAGACTCTCGCCGCGCAGCCAGGCCTGGATCTCCGGGCCGTCCGCAGGCATATCATAGCTGCGCGCCGCCTGATCCGGCCGGAGTGCCATGGCCAGGGCGTGGGCAGGCTCGATCCGGTTCTTTTTGAGATGGGCAATATGCAGTCCGGCACGCGGCACCTTGAGTCCGTCCAGTATCCCGGTGTGCAGCCGCTCACTGAACGCCTCAGGCAGCAGATACAGGGATTCACCGAAGAGAAGCGGCACGCCGTGTCCGGCGAATCCGGGCAGCTCTGCCGCCGACCAGCTAATGAACTGTTGATAGGCTTCCCTAAGCGTAGCACTTGTCTTCGGACCGTTACTGCCGCGTTCACCGCGCTTGCCTTTGCTTTTGCGTGAAGTAGATTCTGTCTGGTCGGTGGAAGCAGCCTTGTGCAGCAGGGCGACGAAATGCCCTTCGCCCCGCTCCAGATGCGGCCACAGCCGCTTCGTAACGATCAGCTCCATATCGGGGTAGGTCTGCACAAAGCGCTCCATCGTCTCCTCATTCTCCCGGCGGTTGAAGGTGCAGGTCGAATAGACCATATGGCCGCCAGGCTTCAGCAGCAGATAGGCATCCTGCAGAATATCCCACTGTCTGGCTACACAGATCTCCACATGCTTCGGTGACCATTCGTCAATCGCCGCAGGGTCTTTGCGGAACATCCCTTCACCGGAGCAAGGCGCGTCCAGCATAATGCGGTCGAACACCTCAGGGAATCTTTTGGAGAGATCACCGGGAGCTGCGGAGGTAACCAGCGTGTTGCTTATGCCGAGCCGCTCGACGTTTTCTGCCAGGATTTTGGCCCGCTCCGGGTGGATTTCATTGGAGATGAGCAGCCCTTGCCCCTGCATCAGTGCGGCGATATGGGTGGTTTTGCCGCCGGGAGCGGCCGCCAGGTCGAGAACGATCTCTCCGGGAAGCGGCTTCAGCAGCTCGGCTGCGGACATTGCGGAGGGCTCCTGAATATAATATAGTCCGGCGGTATGATAAGGATGTCTTCCCGGCCGGGCAGGGTCTTCATAATAGAATCCGGCCGGGCACCAGGGGATTTGTGACAGGTTAAATTGGGAGAGGGCATGTTCTGCTGCGGCGCGGCCCGGCTCTGAACTGCTTTTTAGCGTATTGAACCGCAGACCCTGGGTCCGCCGTGCCAGATAGCTCTCCAGAAAAGCATCCGCCGTATCCCCCAGCATCTCTCTAATGTTAGCGGTGTAAGCGGCAGGCAATCGTTCTTCATTCATAAATCACTCTCCTTGGTCCAAGTTCAAGATAAGTAAAGCTGTCATCTTAGTTGCTGTTTCGGGTGGATACCGATAAAATTAAGGCAGGGAACCTTAGCGTACCTGTAACAGTACCCGTAATTGTACATATACACAACTATATCACAATTGCCGGTCTTCACCGTAAATAGGTCAATTGTAAAGGGAGATGTACCTATATGAACTTGCTGCAAGCGCTATTCTTCCCGCCGGAGCAGCCCGGTGGTGTATCTTCTATGATTCCTTATCTGCAGGAACGCTTCCGGTCCAGCCGCTGGGAGATGGATTTGTTCTGGCTGCCCAAGCGCATCCGGGGCAAGGGACGCGAAGACATCGTCTTCGAGACCTTCGACTGGACAGTGTACGGCGAAAGTCCGGTTGTGCAAAAATACATTCAGACCTACCGGGATTACATTTGGTGGACCAAGCTGCGCATGAGCAAAAATTATGATCTGATCCATGCCCATCATCCGATTGCGGGGCTGGCGATGAAGCGGATTTATCCTGACATTCCCTTGATTCAGACGCTGCACTCCAGCTATGAGCGTGAATTGATTCTGAACGGGTTGATCCGCGAGGGGGGGCTTGAGCATCAGTTCCTGGTCGCCATTTATCGGGAGCTGGAGCATGTGAGTGACCGGCTGATGACGGTTTCGCGTGCTTTTGCCGATTATATGAGTCCTTATATTGAGCGGCCTGACAGCATCGGAGTGATCCCGAACGGATTCGACGAGAAGCGGTTCAAGCCTGTCCCGCATGAGAATGACATTCCGCAGCTGGTCACGGTTACCCGTCTGGTGCCGGCCAAAGGCATCGATATTCTGTTCAAGGCCTGTGCCGAGCTGAAGAAGCGGGGGCATGAATATGTGCTGCATATCATCGGGGACGGACCGAGCCGGTCGGAGCTGGAGCAGCTTGCGCAGGAGCTGGGGATATATAATGAGACTATTTTTTACGGCTATACGCTGCATCCTGAGGAATTCATGCCGTTCTTCGATATCTTCGTATTGCCTTCGCGGGCGGAGGCGTTCGGTTCGGTATTTGCTGAGGCTGCGCTGAGCTGTCTGGCGCTGGTCGGGACGAATGTGGGCGGCATTCCTGAGCAGATTGAGAACGGGGTGAACGGGCTGCTGGTGAATCCGGAGGATGCGCTGGGACTGGCAGATGCCCTGGAAAAAGTAATCACTGACCCCGGCTACCGCTATGAGCTGTCTCGCTCGGCTTGGGATAAAGCAAAGAGCCTCTACTCCCTGACCCGTGTAGCCAATGAGCTGAAGAAAACCTATCTGCAGTTCCAGCCGGGGATGAAGGGGTGAGGCTATGATTCCTTTTCGTTTCCTGCATGCTGCGGATCTGCATCTGGACAGCCGGTTTGCCGGTCTGTCCCATCTCCCGCAGGATATTCGCTCCTATCTCCGGGAGTCCACCTTCGCCGC
Organism: Paenibacillus sp. FSL H8-0332; assembly: GCF_037963835.1. NCBI lineage: Bacteria > Bacillati > Bacillota > Bacilli > Caryophanales > Paenibacillaceae > Paenibacillus > Paenibacillus sp. FSL H8-0332. Next base: position 2,234,038 of record NZ_CP150145.1, read on the forward strand.
CCTCGGGCGGCTTGTTGGCGTAGCCACCCTGCAAAAGGTAGATTTCGTGGTTATTAGCGGCGACGTCTACGATGTCTCGGATGCTTCGCTTCAGGGGCAGCTCCGGTTCCGGGAGGCCCTGGAGGAACTCGGACGCCACGGGATTCAGGTATTCCTGATCCATGGTAATCATGATCCGCTGGACGGCCCGCGTCTTAGTTCGGCACCGCCTGCGCATGTTACGGTATTCGGCGGCAGTGAGCCGGAGCGCGTTACCGCCCGCCGCCGGGAAGACGGGCGGGAGGTAGCTGTGGTCAGCGGCATCTCCTACCCGACCTCCAAAGTGACAGAGAATACAGCTCTGCGCTTCAGCCGCCAGCCGGGCAGCAGCCTATTCCATATCGCCCTGCTGCATGGCAATGTGGACGGGGATCTCCAGCATGAGACGTACTCCCCGTGTACCCGGAAGGATCTGATCGGCAGGGGCTATGACTATTGGGCGCTCGGGCATATTCATAAGCGGAGTATTCTGCATGAGCATCCGCCTATCGTCTATCCGGGTAATATTCAGGGAAGAAGTATTAAGGAGACCGGGCCAAAGGGCTGTTATACGGTTGATGTCAGTGCAGAGGGTGCAGTCCGGCTGGATTTTCAGGAACTGGATAGTGTGCGCTGGCAGGTCCGCGAGCTCTCTATTGATGGGCTTTCTGACGAGGCCGAGTGGACCCTCGCGGTAGAGAATGCAGTGGAGGATATCCGCAGAGAGACCCCGCAGATGATGTCTGTGGTCAGATTCCGCCTGACCGGGCGGGGCGATATACATAAGGTACTGGCTGAGAAGGGGGCGGCGGACGACCTCCTCACTGAGCTGCAGCGGCGGGAAACTGTACGTGCAGTGCGCAAGGAATATGCGGGCTTGGTCTGGACGGAAGGCTTCTCCATCGAAACGGGACTTGCTGTTGACCGTGAGCACTTGCTTCTGGAGGACAGCTTCCTGGGTGAAATGCTGCGGCTTGCCGGACACAGTAGCGGGAATGCCGCAGAGTTGGACGAGCTGGTCGCTGCTGCGCTGAGGCCGCTGATGGAGAATCAGGAGCTGCGCAGACTGCTTGTATCCGTAGGAGCCGAAGAGAAGCAGGAATGGCTGAGAGGTGCAGTAGAGCTGGGAATCACCCTGCTGAGCGGACTGGAAGAGTCCGGCGGGACGCCGCTGAATGCTGCGGAAGAAGGCAAGGCGTATTCTGCTGCGGCTACAGAAGATGGCGATGGACAGCATGGCCGGGAGGTAGAGGAATGAAGATCGATTCATTGCGGATAGGCGGCTACGGAAGGCTGGCTCAGCGGGAGATCGGACTGAGTGAAGGGGTCACGGTTCTGTTCGGACGCAACGAGGCTGGTAAAAGCACGACCCTGCAGTTCATCCGTGCCATGCTGTACGGCATCCCCGGCCGGGGGAATCCGGCAGAACGGTACGAGCCGCTGCAAGGGGGGACGCACGGCGGGGTGCTGGAGGCAAGGGACGAGACCGGCGCAGTATGGACCATCCGCCGGTATGCATCCGGCGGCGCGGGGCCGGGCAGAGCAGAGAAGCTGCATATTGCGCTCAGCCATCCGGATGGCCGTTCGGAGGAGCTGAATCAGGCGGAGCTGGAGCGGCGTCTGCTTGGCGGCATCTCCCGGAGCATGTTCCGCCAGCTGTTCGCTGTCTCGCTTGACGAGCTGCAGGAGCTGGGTTCCTTGCAGTCCGGAGAAATGAGCAGCTACCTGTTCCATGCAGGGATGGGCGGGGGCGGGGAGATTTTGCGGGCTGAGAAGCGCCTGGTCCAGGAGGCCGAGAAGCTCTACAAGCCGCGCGGCAAGGTCCAGGAGGCGGCCAGGATTCTACAGTCTATCGGGAAGCTGGAGCAGGAGGTAGCGGAGAGCCGCTCTTATCTGCCGAGATATAACGGGAACATCCTGGGGCTGGAAGCTGCGGAGCAGCAGCTGGAGCAGATGAAGCTGGACCGCGAGCTCGCCGGAGCAAAGCTGATGAAGCTGCGCAAGACTCAGGACATTCGGGAGCTGTGGCTGAAATGGAGCGAAGGCCGGCTGGAGCTGGAGGAGCTTCCCGTAATTGCAGCGTTCCCTGATGATGGAGCAGAGCGCTGGAGGTCACTGGAAGCTGATCTGCGCAGCTTGCATGGCGCTGCGTTCCGGCTGGAGCGGCTTACGGCGGAGCTTACCGCAGAGCTTGCGGCGAATCCGCCCGATCCTCTGCTTGCGGAGCAGGGGCCTGCGCTCGAAGCGCTTGACCGCAGCCGCAGCAGCTATGAGGACAAGCGGGCGGAGCAGCAGCGGCTTGCCGCGGAGCTGACGGCTCTGCGGGAGCAGCTGGAACGCCTGCTGCGCAGCATTGGCGCCGGCTGGGATACCGCAGAGCTTGCGGGCTTCACCCCGGCCGCCGCGGACCGGGAGGCCGCGCGGCGTTACGCCGGCTCCTTTGCCGGGTACGACCGGCAAATGGAGACCCGGGGCGCGGAGCTGCTGAGCCTCCGCGCCCGCAAGGCCGCCGCCGCTGCTGCGCTGCAGGCGGCCGAGCGCCTGCTGGCGCAGGAGCACGCCAGCGGCGCAGCGGACTTCGCGGGCCTTGCTGCGCGCAGCCCGCGTGAACTGGTGCAGCTCTGGGACGAGCTGCAGCAGGCCGCCGAGCGCTGGCGCGAAGCGCAGCTCGGCCCGGAAGGCGGCGCGTCAGCCCCGCGCCGCCAGGGCACCGCCGGGGGCAGCCGCCCCGGCGCGAACGGGCGCCGGGCGGCACGCTACCGGCGCTTCCTGCAGGCGGGCGCAGCGCTTACGCTGCTGCTGCCGCCTGCGCTGTGGCTGACCGGCGCACCGCCGGTCAGCGCGTTGTCCGCGCTAGGCCTGCTGGCCGCCGCGGACCTGTGGCTCTGGGCCGCCCTGCGCGCAGCGGGGGCGGCGGTTTCCCCGCCGGAGCCGGGCGGCGGGGAGGCGGGCAAGGCCGCAGCGGAAATGCTGCGGCTGCGCGGGCAGTTGCTCTCCGGCGCGGAGCGGGAGAGCGGCAAGGCGTCCAGCCCTGACGCAGGCGGACTGGAGGCCGGGATGCGCGAGCTGCGCCGGCTGATGGAGGCCTGGGGCACCTGGCGCCAGCGCGTAGACCGGCAGGCGGCTGAGGTTGAGGCCTGCCGGACGGAGCTGGAGCAGCTGAGCGGACAGGAGCAGGTGCTGACCGGCGAGCTGGAGGAAGCGGAGGCCCGCTTCACAGAGCTGGCGGCGCGCTACGAAGAATGGCTGCGTCAGCGGAGACTCCCCGAAGGCCTGTCCCCGGACGGTCTGCCGGATATCTTCGCCCTGGCAGAGCAGGGCCATGAGCTGCTGCGCCAGGAGGCCAAATGGTCTGCTCGGCTGAGCGGACTGGCGGCAGAATGTGCGCTCTATGAGCAGGAAGGGCTGAAGCTGCTTGCAGCTACGGGGACCGGACAGCCAGGTTCGATTCCCTTTGTAGCTGTCCAACAGACACCACCCGCTCAGTCTACTGATCAGCACCGACTACCCGCTACCGAGTCTACTGTCCAGCAATCACTACCCGCTACGGAGCCTGCTGCCCACCCCACACCCCCTACTCCACCCGCTCCCCATCACCCCACCCCAGCCGCCCTATTAACCTGGCTGGAGCTGCGGAAGCGGGAGTGGGATCAGCTGAAGGCTGAGCTGCTGCGCAGAGAGAGTGTGGAGGCGCGGCTGGCTGAAGTCCGCGAGGAGCTGGCAGCGAATCACAGGGAGCAGGCAGAACTGAACCTGCGGTGCTCGAAGCTGCTGGAGGAAGGCGGTGCTGAGGACGGTGAGCAGTTCCTGCGCCGTTCCTCTGCGTGGCTGAGACGGATAGAGGTTACGCGGTCCGTGCGTCAAGCTGAGCTGGCGATGTTCAGCGGATGGGATGACGAAGGCCGGGCGGAGCTGCTGAGTCTGCTGGAGCATCTGGATGCCGGGCGGCTTGCACAGGAGCGTCAGGCTGCGGAAGAAGCGGCGGCCGAGCTTGAAGAGGAGCGGAGCGCACTGCTTGAGCAGCGCGGCAAGCTGCTGCAGGAACGGGAAGCATTAACGAAGCGCGGCAAGGAAGATTCTGCGCTCCAGCAGCTGGAGGAGCAGCGGGCGGCACTGCGTAATCTGGCCGGGCAATATGCGGTAACAGCGCTGGCCGCCGAGCTGATGGGGCGGACACGCCGGATCTATGAGCAGGAGAAGCAGCCCCAGGTGCTGCAGCTGGCCTCCGTGTATTTCTCGAAGCTCACGCATGGGGAATACCGCCGGATCGTGATGACGCTGGGGCATAAAGAGTTGAAGGCTGAACATAAGGATGCCGGACTGCTGGATAGCGGGCTGCTCAGCCGGGGAACTGCGGAGCAGCTGTATCTGGCGATCCGGCTGGCACTGGCAGAAACGATGAGCAGCAAGGTGAATCTGCCGCTGTTCTTCGATGATCTGTTCGTTAACTTTGATGAACACCGGCTTCACGCGGCTCTGGCTCTGCTTGGCGAGCTGTCGGCTTCCCGGCAGATCGTCATGATGACCTGCCACCGTCATGTCGCCGAAGCCGTGGCGGGCATCATCCCTGCGGCAGCAGTTATTTCCGTGTAGTCCGGATCGCAGGCTTGATGCTGACAATCGTGATCCCCTGCTTTTTGCCGCCCGCTCCTCCTGCTGGGGGCTTGCCCTGTTCTGGCGGGGGAGACATGGGGGAGCGCACCAGCATGACCACCCATATCAGACACAGCGCGCCGAAGATCGGGTAGAAGATGCCCAGCAGCGAGCTGAAGCCGAATTGGCTGAACACATAGCAGATCAGCATCAGCAGCGGAGCGACCAGCGCAGGGGCGACCGGGAGCCGCTGCTGGAGCTGTACGCTTACCCCGTAGATACCCGCGACGAAGGTGCTGAAGATTTCCATGAAGATCAGCAGCAGAAAAATCATCTGCACCACCGGACCCAGCCGGATGGCGATGCTTCCCATCGGAATCTCGAACTGCAGGATGCCCGGCATCTGCGAGCTCATGGCAAAATGGGCTGCCAGCAGCATGAACCCGATGCCCGCTCCGCCCAAAATACCGCCGCGCACTAGAGCGCGTTCGTCATCCGTATGACGGGCCAGCGGAACCAGCACAGCCTGGGCCATGCCAAGATTGAACGAGGTGTAGAGCAGCGGAGAAATCCAGGCGTTGATGCCGCTGTGATCAGTTGGCAGGAAGAGGAAACGGTCGGCTCCCGGAACGCCCAGCGTATTACAGACAAGGATCAGCGACAAAGTAAGCATCAGGGGCACCACCAGGCTGTTGATCTGCAGAATGCCGGAAATGCCGCGCTTCAGCAGCAAGTAAGATCCGATGATAGTCAGAAGCAGCCCCGCCTGATAGGGGAGGCCGAGATGCTCCTTGAAGATCGCCCCGGCGCCAGCCAGCATGATGCTGTTCACCCCGATCAGAATAATCATTGTGAACAGGCTGATGATGGTTCCGGCCTTTGCTCCGAACAGGTGGCGGTTGAAATCCTCATACGAATCCGCAGAGATTTTCCGGGCGATGATCATCATTTTGGTGCCCAGCCAGATAAAGAGAGCGGCAGAGAATAGAATCGTCAGCAGCGCCCAGTGGCCGTATCTGGTGAAAAAACGGAGGATTTCCTGGCCGGTGGCGAATCCGGCGCCGACAATAGTGCCGATATAAGTGAAAGCGATCTGTAATGTGCGGACATGTGACTTCATGCTTAGCCTCCTTATGAATGCTGCGAAGTTTACAATCGCGGGGCCTGCAAGGATATAGCCTTGTGTAGTCCGCATAGTACAGGTTATGATGAGGAACAGAGGGACATGACTTCCGCCTGGACGAACAGGTGCGATTTCGGTGGAACGTCTATAAAGGGTAATGGAGGTTTACAATTATGGAATTATTGAAACAGCGGATTTTGGAGGAAGGCGTAGTTGTCTCGGATCAGGTGCTGAAGCTGGACGGGCTGCTCAACCACCAGGTCGATCCGATGCTGACGATGGAAATGGGACGGGAATTTGCCCGCAGATTTGCTGAGGCTGGAGTTACTCGCGTAGTGACTGTGGAATCCTCGGGGATTGCCGTGGCATTTGCCACCGCTTATGAGATGAAGGTGCCGCTGGTGTTTGCCCGCCGCAAAAAAACGCTGTTGGCTGATCCAGACGCACTCTGCGAACGGGTTCCATCTTTTACCAAAGGGATTGTTACGGACATTATGCTGTCCCGACAGTTCATCTCGGAGGATGACAAAATCCTCTTCATCGACGATATTATCGCCAACGGCGACGCGGCCCGCGGCCTGATTAAGATTATCCAGCGTTCAGGAGCCGAGCTGGTGGGCCTTGGCATAGTGGTCGAAAAAAGCTTCCAGGCCGGCGCGCGCACGATCCGGGAACAGGGAATCCGTCTGGAATCCCTTGTTGATATTACCTCCCTTAATGACGGGACCATCGTTTTTGGATAAGGTGTAAGTGAAAATAATAGGAACATAGCCTATTTTTGAAACATCTGCTTTCCACCCTATAAGTTTTCCTTTATAATAAAATTAGACATGAGAGGGGAGGCGTCACAATGGGGAAAGAACCGGTGACAGAGCAATTTTTCATTGATAAGCTAACCGAGGCTAAGGATCACTTCGAACGTGCGCTGGATTGCAAACACACGGAGTTCGACGATTTGTATCCCTATATGATCGAACATCCTCAGTTTTTCTGGTACAAACGTTATGTTGCTTGGTCAGAGCTGTTGACAATCACAAGTTTGTGTGAAGAGCTGTCGTTCAATTGGAGACAGACATTCACAGAGCATCAGATCGAATATCTGGAACAACGTGTGATGTCCGCTAAAGTTCTTGACTTCTGGTTTGAGAAGAATGAAGCGCTGATATAGGAACTTCATAAGACATACAGATTGCTTTTGAAAGATAACTAGACCCGGATGATTCTCATTTGGGTCTTTTTCATGACCGGATTCAGAGTTGAATTGGACAAGCTAAGCACAGAGAGGGGAGCAAGACGACTATGATCAGTGATGAACAACTGGATGCCTACCGGATCTCAGGAGAAAAGATACGCGTTGTACGGGATGGACTGGAGAGCAATGATATCAGGGGGATCGTGCTGGCCTGGGATGAGTCCCAGGTGATGATCCGCCGACCCAATAAGCGGGTGGTGAAGCTGGACCGGAATTATCTGTATCAGCCGTTCAGTGAGCCAAGACCAGAGACGGATACTGCGGAGTAAGCGGATTAGGAGGGAACAATGAGCCATCATCATAAAATATCGGTCGTCACCGGAGGCGCGGGCGGAATCGGGCGCTGCCTCACCGAGGCATTACTGAAGGCCGGGGCAGTGGTTGCCTGCATCGATACGGATTCAGCAGCCGGACGCTGGCTGGAGGAGCAGTATGGCACAGAGCGGCTGTTCTTCTATACAGGCGATATTGTGCAGCAGCCCGTGCTGGATGATTTCACCGCACAGGTAATCAGCCGCTACGGACAGGTGGATTACCTGATTAACAATGCCTGTATCAGCCGTAAAGGGCTGCAGTCCGAGTGCAGCTATGAGGATTTCGAATATGTGCAGCGAATCGGGGTGACTGCGCCATATTATTTGACACTGCGGCTTAAGGAATATTTCGCTCCGGGAGCGTCCATCGTTAATATCTCCTCCAGCCGGGAGCGGATGTCGCAGCCGGATACCGAGAGCTATACTGCGGCCAAAGGCGGAATCGGTGCATTGACCCACGCCCTTAGTGTAAGTCTGGCCGGTAAAGTGCGGGTGAATGCGATCAGCCCGGGCTGGATTGATACCACCGCTTATCACGGTACAGGGGAATCGGCGGAACCGGTTCAAACAGAGCCGGACCGGCTGCAGCATCCTGCGGGACGGGTCGGAACTCCAGCGGATATTGCAGCCATGGTGCTGTTCCTGTGCAGCGAAGCTGCGGGATTCATTACGGGCGAGAATATTACCATCGATGGCGGGATGAGCAAGCAGATGATCTACCACGGAGACGAGGGCTGGTCCTACCACCCTGGAGGGCAATCATGAAGCTGCCGGTTATAAAGAATGCCGGGGAACTGGCCGAACTGGTGCGGGAGATCGGGTATCTGCCCTTGTTCCGTTGTGAGATCGCAGGCTTCTCTCTGGAGGAATGTACGCCTGCGGGCTACTGGTTCGTGAAGGATGTAGTGGGGCCGTGGGAATGGCGCGAGGAGATTGCGGCCGGGGGCGAGATAGCTTATGCAAAGCTATTCAACCGGAAGGCCGGGTTCATCAGCAGAGAATGGTATCCGGACTTCGCCAATTACCGCCGGGACGGTTATGACTTCGATGCCAGATATGATGACGGACTGGCCTCCATGGCCAGCAAACGAATCATGGATGTGCTGCTGGAGCATGAGGCAGGGCTGCTTTCCAGTGATCTCAAAGGCCTGTCCGGCTTCGCGGTCAAAGGTGCCAAGGGCTTCGACACAGCCATGACGCTGCTCCAGATGCAGACCTACATTACAGCCAGCAAATTCGAGTATAAGCAGGACAAGCATGGCCGTCCCTACGGCTGGGGAATCGGTCGTTATGCCGTGAGCGAGCATGTATTCGGAGCAGACTATGTGACTTCACGTTACAGCGATCAGCCTGAGGAATCCAAGGAGCGGATTATGGAGCATACGGCCAAGCTGTTCCCGGAGGCAGGATCGAAGCAGCTGGAGAAGGTTCTAAAGTAAGGTCGGGCGTCGAACTGGTGAACGGCAGGAAGGGACCGGGTTGCCGTTTGGGCCAAATGTATGCCGGCTGTACTCCAGACGACAAAGTCTAATCAAACCACTTCCCGTCAACGTATCATATATTGATCTGCACCCGCACCAAGAGCCTCGTCCAGAATAGGACGAGGCTCTTATGTCAGCAGTACAATCCATTACAAGATGCGGCTTAGATGGTCATGGCCAACTGTTCCACTTGTTCTTCCCGGGGAAGGACGGAGGCAAGCTCTGCACCCAGTCCAAGGTAGGCGCGCATACGCTGCATCATCTCATTGCGGAAGCCGGGCCATAGAATATGGATCTCGCCAACATAGCCCCGGCAGTTATACTCGGCAGTAACTCCGCGCTGATCCTGGCGCACAGTACTGATCTTGAGCTGGCTCAGGGTAAGCTCGCGGGTAACCTCCTGCAGCATCAGGGATGTCTTCTTGGTAGCGCTGGATACCAGCTCCATGTAGAGCTGGGGAGTCTTGAACAGACCGCTCTTGCCGATGGCACGGCAGTCCCGTTCAAATACTTTATGAATAAACGTTAGCAGCAGATAGCTTCTGACCAGGGACAATTCATCTTTGGTTATATTCTCAGGGATTGTTGGTGTATTTAGGGGGTGTCTCTTGGTAATCGCCATTATAAATCACCTCATTTATATTATGCGAACCTTTGTTCTCATTATACACCCAATCCGCAAATAAAAGCAATATTTTACTTGCAATTTATGGATAGCAATTTACAATAAAATAAACTTGACTCCATAATTCTGACATGGTAAGATCTATCTTGTGACTGCGAAAGCAAGTCAACCGAATATGCGGTCATGGCGGAATTGGCAGACGCGCTGGCTTCAGGTGCCAGTGATAGCAATATCGTGGAGGTTCGAGTCCTCTTGACCGCATCGCAGATTATAAAGGCCTGTTCATTACCCTAGTGGGAATGAACGGGCCTTTATTGTGTTTATTTTCCTTCCCGTCTTCGCTGGTGCGGCATCTTCATTCTTTAGTATAAGTCATAATCCCTCTTGAATATAAATTCTCCGCTAACTTGATAAATTCTTCTGGGGATACATCCTTATCTCTTTGGAGCCAAAGACGAAATAAAGAAAGGGTTGTCGTCAGATAGAACTCAATGAAGTACGGCGTTAAGGAGTGGTTTTGCGGAAGATTCAGGTATTGCTCCATGGGTATGTCTCTTTTTAAGCGTGCTAAGAAACGGGGGCTTCCATAATCGCCCAGAAGAGCATGGAGCGCCAGGAGATGTTCTTTTTTGTCCAGACAAGAGAGCGCATCCTGAACTGAATGCATCGACAGCTCTTTATCAGCAAGTTCTGTTTTGATGTCATGGAGCAGGTTATTTTCAACAGCGTCCAGCAATTCGTAAATGTCAGTAAAGTATTGATAAAAGGTGCTGCGGTTATATCCTGACCGGTTGGCGATTTCCTGAATGGAAATTTTCTCAATCGGCTTTTGGCTGTATAGCTCACAAAAAACTTCTATAAACCGTTGTCTTGTTTTCTCCGTAACCTGGGGCTGCTTGTTCATGTTTCCCTCCTGCTTGTGTATAAGATATCATCCCACAGATATTAAAAAATTGATGATTGATCAAGGAATCCTAAAGCTTTATGATCACATCATACAACATGTTGTTGGATAATCAAGAGGGAATATTAATAGGCAGGAGTGATTGTAATGTCAGCAAAACAAAACAGAATTTTAATTTTCGGTGCGGGTGTCATCGGGAGCATATACGCAATGAAGTTTATGGAAGCCGGGTTTGATGTGAGCGTGTTTGCACGTTCGGACAGATTCAGACTTTTAAAAGAAAAAGGCCTGCAATATAATGACAAAGGTACAGTCAGATCAATTCCAGTAAAGGTTATTGATACACTCGAAAATGACGATATATACGATTTTATTTTCGTTACCGTCCGTTATGACAGGGCCGAATCCGCGTTGTTAGCGCTAAAGGATAATCAAAGCCCGAATATTGTTACGATGACCAATAGCCCGATTGGATTTTCTTCGTGGCGGGGGATTGTAGGGGATAGACTTTTGCCGGCTTTTCCGGGCTTCGGCGGACAGATTAAAGCTGGAGTCCTGTATGCCCGGTTTGCGCCAAAGTTCCTCATGGCTACCGCATTTGGAGAAATGAATGGTGCAGTGACGCAGCGGATCGAAAGTCTCGCAAGGGTATTCCAAGCAGCAAAGCTTCCTTACGCCATAAAAAAGGATATGAAGGCGTATCTAATCACTCATTCTGTTTCTGACATTGCTCTGCTGGGCGGTTTGTATTCCGGCAATAGGGAGATTGACCCTATAACACCGGGAACCAGAAAGACGGCACGCAAAATAACAGTTACTTTAAAAGCGTATCTAAGGGCAATACAAAAAGCTGGTGTTGCTGTTGATCCGCCCGTTTTTAAAATAGTGTCCAAACTCCCAAGCTTCATGCTGGATGTTCTCTTCATTGCATGGCTGCGTACGAAAATGGTTAAGGATATGCTGCTGCCGGATTATGCGAATGCTGCGAATCAGGAGGTTGTGCAGCTACAGAATGATCTAACGAAATTTCTATCTATGCAGAACGGCTGATGAATCGTTTGTTCCGGTATTGTAACCCGTCTGTTTATTATTCGCTTCCAGCGGATGGTAAGGTTGGAGGACTGAAGCAGGCGGGAGGCATATCATGATAACAACGTTAGGGAAGATACTGAAAATATCGATTTTGGCGGTCTGCCTGGCTGGATGCAGTCAGGGCACACAGCCCATTGAGGTAACTGAAGCTTCGCCGGGGTTGGGTATACCGCTAGGGTTCCTGGATGTGAGTCATAACAAGCTGATCCTGTGGATCGAAGCCGCAGCGTTTGAGTTGACAAGAGTAGGCGAATAGAGTTCTTGTGCATCAGTACCCTTGTTGGCCGACTTGGAGAAGCCCTTGCGACCGGCCGATATCGGATCATTGTAATCTGAGCAATTAAAACCTGCAAAAAAGGGTTAAGTGTATTACATAACTGCAGTCTGTGCAACTAATTCTGCCTCAATCTTAACCAAGGAGTGAGCAACTATGAGCTGGGATGTATTTGTCATGAAAGAGAAGTGCGATTTTGAAGCGCCGGAGAATCAGCAGCCTCCAGTGCCTCCTCTGGGGCAACGTGATGAAATCATTGAGAAGCTGACCCGTCGTATACCGAACCTGGATTACCGGGATAAGGCTTGGGGCATCCTTGAGGGCGAAGGGTTTTCGATCGAGTTCAATACAGGCGATGAGGAGCTCGTAGATTCCATCATGCTGCATGTCCGGGGCGGGGGAGCTGTGATGGAGACGATCCGGTTGATCTGTGAGACACTGGAGGCTTTTGCGCTGGATACATCGGATTCCGGCTATATCGACTTTGAGCAGCCTGAAGCAGCGGAGCAATCATGGAAGGGATTTCAGCGGTATCGTGACCAAGTGATTAACCAGGATAACTGAAGATTATGGAGGTGAACAGAGGCGCAGGATGGATCACATCTGCAGCCTCTGTTTTGCGTTTTGAAGGGTTTGGAAATAACATGCAGAAGGGTATTGACGCCTAATGAAGTAGCATGTTAATATTTTCACGTGGCAAACTAACATGTCAGTTAACCCAAATAGCATGTTAGCATGTTAACTCATTTAATCCTACTTCAGGAGGTTATTTTGTGGATGTCGCTAATGTTGTAATCGGTTTCATTATGGTCTTATCATTTTTTGGATTGGTGTGGTATTGCGTCAAGGGGTATAACCTCATGGTCGGTTTCTTCGTCATGTCGGTGCTGTGGACCTCGATTGCCCTGATCGGGAATAGCATTCATCCTACCTCTGTTATGGAGGGTAAGACGTTCATTGACGTCCTGACGAACGTGTTCCAGACGGGGCCTGAGAATTACGGGAAGGCGATACTGGTTAATATTTTCTTCGGCGCCTTCTTCGGAAGAGTCCTGATCGACACCGGGATTGCCGCTACTCTGATTCGTAAGGTTGTAGAGCTTGGAGGAGACAAACCAAGAATCACCATGTCTCTGCTGTGTATCGTTACCGCTGTAATCTTCACCTCCATGACGGGGATCGGCCCGGTAATCTCCATTGCGGTCATCGTGCTGCCGATCATGCTGTCGCTCGGGATTCCTTCACCGATTGCCCTGTTCTCCTTCATGGGCTCGATCATGGCGGGGATCTTCGGGAACATTGTGAACTTTAAGCAATATCAGGCGATATTTGCAACAGCCAATGAGAGTTATGCCAGCTACGACTACAATACATATTTCAAATTCGGCATGATTGCGATGGCTGTGTCCCTGATCGTGGTTCTGGTGGTATCTAACGTGATGATGAACCGGAAGCTCTCCCGGGCCTGGGCGGCAACACCAGATAGCGGAGCTACTGTAGATGCACCTGCTATCTCCTGGATCTCGATCATTCTCCCGGTAGTAGGTGTGGTGGTGCTCAAGGTTCCGATCATTTTTGGATTTATCTTCGCCGCCTTGTTCGCCCTGTTGACCTGCGGTAAGCTGAAGGGCGGTTTTGCAAACGTTTGCAGAATGCTGTCGAAGCAGTTCGCAGACGGAGCCATCGATGTGGCGCCGATGATCGGGTTCCTGCTCACGCTCTCAATGTTCAACAATGCAGCCACCTATGCTTCGCCTTATTTCAAAACCCTGCTGGACGGGGCGATGCCCCAGACCGCGCTACTCTTGTGTATTGTCTTCGCCATCCTGACACCGCTTGGCTTCTTCCGCGGCCCGATGAACCTTGTCGGCTCCGGTTCGGCTATCCTGGCGGTTGTGGTGGCAACCGCAGCCTGGCCGGTACAATTCCTCTATCCGCTGTTCGCCATTACTACAGTAGCACCGCAGCATTTGGACGTTACACAGTCCTGGGTTGCCTGGGGCTTCGGCTATACGAAGGTTCCGGCCAAGGAATATATGAAGATGTCGATTCCTACGGGCTGGATTATCGGGATTATTCTTTGCACAATCGTATTCTTCATGTACGGCAATCTGGTGTAGTCCACTATTAATGAAGAGAAACGGAGAAATCATATGGGTAAAATGGTTAGAATGGGTATCGATGTGGGGGGAACCCATACCAAGGCAGTTGCGATTGACAACGCGACACATGAGATTATCGGCAAATCATCCGTGAAGACTACGCATGATCATGCGACAGGTGTAGCCGCAGGTGTGGTGAAATGCTTCCAGAATTGCCTCGACGAGAACAATATCCGTCCGGAGGATGTAGTGTTCGTGGCCCACAGTACCACGCAGGCAACGAATGCGCTGATCGAGGGCGATATTGCCCAGGTGGGCATCATTGGCCTGGCGAAGGGCGGTCTGGAAGGCTGGCTCGCCAAGCGTCAGACCCGGCTTCAGAATATCGATCTGGGCAACGGCAAGGAGATCAAGATCTATAACAGCTTCCTTAATATTAAAAAAATGTCCGAAGCCTCTGTGCTGACGGTCATCGAGGAGCTTAAACAGCAGGGGGCACAGGTGATTGTGCCTTCCATGGCTTTTGGCGTAGATAACGGGCGGCCCGAGGAACTGGTCTATATAGAAGCGGAGAAAAAAGGGATGCCGACCACCATGGCCTCCGACATCACGAAATTATACGGGTTGACCCGGAGAACGAGAACAGCGGCAATTAATGCAAGTATTCTGCCGAAGATGCTGGATACGGCCAATTCAACAGAGCGGTCTGTCAGGGAGGCCGGTGTCCATGTGCCGCTGATGATCATGAGAGGCGACGGCGGCGTGATGGAGATCAGTGAGATGAAGAAGCGGCCTGTGCTGACGATGCTGTCGGGTCCGGCGGCTTCGGTCATGGGATCGCTGATGTATCTGAGAGCGTCGAACGGGGTGTACTTCGAGGTCGGTGGCACGACTACCAATATCGGTGTGATCAAAAACGGCCGCCCGGCCATCGACTATTCTATCGTCGGCGGTCATCCGACCTATGTCAATTCCCTGGATGTACGGGTGCTCGGCGTGGCTGGCGGGTCGATGATCCGGGCGAACAAGAGCGGAGTGGTCGATGTCGGACCCAGATCGGCGCATATCGGCGGACTGGATTATTCGGTATTCACCGATCCGGATAAGATTAAGGGAGCGCAGGTCGAATTCTTTTCTCCGAAGCCTGGTGATCCTGCTGATTATGTGGCGATCCGGCTGGAGAACGGGGAACGGGTGACGATCACGAACTCCTGCGCGGCGAATGTGCTGGGACTGGTCAAGCCGGAGCATTTCTCCTACGGGAATGTGGAAGCGGCCAGAAGGGCGATACAGGCGCTGGCTGATTACTGCGGAACAACGGTAGAGGATATTGCCAAGCAGATTATGGAGAAGGCGTATGCGAAGATCGAGCCGATCATCCTGGCGCTGGCCGAGAAATACAAGCTGGAGAAGGACCAGATATCCCTGGTGGGTGTCGGCGGCGGAGCGGCTTCGCTCATTGTCTATTTTTCTGAGAAAATGGGCCTGAAATACAGCATCCCCGAGAATGCAGAGGTTATCTCTTCGATTGGGGTTGCTCTGTCGATGGTCCGGGACGTTGTAGAGCGGATTATTCCGTCTCCGTCCAAGGAAGTGATTGCGGCCCTGAAGATGGAAGCCTTGAACAAAGCCATCCAGAGCGGGGCTACACCGGAGAGCATCGAGATTCATATTGACATTGATCCGCAGACCTCCAAGGTGACAGCGATTGCTACCGGTTCCACCGAGGTGAAGACGACTGAGCTGCTGAAGGAATGTGATGAGGCAGAGCTGCGGGAGCTGGCGGCGAAGGATATGCGTATTCCTCTGGAACGGACCAAGCTGCTGGAGAAGACCCGGTATGTCAGTATTTTCGGCGAATTGATGGATAAAGCCGGTGAAGCCGGGGCGGTCCGCATCCTGGACACCAAGGGCTTCATCAAAGTGCAGAGGGGCCGGGCTATGGCGCTTAAGACCACTGCGGGTGACTACCTGAATGCGGTTAAGCAGCTGTGGGAGGCAATGGCGGTCTATCAGACGGAGCTGATTGCAAGACCTGACTTTTACCTGTGTATCGGCGCCCGGGTCATGGACTTTACCGCATCGGATTTCGAACAGCTGGAGCTGCTGATGGATATTGAGATTTCCACGTTCGAGCCGGACACTGAGGTGGTTGTTGTGGCGGCCAATATTAAGCAAAGCTAACCGCCGGGCGGGAGAGTATAGACAGGAGGCTGGATGTAGGTGCAGGTGAAGGTGAAGCTAGGAGAAATGATGAATCATTTGCTGCAGGTAGAGGATGAGGCTTGGGGAATGTACGCATTCTCCCGGGATATTCTGAACCGGCGCCTTCAGCCGGAGATGAAGAGGGATATGCTGGCCAAAGCCAGAGCCTGCGGCATAGAATACGCACACCGGATAATCCGCGAATATGGGACCAGTGATGTAAGGCTGCTTGCGCAAAAGATGAATCTGAAGCTAGAAATCCAGCAGGCGCTCATGACCGGCAAGCGTGTGCTGTTCGCCTGTTATACCCCTCCGGATAAGGTGGAAATTATGGAGGAACCCGTGCGCAGAGCGGCGGAGCGGGTGCGGGAGGAGGCATCGGCGCTAGTTGAACTTTTTCCGCAAGCTGGTATAATGAATACTATCCTTGGCCACGAAATGTATCATTTTGTAGAAGACCGGTATGCACAGGAGATATACACCCGAACCGAGCGGATTCTGCTGTGGAAGCTGCTGGGTCTGAAGAACTATTCTACAATACGCACCTTAAGTGAAGTTGGAGCCATGGCTTTTACACAGGAGCTGAACAGATTGCGGTACTCGCCGTTTATTCTGGATGTTCTGTTGTATTACAGCTACGACTCAGCCAGTGCGGAGACCATATACCGTGATGTACTAGGAGTGAGTTCAGGGAAGGTGTAGGAAGACGTTGAAGATTATGAATAACAGTAATTCACTGAATGATGTAACTTACAATAAAATAAAAGACGACATCATGAATATGACGTTGGAGCCGGGAATGGATGTCAGTGTGCAGAAGCTCTCTGAACGCTATGGCGTCAGCCGGACGCCGGTACGGGAAGCAGTGGTCCGCCTTCAACAGTCAGGACTGGTGGAAATATATCCTCAGCGCAAAACCGTAGTCTCCAAGATTGATCTGCAAAGAGTCCGTGAGGAATGGTTCATCCGGACCTCCCTTGAATCTGCTGTAATCGATGAATTCATCCGCAAATGCAGTGAATTGGTCGCGGATACGATGCAGGAGCTGATCAACAAGCAGAAGAAGTACATGGATAAGAAATATTTCCGGGAATTCTATTTCAAGGACAACCGTTTCCATCAGCTGATCTTTCAGACGGCCGGGGAGGAATTATCCTGGTTCACGATTGAAGAGGTGGCCTCGCATTACAACCGAATCCGTCTGCTCTATGGGAAGATGGAGGGGGTCCAGCCATCCGATATCGATAAGCATGTGAAGATGGTTGCGGCTACCCGCAAGCGGGATGTGGAAGGGATGCGCAAGGTAGTGATGGAGCATTCCAATACGCTGCTGGAAAGGGTTCAGAGCATGTCCAAGCAGTACCCGCAATTCTTCTGATCATACAAGTGAAAAGCTTAAAGGCGTATACTGAAGTCTTCTCCGCGCATGGAGCAGGACTTCCGGTATACGCCTTTTGTTGCGACAGCACTAAGCTGTCTCTACTTGTGCCGGGCCCTGCAACAATAGCTATTGCTGCTTGAGCCGCCGGTAATATAGCCAGGTTCTGCCTGCGAACGAGCCGAAGAGCAGGATGGAAAGGAACATAATTGAAGTGTTCCACGCCTGGGAAGAGGTGATCCCGTCCCGCAGCATGCCATCTATGAAGGCCGACACATTCAGGCTGTAGAGCAGGATCATGGGCAGGAACAGCAGGGTATAACTGATGGCGATTTTGCGTGCCTGCTTAAGGCGGTGGACCGGATCACTATAGATTTCAAGCTGCTCCGCAGAGTTAAGCTCCTCACGGCTCCAAATGGTCCATTTCTGCAGAGAGAAGGGAGAGCTGTAGAGCCTCGTCCAGCCCGCCTCCTGATGCAGCTCGAAATACCCTTCACCCGCAACGACCTGATAGTCGGCGTGATATGTCATGCGGCGCGGACGGCCCTTGCTGAAATGGAACAGCGTTCCTCCGAAGCCTACTTTATAGAGATTCCATCCGTGCTTCTCCTTGTCCTCCAGCCATTGCTCCAGCCGGTCAGGAGCATACATCCAGCCTAACTTCATCCGCGCCATCTTAGTGCCGACAGGCTTCTGCGGTCCGGGAGGCTTCTTCATGTCCTGATGGTCCAACTGAAATACCTTACTGGCAGCCCGGAGCTTCACAATAGAGTAGATTGCAAGAACAAGCAGAGCCAAGGCTCCCGCTGCTGCGATCCAGGTAACAGCCCACATCGGGCTTGGCTGAATGCGGAAGGGAGCATCTGAATTGAAGCTGAGTCCTAGTACAAGCAGTGGAATAAGTGCTATGAGCAGCAAATACACCAGGATTCCAGTGAATAGATAGGAGATGATGCGGTTACGCCTCAGGACATCCTTACGTGAAGGATAGGCGCTAATCTGTGATGGGGACCGATCATTCTCGTACAGGCTCCATTTTCCTTGCTGCAGCCTGCTCCATCCCTCTGCGGCAAGATAGGGAGACATGGATGAATGCCTGGATGAATGATAAGCCAGCTGAAAAGTTAGCCGGACGGGCTCAGCCTGCCGGAAGTTAAAGCGCCGCAGCAGTAAGCTCCATTCCTCCAGACGCCATCCCTTGCCGGCCATATCGGCCAACCAGGCTTCTGTCCCCGGCAGATCGTAGCTCCAAAAGGGCCGAAATACAGTTCTCATTGAAATTCCTCCTCACGGGTGACGGCGTTACGGTGAAGTTCCTTTAATCTGCCGATTTCAGCGCGCATGACTTCCTTCCCAAGCTCAGACACCTCGTACACCGTCTTTCTCTCTCCATCGGCAAATACGGTAATCAGTCCATCCTTATTCATCTTGGTCAAGGTTCCATACACCGTACCGGAGCCCAGCCGTAGCCGTCCTTCCGACAGCTCATCCACATGCTTGATGATTCCATATCCGTGGCGCGGCTTGGTTAAGGACAATAGAATATAGAACGCCGTCTCGGTCATGGGCACGTACTTTTTTAGAACCTTTTGGGCTGCGGACACCGCGTTCACCTGCTTCGTCAATTCGTTGTGCCAAGTCATGGCAAAAAGAAAATATGTCATGATGTGACTATGTCATATCGTGACTATATCACGATGCGACATATAATTCAAGCAGAACTACATTGGCGAAAGAAGTAGAGGCTGGCACAATGGTTGCCAGAGTACAGGTACAAGCTGGGGCTGTGAACAGTAGACCGTCTGTAAATACTGGCTGAGTGGGGCCAGCTTGTCCTCAACCAGCACCTCCTTGATCTCGGACGGCTTGACGGGTATAGCTTGTCCGGTGGAGGACATGAATTCGGCTAGGGGAAGCAGCATTGCGCAGCTCTTACGGTATGACATGCGGTGCGGGAACCTTGGAGAGCTGCCGGAATCGTATTTGGACAGCCTGATGCGGGCGTAGTGACCCGCCAGGACTCTGCGGGCATCAAGCTTCAGCACAGCGAAGACCTCGCCTGGCTCTCTGCGCGAATACATCGCAGCCATTGCGAGGCAATCGCGCCAGGTCGGCCACAGGAACACATGGCGGTCCAGGCAGCGGCGGAACTCCTCCGCCGTTGTCCCCGGAGCCATCGCCTCAGGCGTAATGCGCAGATGGGCATTCAAAATCGCGGCTTGCCGGGCGTAGCTTACCCGGTGCGCGGCAGTCCGCCGCTCTCCGGCTGCATGGGCGGGACTCAGCACCGCAGAAGAATAGATGGTATCAAGCGAAGCCATGGCGGGCAGATTCACTGCCCGGGTGAAGTGATAGAAGGAGGTGCGGAGCGGGCTTTTGGTAATGGCGTCAATCAGGGAGGGGTTCATGGGAGCTTCTGTCCATTGAAAGAGCTGAAGGGCATACTCTTCACCTTGCGGTTCAATAGGACCGCATTGATCTCTCCTCCGGCCAGGATAATGAACGAGCTGATATACAGCCAGATTAGCAGCACGGTTACGCCCCCGAGACTGCCGTAGGTTTTGGAGAAATCACTGAATTGATTGACGTACACGGAGAACAGAATCGAGGTCGTAATCCAGCCGAAGGTGGTGAACAGCGCCCCAGGCATGACCTCCCGCAGCGCCAGTCTCCGGCTGGGAGCGATCCAGTACAGCAGGGTGAAGACAATGAACATCACGAGCAGTGGAATCGCGTATTGCAGCAGATCCCAGAGCTTTTGGAAACCATAGGGAAGATCAACCAGCAGGAAGATCTGCGTCTTAAGCCAGCTTCCGAGGACCAGCAGCAGAATGCTGAGCAGTACGACGAACCCGATCGTCAAGGTAGCGAGCAGGGCGATCCCCCGGATTTTCCAGAACACTCTGCTCTCGTCAATCTCGTAGGCACGGTTAAGCCCCTTGATGATAGCATTGATTCCTTTGGAGGCGGCCCACAGCGTAGCCAGCATCCCGAAGGACAACAGCGTCTGGCTGCGTCCGGCGGACACATCCTGCAGAATCTCTTCTATAATTGAGATGGCTTCGGCGGGCATGATCTGCTCCAGCTGCTCTATATTTTTCTCCAGCGAGATATTCGCATACCCGATCAGGGTCATGATGAAGATTAGAAAAGGAAACAGAGACAGGATTAAATAATAGGTCAGCTGCGCAGCGATGCCCTGGACATCATCGTCGTTGATTTTCACCCATAGCTGCTTGATGAAATTGAAAGTGCCTCTTCTACTGCCCGAAGTGCTGTTCATAGGACCCTCCTTCTTGAATTCCCGGATAGGCTAACCTGGTAGCCAAATCGTTCCATATATATGTATACCCGTTAAAGTATCCTTTAGTCCGTCAAGGTAGTTTTTATTGTATCATACGGGATTAGTTGGATTTTGGGCAGTGAAAATTCAAACAGGGAATTCACTTGTATTATACTGGAAAACTCTTAGAATAGTAGGAAAGATAACAATATAGGAATATAAGGAGAGTGCATATGAAGCTGTTGCTGGAGGAGTATGAGGGAATTAGGCGCTGGATGGTTCGGAATGCCCGTCCGCTGGACCTGGCGCGGTGGAGATTTCACTTTGAGGGCGGCGGGGTTGAGCCGGTGCTGGAAGCGCTATCCGCTTATCAAAATGAGGATGGGGGCTTCGGCCATGCCCTGGAAGCGGACGCGTGGAATCCGCATTCCACGCCCATCCAGACCGCTACGGCGGTGGAGCGGCTGCTGGAGCTGGAATTCGCAGATGCCGGGCATCCGCTGGTGCAGGGAATTCTGAAATATCTGGACAGCGGTGTGGATATGGATGGCCGTACGTGGAGGAATGTCGTAGCTTCTAATAACGATTACCCTCATGCACCCTGGTGGCATACAAGCTCAGACAGTACTTCCCACAGTATGTATAACCCTACAGCTATTCTGGCCGGATTCATTCTGAAGGCTGCTCCCAAGGATAGCGGGCTGTATGCCACCGGACTGGGGATTGCCCGTGAGCTGACTGAGCTTTTCCTGCGTGATCCTGCTATTGAGATGCACCCGCTGAAATGCGTGGACACGCTGCTGCATTGCATCACCTGGGCGGGGCTGCAGGAGCACTTCCCCTATGTGGAGCTGCAAGAAGCCTTCAAAGTACAGAGTGCACGGCTGATCAGCCGCGATGAGGGGAATTGGAACGGGTATGGCTGCAGACCCTCAGTGTTCATCCATTCGCCGCATAGTCCCGGGTACGCTGAACTCGGCGGGCTGCTGCACCAGGAGCTTGATTATCTGCTGGAGACCCGAAATGCCGCAGGTGTCTGGGAGCTGACCTGGAGCTGGGAGGGATATGAAGGCGAGTATGCTATTAGTGAGAACTGGTGGAAGGGACATATCGTGATTGAGAATTTGCGGCTGCTGCGGGAATTCGGACGAATGGCGGAGCTGCTATGAACAGAATTGGAATGCAGTTTGGCATAAAATAAAATAAATGCAGCGCATTCTCAAGCCACAGCCCTCTGTACCGGGAGCTGTGGCTTGATCGCGTCGCGTGCCAATTGCAGCCTTGTCACCAGCAGCAGCTATGATGCGCCGCCGGTTTGAAGGAATTCCTGTTCGTGAATGGCCCGGACATCCTTCAGGATACGGCTGCTGTACTCAGTGAATTTCAGCGGTTTTACCTGATTCTTGGTCAGGAAGACACCTGACTTGCCGCTGTGTTCACCCAGAGCCGCCTGATACAACAGGCCTGCCCCATGGGTAGGCTCGGGGAAGAACAGCCGCGTAATGGGTTTTAACCACAGCGGGATACCGGATTTTTTGCCGCTGCGAAGGGTATTGTTGCCTCCGGGATCAGCGCTGCGGATCAGGATGCCTTCGGCTGCAAGCGCGGGTGCCACCGCTTCCGTCCACAAGGACATGGCGCGCTTGGTGTCGGCATAAGGGCCGGTCAGCATCTGGAATTTCACCGGATGCTCCAGAGAAGCCGGGTCGAAGCTGCGCTTCATCATAAAAGCGTTGGAGGACGTATTCACGACCGTGCGGAGCGTGCCTCTCAGCAAGAGCGGCTTCAGCTCCATCGTAATGATATACGGAACCACCGTCTGCAGCTCATAATGCAGCTCACGCCCTTGCTTGGACAAGAGTAACTCGGGGAAGCTGCCCCCGGCATTATTGAACAGGATGTCAATCTGCGCTTCGTGGCGGTTAATATCCTGCAAGGCACTCCGTAATTGGCCGAAATCGCTTAAATCAGCCTTATAGATTCGAAGTTGTCTGCTGCAGAGTGCCTGCCCGATAAGCCGGTCATCTTCCGCAAAAGCAGAGCGGATCAGCGCAATGACCTCCCAGCCTTCGTTCAGCAGTCTATGGGTCAGGGCCAGCCCAATACCGTGATTGGCTCCGGTAATTAGCGCGGTGCGCGGGGAATGTGATGATTTCATAGTGGTTGCTCCTCTACATGGAAAGTGATGAATGGTGCTCATTGTATAACTTGGAGCCGAGTCCAAGTCAAGTACCGAAATTAACCGTTGACTTGGAGCTGACTCCAGGTTGTACAATGGTACGAAGACGCTTTTAGAGCAAGTAGAGAGGGAGTGATTCTATGAGTCTGGCGGAAGCGGATCTCCAGCAGGGATATTCGATTAAGGAAACGGCGGAGCGGACCGGAATGTCCGAGGATACGATAAGGTATTACGAGAAGATTGGGCTGCTGCCCCGGGCGAAGCGCAGGGGAAACAGCCACCGCATTTATAGCGATGCGGATCTGAGTCGGATGCAGCTGGTGACATGCCTCAAAAAAACAGGAATGTCGCTGGACGACATGCGGCCTTATCTTGATTTGTCTCTGGATGCAGACCTGTCTCAGTATCCTGAGCTCCACACGATGATTCTGAATCACAGGCAGAAGATTATCGAGCAGATCGCTTCGCTGCAGCAGATTGTAGACTTCATTGATGTCAAAATAGAGCAGGGAAATATGGGCCCGCAGACCTGCGAGCTGACCGGAGACCGCAAGCAGATGCCAAGGGGACGTAAAACCAAAGCTAAAGTGAGAGAAACACTTAAGTTTAGATAGGGGATGCATCATGGTGCAGATCATTTATTCACCGTCAAAATACATTCAGGGCAGCGGAGAGATTGCCAGACTGGGCGGTTACTGCCTGCAAATGGGGGCTAAGGGGGCGTATGCCATAGTAGATCCTTATATTCTCTCAAGGTATGGGCAAGAGATTAAGGACGGCTTCGCGGCTGAGCAGCTTCCCTTGATGCTGCGTGAATTCCAAGGGGAATGCAGCCTGGTGCAGGTAGAGCAGATCGTAGCTGAGCTGGATAGGGGACAGGTGGGGACCATCGTAGGGATTGGCGGCGGCAAAACCCTGGATACAGCCAAGGCCGTCAGCCATTTCGCTGACTTGCCGGTGATGCTGGTGCCGACTGTCGCTTCAACAGATGCACCTTGCAGCGCCTTGGCGGTTCTCTATACCGACTCTGGAGAGTTTGACCGGTATCTGCCGCTGCGCCGCAGCCCGGATCTGGTGGTTGCAGATGTGGCGATCATTGCAGGTGCCCCCGTAAGATTGCTGGCCGCCGGGATGGGCGATGCCATGTCCACCTACTATGAAGCCCGGGCTTGCAGCCGGTCGGGAGCAGTAACCAGCACCGGAGGGACAGGGACGCTGGCGGCTCTCGCCCTGGCCCGTACCTGCCTGGATACACTGCTTACGGATGGGGAGCAAGCGCTGAAGGATGCCGGCGAGGGCCGTGTCACGGCTGCCCTTCATCACATCGTCGAAGCGAATATCTATCTCAGCGGCATCGGATTCGAGAGCGGAGGCTTGGCCGCCGCCCATGCCATTCATAACGGGCTGACGCTGCTGGAGGAGTGCAAGCCTATGCTGCACGGGGAAAAGGTCGCTTTTGCTACACTGGTGCAGCTGATTCTGGAGGATGCAGAAGAGGCGGAGATTGCCGGAGTCGTGGAGTTCTGCCGGATGGCAGGCCTGCCTGTGACCCTGGCGGAGCTGGGACTGGAAGGAGTGGAGCAGGGCCGGCTGCTGCAGGCTGCCGAAGCCAGCTGTAACCTGGAGAATAGTCCGATGGGCAATATGCCTTTTGCCGTGACACCGCAGCAGGTGCTGAAGGCTATGCTTGACGCTGACAGACGCGGAGCTGGAGTAATGACATAGATGCCGATAGGCCGCCCGTGCCGCTTCCGCCGCCCATTGTTAATAATTGCGTAAGCGCTCCGTACATATTTAACCTTCGTGAGCCAAACAATGAGAACAATTGTTGAATCATGAAGGAGGTGTTCCATTATGAATACAAGTAATCACAGAGTGAAGCGTATCCTTCTGTATCCCTTAGCCACAGCTGTGATTATGGCAGCGGCGCTGATTCCGTCAGCCCCTTACGCAGTGACTGCTGCATCAGTAGATAAGGCACTTTCAGCACCCGCACCAGCGGATAGCAGAGGGGGCAGCGTATCCGGCAACAACCGGACAGTTGGGAACCAGCAGCAGCAGCAGGCGCTCAGCCGTGTAGCGGTCATTATCGATGATTTTGGCAACAGCATGCGCGGGACAGAGGAAATGTTCAAGCTGCCCGTCAAAATCACCGTCGCAGTCATGCCATTCCTGCGCTCCAGTGAGCAGGATGCCCGGCGCGCCCATGAGCTGGGCTTCGATGTGCTGGTCCATCTGCCGATGGAGCCGCGTCAGGGCAAGCCGGAATGGCTGGGGCCGGGGGCCGTGCTGACCAGCATGAATGACGCCGAGGTCCGGGGGCGGGTGGAAGCTGCGCTCGATAATGTGCCATACGCGATCGGCATCAATAATCATATGGGCTCCAAGGTGACCGGAGATGAACGGGTCATGGGTATTGTGCTGGAGGTCTGCAAGGAGCGAGGTCTATTCTTCGTAGATAGCCATACCAATTACCGTTCAGTCGCGGGACGGATGGCCCGGGAGCTGGGAATGCCGCCGGTGGAGAACCACATTTTCCTCGATGATGTGCATTCGGCAAGCCATGTGGCGAAGCAGATGAAGCTCGTGCAGGAACGGGCCTTGAGCCAAAAGTTCTGCGTCACCATCGGTCATGTCGGCATCCAGGGCAAAGAGACCGCCGCGGGCATCCGCAGCGGCATTGCCGGAATGAAGGACAAGGTGCAATTCGTCGGCATCTCCGATCTGGTCCGCGAGGAATGGAAGTGGAATTCCCGGCTTACACTTCCATAAGATAGGCAGCGATCCCGTTCGCAATGGCTTCGGCGATCTCTTCCTGGCCCTTCGGTGTACAGAGCTTCTCGCGGTCAGCCGGACTGCTGACAAATCCCGCCTCAACAATCACCGTTGTGGCGGTTATTTTGTTGAGCAGGTAGAAGGGCTTGCCCCGGATAGGATCATTCTTCATCCTGTAGAGCTGGTTGAGCTGATCCTGAATGGTCCGGGCTAGCAGGAAGCTGCGTCCTTCCTGGCGGTACAGGACGAGCGGACCATGCTTGGACGGGGATTTCGCCCAGTTAATATGGATGCTGACCACGACATTGGCCGGAAGCGTCTCCGCCAGCTCCTTGCGCTGGGCCAGATCGCGCAGATGCCGGGATCTGCTTCTCAGCCATAGATTCTCATCGCTGGGCGCATAGTCGCCGGTCCGGTTCAGGATCGTATCGAAGCCGTCCGCACGCAGCAGTAGAAAGAGGCGGCGTGAGATGGCGAGGGTGATGTCCTTTTCCAGAATGCTGCCGTATGAGGTTCCGCCGTCAATCCCCCCATGGCCGGCATCGATCAGAATCATCCGCTGGTCATGGCCGAGCATATGCTGGCGCTTTTCGGGCTGCTCTGCCTGGGGATTAGTGCGGGATGCAGTTGCGTGGATCACTGCGGTGTCGCCTGCTGTAAGCAGGAGCAGAATGCTTGCTGCGGCAATGATTAGCTTAAGCCGCAGCCCGGATCTCAGCCGTGGCTGCTCTTTTGAACGGTGGGACTGGGACTGTGTAGCGGTATGGGGCTCCAATGCTTCCGATTGTCTCAAGTGAATAACCTCCCTGCCGGAATAATCAACTGCTTCTTGTACTTAATGACGGATTATACAGGTGTAGTCTTGTTAGATTGTGCCTTTAGGGCCCAAATCATACGAAGCTTCGGATTCCGGTTTAGAGATCGGAGGATTGGAGCACACTATAAGCATAAGATCAAGGGGCGGGAACCCGCCAAGCACTCACCTGGGAGGTGTACGAGATGGCATCCGGCGGAGATGATCTGGTGAAGTATATTACGGAGAAAGTAGTCGTCTACATTGAGAATCCGCGCGCTGTCCATGCCAGACGGAAGGCAGAGAAGCAGCCGTGGGCGGAAAAGTGGTTCGGCACGCTGCCGCTCGCCTGGTCCGTGTGGCGCAGCAAATGGAGCAGGGGCGGAGATAGTAAGGAGTAGCGATTTAGCAGTGAACGGGCGCTGAGCAGGATTCAGGGGTATAAGTGTACCTGAATTCGGAGAAAGCGGGTGTTGTGAGGAATTCAGGTGTATAAGTGCACCTGAATTCGGAGAAAGCGGACGCTGAGTGGGATTCAGGTGTAGAAGCAAATAGCCTTCCCTAGGAGCCGTTCAGACGGAACCGGGGAAGGCTATTTGCTTTTCACGAATAATGATCACTATTGCCTGGAATCTGGAACAGAGGCTGCGCTCAGAGTTGTGTCTCCGCGCAGCGGCATTGGCGGCTTGTGGAAGGTGCCGGCCTTTTGAAGCGCTGTGAGCGGGAGGTAGCGAATCCCCCCGGCCCCGACAGCCGCATAGACCACTGCGACTTCACTGTCTGCCGGGTCTCCGGCAGAAGTAGTCTTAAGCCAACTCTGGCTGCCTGTGATCATGAACGGCGCCCCCAGAGCATCATTATGCCCGGAAGACTGGAAGGCAAGACTGCCCCGCTCCTTAAGCAGAGCGGTCAGGCTTGCTCCGTTCAGCGTCTTCAGCACGGGGGCGGTCAGCCACAGCAGATCGGCATACGGGTCATCCTCTCCGCCGCTCCGCAAGGCGGGCTGGGGAGCACGCGCCTGGCCCGGGCCGGAGGACAGCATGGCTGAGGCTTCCTGTGCAGCATTAAGAACATTCTCAGCCTGGCTCGGACTCCAGGGCAGCGTCTCCAGAACGGTAGCATTCAGATACAGCGTTTTGTTCTCCGTAGTGATTTTCCAGACAGGCAGCATTGGAGCATAGAGCGCCATAACCCCGATGGCACCTGAAGAATTAGAAGGTATCAGTCCTTGCTGCACCAGATACTGGCGCAGTTCAGTCATACTGTAAGGGAGCCCATCGGTTCCGGCTCCGTATTCGCTAAGCAGATAGCCGCCCTGATCCGCAGCGGAGATGATGAGATAGCCGATCCGCTGACCGCTGTGCATCACATTGACCAGCCAGCTGCGCGTTCCCGGGCCAAGAGGGTAGACCTCCGTGCCGGCATCCTTCCATTCCTTAAAAGGAGCATCCGCCGAGAGCTGGCTAATCGTCTGGCGGGTGAAGGCCTGCAGCGTTTCCGGCGCTGGAATCGGCTTCATCTCCAGTCCTGGAAGAACCTCCTGCGTGACGGCCTGCATCACGGTCGTTCGGCTGGCTTGTGACGCTAGCGCCTGGGGAGAGGAGGCGCTAGCAGCCAGCAGAGTCAGTCCAAGAATCAGACAGAGGAGCAGGCGGCCACGCCGCCGGGAGCCCTTCCGTCTTGCAGTGATATTCATAGGTTCAGTCACCTTTCCTGTTTAGAGGGAATTTATGCTTCTTACTGTTCATTGTAGGGGACAAGCCCTGAAAAGGCTGTTGCTTGCTGTCGCGCCAGGCGGCGGGAGTTTCGCTGTTTTTTTGCCTGCTTTTAGCGGACAAGGTCGCATTCTATGTGCTGCGCAGATGAAACAATCCATACGTTACGGCAGAAACTGCAATCTGCGGCTCATACTGCCACGAGGTCTCCTGGCGGCGGCGGTTGTACTGCTCCTGGATGGCGAGGCGCTTCTCTTCTTCGGGTTCTTTCAGCAGCTCCGCGTAGTAGATGTCCACGATGCTAAGCTCCAGCTCCAATCGTTCTCGCGCTTCTTCCGCCCAGGTGTAATCCAGCAGGGCCAGCTTCGAGGTCAGATATCCCTCCAGCCGGTCGGCCCCGTCCGTAATCCCCAGCTCGAACGGCTGGACATGAATGTTCTCCGGCAGCCGGGGTGTAAGCTCCTTCGAGACCAGCCGGGCTTCAAAATCAGGGACAATTAGCCCCGAAGTCAGGGACAACGCGATGAAATGCAGCTCCTCCCGCTTCAGGTCACAGGTCATCTCGACCTTGTAGCAGACCGCCAGCCATGGCTCGTAAGCGGCCGAGAAAAGGGTGGTCCGCTGCCTGAGCCCGGGGTCCTCGAACAGCTGCAGGCACTTGCCTTCATCCCGCGCCGCCGACCAGATCTGCCGCAGACGCTTGCTGCCGTACGTCACATCCTCCCGGCGGATCATGCCCGGTCCGATGCGCGGCAGCGCCGGAACGACGCCGAAGTACCGGGCAAGGATGCTGTCCTCCGGGGCAGCAGATACCCCGGGGGGCAGCACTCCGCCCGGAGCCGCAGCATACGCCGCGCCAAGCTCCGCCCCAGCCTCGGAATCCGCCGCCGCACCGGCCTGGCCCGGCAGCGCGTCTGCCGCTGCCGTGCGGCTTGCGCCGCCACTGCGCGAGCGTGCTGCCTGCGCGGCCAGTTCATCGTACTTCTGCGGATCGAAGACGAAGCTGAAGGACAAGGTCTCGGGATCTACACCGGTGCGCTCCACGAAGCCCCAATAATAAGGGCGGTCCGTCAGCATCCGGTCCGCGCGGGGGGAGAGCTTCACCGTCACATGTAGCGGTGAGGATTCGAGAATGGTGCATTCGGTTGCTTCCAGATAATCCATGACCTGCTTGCGTACTTCCAAGGGCGAGAGCATCAAGGAGCCACCTCGCTTTCATCCAGATCAGCATGGGTCAGCTCGCTGAGGGTATCTCCAATATCATCGAGACTGCTGCGCAGCTCCTCATCCGTGCGGGCTTCAAGGACGATTTTGTACAGGCTTTTCTCCAGCGACTCTTTCTTCTCGAAGCGTTCCAGAATGACATCCAGCCCGCCGATGACCATCTCGAACATGTTGATTTTCTCATGCAGCAGGTGGAGAATATGCTCTTCAATCGTCCCCTCCGTAGAGAGGTTATAGATGACCACATCATTCTCCTGACCGAGCCGGTGGACACGGCCGATCCGCTGCTCGACCCGCATCGGGTTCCACGGCAGATCGAAATTGATCATATGGTGGCAGAACTGCAGGTTGATGCCTTCGCCCCCTGCCTCCGTGGCAATCATCACCTGGGCGCGTCCGCGGAAAAGGTCCATCATCCAGTCTTTTTTGCCGCGGTTCATTCCACCCGAGTAAGTGACACACTGCAGTCCATGCTCCCGGAAATATTGAAGCAGATACTCCTGCGTGGCGCGGTATTCCGTGAAGACGATGACCTTTTCATTCATTTGCTGAATTAACTCCATCGTCTTCTCCGCCTTGGTATTCGTCTTGACGGTACGGATGGTCTGGAGAAGACCCATCATCCGCTCGCGCTTCGGAGAATCCGCCGGCAGCTTCTTGATCAGGTTCACAAGCGTGACGAACACAGCGTCCCGGCTGCTGCAGACTTCACGTTGAAGCGTAACCAGGGAGAGCATACTGCTGAGATTGCCGCCCGCCTCCTGATATTGGTCTTTGACAAAAGCAGTGACGCCGTCATACAATTCCTTCTCCTCTGCCGACAGAGTGAGCGGGATGTTGCGCACCTTGCGCTTGGTGAAGTTCACCGGGCCTTCGCCCCGGCGGTTGCGGATCATGACCTTGGACAGCTCGCCCCTGAGCTGGACTTCATTCTTGGGCTGGCGCTTATCGACAACGAAATTGGTGGCGAAATCGCCCTGATTCCCGAGCTGGCCAGGCTTCAGCAGCGTGATCAGATTGAACAGCTCGCCGAGATCGTTCTGCACGGGTGTGGCGGTGAGCAGCAGGCAGTATTTTTTGCGCAGCTGCTGTACAAACAGATAGTTCGTGGATTTCTTATTCTTCAGCTTATGGGCTTCGTCGATTATGAGCATGTCGTACTCCTGGCTCAGCAGCATTTCCTTATGCGGGTCACGTTTGGCGGTATCCATGGAGGCGACGACAATGTCATTGCCCCAGGAATAGGCTTTTTTTTGCGCTACGGCTGAGATCCCGAATTTGGCATTCAGCTCCCGTACCCATTGCAGGACAAGCGAGGCCGGCACCAGAATCAGAACCTTGCTCACAAGGCCCCGCACCAGATATTCTTTCAGCACCAGCCCGGCTTCTATCGTCTTGCCAAGACCAACTTCATCGGCGAGAATTGCCCGGCCCGACATTTGGAACAGCACCTTATGCGCAGTATCCAGCTGATGGGGAAGCGGGGACAGCCCGTTCAGATGCTTCATACATTGCAGCTCATCGAAGCTCGTAACCAGGCCCGACTGCTCTCCCTGCACGGCAAGGCGGGATAACCGCCAGTCTCCCCAAGGACCGCCTTTATCGAGTCTCGATTCCAGATCATGCAGCCAGTTACGCTCAAAAGATAGAGGAACAGGCAGCAGCGGCGCAGAAGTTACGTTCTCGTGCGGCAGGGAATTGCGGAATAATTGCGTCATGTTGCAGCCTCCTCCGTCGCAGTTTCATATCGAAATGCGTAGCAGTAGTATGCGCGTAAAAGAGAGATTTCATAACCTGCGGAGCATGGAATTCACAGAGGAACGCTGTAATCCGCCTTGAAAGCTTTCAGTTCCAGTGCCTGCAAAAAAGCGAGAAAGAGGGAGGAAATCAGCCTTTCTTTTCCCAATTTTCCGTTATTCCTGCCTGGGGCTGCTTTTTCAAAAAAGACCTCTATCCACAACATGTGGTATAGTTTAAAAGTTAACGCACACCATATATTGTTACAAAAGCATGAAATTTAGCTGGTATGCGGATTTTTTTTGGCTGTTTGTTATTGACAAAAGGAGCTTTCGCCGGACAAGCAGGCTGCGGCTGCCCAGCCGCCGGAAGCATGACCTATTATATCCTGGGAGGTTTTTCTATTGAGTACAGTGGAACACAACAAGCGTCTAGAGGGACTGAGTGAGAAAATATTCCTGGACCGTTATGCCTGGAAGGACGCGGACAGCAATAATGCCAAGGTAGGCGATGTAGTACTTGTCCTGACGAAGGATGATCCGAAGTTCCCAACCAAGGAGGTTGGCGAGATTGTAGAGCGTACAGGCCGGATTGTAACGGTAAAAACCCGCAGCGGCGAGCTGGTGCAGTCGGATGTGGAAAAGCTGACGCTCAATATCGAGAAGACTCCAGAGGAGATGTGGGACCGTCTCGCGGGAGCGATGGCGTCCGTAGAGAAGACCCCTGAGCTTCAGGAAGAATGGACGGGCAAATTCCGCTCGATTCTGGATGACTGGAAGCTTGTACCGGGCGGACGGATTGCGGCGGGTGCCGGAGCGAGCGAGGAGCTTACCCTGTTCAACTGCTATGTAGTTCCTTCCCCAAAAGACAGCCGGGGCGGCATTATGCAGACGCTCTCCGAGATGACGGAGATTATGGCCCGCGGCGGCGGCGTAGGCATCAACCTGTCTTCGCTTCGTCCGCGCCGTGCTATTGTCAGAGGGGTGAATGGTTCATCCAGCGGCTCCGTATCCTGGGGCGGCCTCTTCAGCTATACCACCGGACTGATTGAGCAAGGCGGCAGCCGCCGTGGCGCGCTGATGCTGATGATCAATGACTGGCACCCGGATGTGCTGGATTTCATTACCGTGAAGCAGACCATGGGCCAGGTGACTAATGCCAACCTGTCGGTCTGTGTGAGCAACGGCTTCATGAAGGCCGTCAAGGAGGATCTGGACTGGGAGCTGGTCTTCCCGGATACGACCGATCCTGATTACGACACGCTCTGGGACGGAGATCTGGATAAATGGAAGGCTGACAACCGCCGTGTGATTCCCTACCGTACGGTCAGAGCTCGCGATGTGTGGCATACGATTATCGAATCGGCCTGGAAATCGGCGGAACCGGGCGTTGTTTTCATGGAGTATTATAATCAGATGTCGAATAGCTGGTATTTCAATCCGATTATATGTACTAATCCGTGCTTCCACCCGGACACCCGCATTGCAACGGAATACGGTCTCTTAACCATTGAAGAGCTATATAAAAAGGTCGGAACGGAATC
Organism: Paenibacillus sp. FSL H8-0332; assembly: GCF_037963835.1. Classification (NCBI taxonomy): domain Bacteria; kingdom Bacillati; phylum Bacillota; class Bacilli; order Caryophanales; family Paenibacillaceae; genus Paenibacillus; species Paenibacillus sp. FSL H8-0332. The sequence continues at coordinate 2,266,648 of NZ_CP150145.1, forward strand.
CTTCCTGGTGGGAACCGATTTGAGACTAGTGGAGCAAGCCAAAGTGGTTGGCGGAAGAAGCTATGAAGTTCCGGGTCTACAGATGAGACGGGCTACAGTGTTCCCAACCGGGACCAGAGAAACCTTGAAGATCTTGCTGCAAAATGGGGTAGAACTATCCGTAACACCTGAGCATCGCTTGTTTACCGATTCCGGCTGGAAAGAGGCCCGGAACCTGAGTGCAGACGATTGCGTTTATTTGCAGTCCGGAGAAGGTTCCTTTGCCGCTGAGGATACCCTTGGTGAGGGATGGGGCTGGTTCCTGGGCTGGCTCATAGGCGACGGCTGGATTTCCAAACGTGGTGATATCGGTATGGTATTTGGTGAGGCAGACAGCGAAGTTATTCCATTGCTCATTGATGCTGCCAAGAATATCACAGGCGTAACCGCCAAAGTATTCGACAGAACCAACAATACCAAGCAGGCTTATTGGTGGCGTAAGTCGTTCCGTGAACAGCTTGAAGAACTCGGAGTGAAGGCAGTTAGAGCCGCTGAAAAAGAGGTTCCGGCTGCACTGTATACAGCTTCACGTGCAACTGTTGTGGCATTCCTGCAAGGATTATTCTCTGCTGACGGAACAGTGTATGAGAATGATGAGATGCACCGTACGGTCAGATTGACCTCAGCTTCCAAAAAACTTCTTCAAGGCGTTCAATTGCTGCTGCTTAATTTCGGAATTAACAGTTCTATCTATAACCGTGAGAAGAAAAATCAGGCTGTATTTACGTATACAACAATAGCGGGCGAGGAACGCAGCTATGAAGGCGGCGTATTCTATGAGCTAATCTTAAGCGGCAACAACATCCTGGAGTTCAAGAATAAGATTGGGTTCAAGCTGATTACCAGAAAACAAGAAGCACTGGAGCGGATTGCCCGGCCTTCCCGCAAATCCGAAAAGTTTCTGTCCAAAGTCGTTGGTATTGAACCCGGCGACGTTGTAACGGTATATGATATCACCGAACCTGTGACGCATTCGCTGATTGCAGGCGGTGTAGTTGCCCATAACTGCGGTGAACAAGGCCTACCCGGCTGGGGCGTGTGCAACCTGTCCGCCGTCAATCTTTCCAAGTTCTACGATGCGGAGAATCATGATGTGGACTGGGCAGATCTGGCGACAACGACCCGTTATTCCGTGCGTTTCCTGGATAATGTTATCGACAAGACACCGTATCATTTCCCGGAAAATGAAGCCAACCAGAAGCTCGAACGCCGCGTAGGTCTCGGCACCATGGGTCTGGCTGAGCTGATGATCAAGCTGAATATCCGCTATGGCAGCCCGGAATCGCTGGAGTTCCTGGACAAGCTCTACGGCTTCATGGCCCGCGAGGCTTATCTGGCTTCCGCAGAGATTGCGGGCGAGAAGGGATCATTCCAGGCGTTTGACACCGATAAATATCTGCAGAGCGGCTTCATGCGGAATATCACCGAGGTCTATCCCGAAGTGGGCGAGTCGATCCGCAATCATGGTATGCGCAACGTAACCGTGATAACCCAGGCGCCTACCGGCAGCACAGGAACGATGGTCGGCACCTCCACAGGGATCGAACCGTATTTCGCCTTCAAATATTTCCGTCAGAGCCGACTTGGCTACGATGAGCAGTTCGTGCCTATCGCCCAGGAATGGTTGGAGGCCCATCCAGGAGAAGAGCTGCCGGAATACTTCGTCACTTCGATGGACCTGTCCGCCAAGGATCATATCCGCGCGCAGGCAGCCATCCAGCGCTGGGTGGACAGCTCAATCTCCAAGACCGCGAACTGCCCGTCCGACTTCACGGTGGAAGAGACCGCCGAGCTGTATGAAATGGCCTTCGATCTGGGCTGCAAAGGCGTGACCATCTACCGTGACGGCAGCCGGGATGTACAGGTGCTGGAAACGACGAAGAAGGAAGAGAAGAAGGACACTCCGGCGGCAGCTGAGGCGGTGGAGGCCAAGGCAGCCGAAACAGCAGCTCCGGCTAATGTAACGGCAACTCCGGTAACTGTAACGGCATCCACCGGTCTACAGCCGTCAGCCAACGTAGTAGACAAACAATACAAGAAACGCCCGCAGGTGCTGCGCGGCGCTACCTATAAGATCAACACGCCATTCGGCATGGCGTATATCACCATCAACGATCTCGACCGGACACCGGCCGAAATCTTCCTGAACGTCGGCAAAGCCGGCTCCGATGTGTTCGCCATGGCGGAAGCGCTGGGCCGCGTCTGCTCGCTGTTCCTGCGTTACGGTGATCACGGCGAGAAGGTCGAGCTGCTGATCAAGCATCTCAAAGGCATCGGCGGCTCCGGTGCCATCGGCTTCGGCGCTAACCGCGTCGAGTCCATCGCCGACGCGGTGGCGAAGGCCCTGGAGACCCATGTGCTGAACAACGCCCATGATGACCATATCCCTGCGCCCATCGCGGCGACACTGGAGCTTGATTTCAACGAGGCGCTGAACGCCGAGCTGAAATCAAGTGTGCTTCCAGCGCCTGCCGATGAAGGACACGGAGGCCACGGTGCGCACAACCACGCTACCGCCTCGCGGGATCTTTGCCCTTCCTGCGGAAGCGCATCGCTGATTAATATTGAGGGGTGTAAGACCTGCGGGAATTGCGGGTATAGCCGGTGCGGGTGAGGGGTTAGGGAAGTTAGACAACGTAATAATTAAATGGAAAATGGATATTTATGCATCGTATATTTTCATCATATTTATACATTAATAAGCCCAATCCTTTGAGGTTTGGGCGAAGCATTATTATGTTAAAAAAGAATATTTCTACTTATTACGGATATAAGCTATTGACCATCGAGCAGATTGAGATAGTGATCAAAACGCTTGAGACAAAAATCTAATAAAAACCGCATTATAATGGGGGCTGTTTCAGAAATATTGAGACAGCCCTTATTTTTACACGTTTTTCGTCACAAAATAATTTTAACAATATTAATATAGATTTTTTCGAAACCTCACTCCCCTAATGATAACCCCACTTTTGCAAACACTCATACATATCCCCTGGTAACATCCATATCTCCTATCCGTTTATTCGACCTCAATGTCTAAATGAAATAAAAGTAAAAGGATACTGGTGACGTCGAGTATATCAAGATTTAACCATGAATTTTATCTAAAAAAAAGGAGGTTGACTTTCTCTTTGGTTCAGGGGGGGTCTTGACAGGCGTATGTTAAGATCAAAAAGTTGAAAGTTCTCCTACGGATTTTGAACGAGAATTAAATAACTTTTCAAAAGGAGGTATTTTGTTCTACTTGATTTCTTACATGAATCAAAAATTAGAAAAACACTGAGGAGTGAGGGTTTTGCAATCAGGTACTATTTCTGGAAATCAAAAAGTTCCAAATGTTAAGGTTTTCCCAATTATGTTTGCATTGATGCTTGCTGGTATGATAGGTACGTTTAATGAAACGGCAATTAATATTGCTGTAAGTGATATAATTAATCAGTTTGCGATTACGGAATCTACAGTTCAATGGTTAACAAGTGGTTATTTACTTACCCTGGGAGTTTTAGTTCCTCTTTCAGGACTATTGATACAATGGTTTTCAACACGTCAACTTTTCCTGACATCAGTCAGTATGTCTATTATAGGATCTGCAATTGGTGCTATGGCGGGAAGTTTCGATATCTTGCTATTAGGGAGAATACTTCAAGCAGCTGGAGCAGGGCTATTATTCCCATTGATGCTTAATACGGCTCTTATTATATTCCCAGCCGAGAAACGCGGAAAAGCGATGGGACTAGTCAGTCTTGTGTTCACAGCAGGACCTGCTTTAGGCCCTGCTATCTCAGGTCTTTTAATTGATTATCTAAGCTGGCATTGGATATTCTGGGTATCGCTGATGACTCTGGTGCTTGCTTTGTTAGCAGGCGTAGCGTTTATGAAAAATGTAGCACCTATAACCAAACCACGTATCGATATATACTCTCTAGTCTTGTCGACAATTGGTTTTGGTGGACTTGTTTATGGTATTAGTAGTGCAGGAGAGGGAGATCATGGTTGGAGTAACCCTGTTGTTATTGTGCCCCTGGTTGCCGGGGTTATCGCATTAATCTTATTTGTCATTCGTCAACTGAACATGAAAGAACCTCTTATGAACTTAAGAACTCTAAAGAACCCTATGTTTGCTATGGGTACTTTGCTGGTATTCATATGTATGATGGTTTATCTATCCGCCATGTTCATTCTTCCCATGTTTATGATTCGTGTTCTTGAATTTAGCGCACTGACGACTGGATTTATTCTTCTGCCAGGCAGTGTGATTTCAGCTGTATTTTCTCCTGTTATAGGGGCACTATTTGACAAATTCGGACCTAAGTTTTTGGTCGTACCTGGACTTATCGTAGTTTCAGCCACTCTATGGTTCTGTTCTAATATTACAGTTGCTTCGTCCATTGCTTTGATTGTGGTCTTGCACACCTGTCTGATTGTCGGAATTCTTTTGGTATGGATGCCTGCTCAGACAAATGGTCTGAATCAGCTACCTCCTGATATGTACCCCGATGGTGCAGCTATATTGAATACACTTCAACAAATCGCAGGAGCTATCGGTATTGCAATGGCAGTAAGTATCATGACAACCGGATCCGCAGACTTTATTAAAAGTGTGGCTGATCCTACGGAGTCGGCAAATGCAACATTGGCCTTAATGGCTGGTATGCAGAACGCATTATTCTTCACGATGTTTGTAGCCCTTGCCGGACTTGTTCTAGGTGTATTTGTAAGACGAGTGAAAGTCCAGAAGTGGTCTGGGGACTCGGAATGATCATAAACTAGCTCTGGATGATGATCTAATAAGTAGAGATACAGATCATCTTTTTTAAAAGACTAAATTGTACCCTATAAGATAGACACTTTGAAAAAGTCCATCTTGTAGGGTGTTTTTCAAAAGGTTTGTAAAACAATCAATTTAATAACGTAACGCATTCCCTTATACCTAGTAAGAAGGTGTGATTACTTATTTATGATCTTAAGATATGTTACTGAGTTTAATAAAAGTGGAATGATACGACATTTGTTGGTTTTTTTGTCTTTTATCTTATAGACAGGAGGAATAACAATGAAAAAATTTATAAATGTCAGAGGTGCAAGAGAGAATAATTTGAAAAATATCAATGTGGATGTTCCCCGAGACCAAATTGTCGTTTTCACAGGGGTAAGTGGATCAGGGAAATCAAGCTTAGCTTTCGATACGTTGTATGCTGAGGGTAAAAAAAGATATGTTGAATCACTCTCAGCCTATGCTCGACAATTTTTAGGACAAGCTACTACGCCAGATGTCGACTCTATTGAAGGGCTATCTCCTGCTGTCGCAATCGAACAAAAAACAACTTCACGAAATCCACGTTCTACTGTAGGCACGATGACAGAAATATATGATTACCTTCGACTTCTTTGGGCTAGAGCAGGTACACCGCATTGTCCGGATTGTAAAGTGGAAATTGGGCGACAATCTGTGGATGAAATCGTGGAGCGTATTTATCAGTTGCCTCAAGGAGCTAAATTTGCTGTAATAGCTCCGATCTTACATGGACAAAAAGGGGAGCATAGCAGTGTTTTGGATGAAGCTCGTAAGAATGGTTTTGCACGTATTCGTGTAGACGGAACATTTTACAATCTGTCAGATGAAATAACAATCGACAAGACTAAAAAACATACGATAGACATTGTTGTAGATAGGCTTACTGTCAGAGAAGAGGATGCTCAACGTTTAGTCGATTCCCTTGAGACTGCACTTTCGCTCTCAGGAGATACTGTCATAATTTATGATTATGCTAGTATGCAAGAAACAAACTTCTCTCAGAGTTACAGCTGCTCGATCTGTGGTAGATCACTCACGGAGTTATCACCACGTTTATTCTCGTTTAATCATCAGCTAGGAGCTTGTCAATCATGTCATGGTCTAGGCATTTACCTACAATCGGGGGACTATGAATATTTGTTTAACACGCAGAAAGATACAGACGATGAGATTGTTGCTCCGCCATGTCCGGATTGTTTGGGGGATCGACTGGCACCACAGACCCTAGCGGTAACGGTTGGTGGAATTAATATTGCTGATTTCTGCAAATTGTCTGTCACTGATGCACTTGAAATGGCAACAAACCTGAAACTGATAGGTGCCAAGAAAATCATTGCAGTTCCCATTCTTAAAGAAATCCGTGCTCGACTTTTATTTATGAAAAAGTTGGGATTGACATATTTATCACTTTCTCGTGTTTCAAGTACGCTGTCCGGAGGGGAGAGCCAGCGAATTCGGTTAGCTTCGCAACTTGGCTCAGGTTTGACTGGTGTGCTCTATGTATTGGATGAACCATCAATTGGACTACATCAACGTGATCATTCACTCTTGTTATCAGCTCTTCGTGATCTGTGTGAGCAAGGAAACTCACTACTCATAGTGGAACATGATGAAGAAACAATTCGAAAGGCTGACTGGATAATAGACATTGGTCCGGGAGCAGGAAAACACGGTGGAGAGCTAGTAGCGCAAGGAACGATAGAGATGATTATGAATGCGCCATCCTCTGTAACTGGCCAGTACTTATCAGGAATTAAAAGAATCGAGGTTCCTGATAGAAGGCGGTTTGGGAACGGGAAAAGATTAGAAATTATCGGAGCAGCGGAAAATAGCTTGAAAGATATTGATGTCTATGTACCTCTAGGCACACTCACCTGCGTGACGGGTGTTTCGGGTTCAGGGAAATCTAGTCTGATTTATGAAATCTTGTATAAGAAACTAGCGGCGGAACTTAACAGAGCCAAGACAAAACCAGGAAAATATAAATTGATTAAAGGGACTGAATTTCTTAACAAAGTAATCCATATCGATCAAAGCCCAATTGGACGTTCACCACGGTCTAATCCAGCCACTTATACAGGTGTGTTTGACCTCATTCGTTCCCTTTTTGCATTAACTAGTGAGGCTAAAGCTCGTGGCTATGAAGCGAGAAGGTTCTCTTTCAATGTTAAGGGAGGACGGTGTGAAGCATGTACAGGTGATGGTCTTATGAAAATTAAAATGTATTTTCTTCCAGATGTGTATGTTCCTTGCGAAGTATGTAAAGGGAAACGTTACAACCGAGAAACGATGGAAATCTACTATAAGGGCCAAAACATTGCAGATGTGTTGGCTATGACAGCAGAAGAAGCATTAGTTTTCTTTGAAAATATGCCTAAAATACGGAAGAGAATCGCTGCGATTTGCAAAGTTGGACTTGGGTATATCCAACTGGGGCAAGCCTCTACCACATTGTCCGGCGGAGAAGCACAGCGGGTCAAGCTTGCTTCAGAGCTTTTGAAGCCAGCAACAGGAAATACCCTTTATGTGATGGATGAACCAACTACAGGTTTGCATATAGCCGATGTGCATCAATTGATAAATATTATGCATGAACTAGTGGAAAGCGGAAATACCGTTGTGGTTATAGAGCACAGTATGGAAGTGATCAAGAACGCGGACTTTATAATTGATTTAGGACCCGAAGGCGGCATTCATGGGGGAGAGATTGTTTGCATTGGCACACCTGAGGATGTGTCTAGATGTGAAACAAGTCACACCGGAATTTTCTTAAAAAATGTGTTAAAGGGGCACTGATGTAATGGAACTTATAGGGCTAAAAGTCATGCATATTCGATTTGGCGAAGGTGAGATTGTGAGCAACACAGAAAACCGAGTTGATATTCATTTTGTAGAACTTAAAGAAAAAAAAGGTTTTATTTATCCAGATGCCTTTGTCCAGTATTTATGGATTCAGGAATCTGAAATTCAAGAGTTTATTGTTTCTAAATATTATGATAATCAAAAGGAAATTGTATTAGAAAAACAGCGACAAATGCAACTGAAAATTGAAGAAAATAAACGTGAATTAGCTAAGACAGAAGCTCGTAAGTCGGCAGCATCAAAAAGAAAGTCCTCTACCAGAAAGAAATAATATAGAATCGTAGTGTGAGTTAATAATCTGTTTTACCCAGAGAAATCAGAAAAAATTAAAAAAACTAACTTTAATTAAGAGCTACTGATCTGTAAAACAAAGTTCAGTAGCTTTAACTATATTGTATTAACGAATATCCTGAGTTTCTACACACCACACAAAATAAAGCAAATACTTTCTAGGCATAGTAACAAATCTAGTGTATTAACAGATACTACGTAACTCAACTTTCGCAGCCTGAAATCGGCAAGTACGCCTTGATGTAATTGGGCAGAGCGGCGATCCAGTGCTGGAGTTGACTTTTAATCATAGCGGATAGCTTTTTGCCGACTTGATTGGCGATCTCGTTCATCAATTCCACCAGTTGTTGTAAAGCTACTGCCCAATCCAAGGTACCCACTTCATCGCAAAGCAAATAAAACAGTCCACCGAGCGTCCGTTGATCGGTACTTTGCCGATGCTGCCAAGCCAGCAGTATATAACGGGAAAAGACAATGGTGGTATGGCTAATGAGCAGATCGTACGAACGACCTTGGAACTCTTTTTGCAGGCGTAGCAAGGATTTCGTGCATTTAAAAAAGACTTCGATATCCCAGCGTAAAGCGTAGATTTGAATGATTTCCGGTGCCGTCAGTGTGAGATCCGTCGATAGAATCGCGAGCCACTCGTTTTTCTTGGAGCGATGGCGAACAAAGACCACAACGACCGGAATACCAGGAACCAGTTCCGTATGAATCTGACGCAAAATATTCCGCTGCTTCCCTTGCACTTGTGTAGCGGATCGGTAAAGACCTTTGAGATCGACCCGCTTGCCATGAACGAGATATCGCTTGTTGTCGTTTTTCACCATGCCAATGACATGAAGACCTCGTTCCACCACTCGCCCGATTAAGGGCGCATGAGTGAACCAGCTATCCATGAGTACGTAAGTCGCAGAAACACCCGAGGCGATGGCCCGATCCAGCAGTTCAGAAACCAGATGTGGGGCCGAAAGAAGAGCTTCTTTTCGGCGTTTGTACCCAGAGGATCGCTTATCGATTTCCGGATGAATACCGGTTAGTCCAGCCTTCACGGAACTGAGCAAGGCGAAGTCCAAAGGGAGAAACGTATGGCCGTCCGACCAGCCTAAAGTCAGCATACGAAATCCCTTATAATAAGCACCGGTGGCGTGATCCTTGAACCGAGCCAGAAGTTCTACGGCTTTGCTGCGATTTCGTTCAAACATGGAATCGTCGACGATGAACACGGAAGTTCGCGTGACGGAGGTCAAGGTTTCGACTCGCTGAACGGTGTCGCTGCTGAGTGAAGTCAAGAAACGCCGCCAAGCAAATTGGCTGTGATTCAGAAACCGGTAGACGGCATCTTTGCCAGGAAACGCTTCACCTTTGGAACTTTCGAGCAGACGAAACCAGTTCTTCTGATGAAAAAGCAAGACAAAAACGAGCATAAATAGATGGGAACAGGTATAACCAAACGTCTTTTTGAATCCTGCTTTTCTCAAGTGCTTCAAGACACCGAGTTCCTGAAAAGCAGGTCTCATTTCAGGTGGGAGTTGATCTAGGGACGACTTTTGTTTTATCATGGAAGGGACACCTCTTCTGTGGTTTAGTGGATCTCGACAATCTCACTTTACCAAAGGAAGCGGTGTTTTTCTATGTTGGCAAGATCGCTACTTAAACCAGCTTCACCTTAACACCGGCTTGGGGTCAACTCAATTTTGACTCTGCGAAAGTTGAGTACGTAATAATGATTTAATAAAATGGAGGGTTAACAATGTCAGATATGTCTGGACAGTATTTTACTACTAATGAATTTGCTAAGATGTGTGGCGTGACTAAACACACTCTATTTTATTATGATGAAATCGGACTTTTAAAGCCCGAAGTGGTTAACTCAAAAGGATACCGCTATTATTCATTTCGACAATCTTATTTATTGGATATAATCAATGTACTCAAAAAAGCAGGTAGTTCATTACAAGAAATTAGAGAATTTTTTCAAAATCAAAATACATCTCATCTCATCACTTTACTTAAACAAAAGCAGACTGAACTTGAATTAGAAATGTTTCGAATTCAACGAATGCAAGGAATCTTAGGAAGTGCTATAAAAATGACAGAGTCGACGCTTGAGGCTTCACAAAATGTTCCATGTGTGGAAGAGTGCGATGTTGAATATTTTATAGCTACGCCATTAGAAGTAGGGGATGAAAAAGATTATTCAGTCAAATTGAGTGAGCATAGAGGCTATTGTGAAGAACGCTCAATCCAACACGAATTTCCAATATGGTCAATCCTTAATAAGGAAAGCTTTGAATCTGGAGATATTTCTTGGGCCTATGTGGCCAACAAACTAAAAGTACCTATTATTGATGAGAAAATGATTAAGAAGCCCAAAGGACTTTACGCTATTATGAATCACAAGGGCTCTTACGATACGATATCTGAAACTTGTTTCGTTATTCAAAACTATATAAAACGTGAGGGAATGAAGATTTGTGGAGATGTTTATACAGTTGATTTGATCAACTACTTCTCTGAAGCGAACCCAGATAGCTATATTATTCGGGTTTCAGTTCAGGTTATGGTCTAGAAATCTATTCGTATTATAATGTAATCCAGATTCCTTTTTATAATATAGAGTAAAACAAAATTGTTTTAACGCTCGGATTGTTTATAAAAAAAGAAGGAGTAGCATATTTGCGGCTCCTTCTTTTTTATTTAGGCGTGCCCAGAGGCACGCATTATCTAGTTGGTGAAAGTCCAACCAAAGGAGGGACCAAGCTACCTTTGTAGCTAGGATGCTTGCACATGGCGAAATCTGTGTGTAAAAGCGCATCGACAAAAGTACTGGTCAGAGACCGGGCGAGCAACAATTCAGGCCGCAACATCAAGTGAATCCTGCCGCGTCGTCAAAAAGGCCCTGCAAAGGGGAACAGAGGGAGCCGAGTCCCGCTATTATGGACGAAGGCCAAGGAAACTGTGCAGAACTTGGAACAGCAGTGAAGAATCCTCCGGCGTAATGGGAACGGCATGGATTGAAAGATAATGCAGTGAACTGGGGAGACCCTCCCCCACACGGAAGAATTTTTTTTTTAGGAACCCGTAAAGAGACGCTCTATAAGTCCAGAAGACGAAGTGAACCGTCTGTGGGAAGGGAGTCCGAGGGGCTTATAGTACCGAAGAACCTAAGGACAACATAACCTTAGGGAGGGAAGGAGCCCTGCTTTGTTTACGCTTTTGGAGGAGGTACGAGTGAGTGAATGCCAAACGGCTAACGACACCCAAGGAAAAAGTTCAAGAACTCCAAGAAAAGCTAGGTCATGCGGCCAAGGAGAACAACAAGCGTAAATTCCACGCCTTGTACGACAAAGTCTACCGGTGGGATGTGCTATGCGAAGCCTGGAAACGGGTGAAAGCGAATAAGGGAGCTGCGGGAGTGGATGCCGTAACGCTCGTTGAAATCGAGAAACAAGGAGTCACGAGATTTCTCAAAAGCTGTGAGCGAGAATTGAAAGAAGGCAGCTACCATCCGCAGCCCGTACGGCGGCACTATATCCCGAAGAAAGACGGGAAGCCAAGACCACTAGGCATCCCTACGGTACGAGACCGAGTCCTACAGATGGCAACCAAACTGGTGATTGAACCCATCTTTGAAGCCGATTTTAAAGAAGTCTCCTTCGGATTTCGCCCGAAGCGAGGTGCAAAAGGAGCACTGGAACGAATCCGGAAAGCCTGCAACCGCAAAGGAAATTGGGTAGTCGACGTCGATATCCAAGGTTACTTCGACCATATCAATCAAGAGAAACTCATGAAATTGGTACAGATGCGTATCAATGACAGACGGATTTTGAAGCTTATACGGAAGTGGCTTCATGCGGGAGTGATGGAAGAAGGAAAGGTACGGCGTTCCGATCTAGGGACACCCCAAGGTGGTGTCATCTCGCCACTGCTGGCGAATATCTATTTGAACTACTTTGACCGGTTATGGGAGAAACACGGAAGTGGGCTGGGAGAACTGACGAGGTATGCAGACGACTTCGTTGTGGTCTGTAAAACCAAAAAGGATGCAGAACATGCGTATGAACTCATCCGCACCATTATGGAACGTCTAGAACTCACGCTGCATCCGACCAAAACCCGCATTGTAGGTCTGTGGACAGGAGACGAAGGCTTCGACTTCTTAGGAATGCACCACCGAAAAACGAAAGCAGAAACCTCTCAAGGGAAGGTGTACTATACCACTCAGCAGTGGCTAACGAAGAGGGCAGAGGAACGCATCCGAGGCGTGGTCAAAGACCGATTAGCACCGCCTGGAATGCGCTGGAAATCGTTTGAGGAACACGTGGAATGGCTCAACCCAAAGATTCAGGGATGGAGAAATTACTATTACACGAACTACAGCCAAAAGAGGTTAGCGAAGCTGGATTGGTATATTCTGCAGCGATTTACCCGGTGGTATGCAAAGAAGAGACAACGGAGGAGATGGATGAGCTCATTCAGGGAGGTCAAGTATATGGCCAATAAGTGTGGACTAAAAACGCTATTGTAATCTGCATGCCCATGAATGACAAACATCGGAAAGCCGTATGAGGGAAAACCTCACGTACGGTTTGATGAGGAGGGGCTGGGTTGTACCAGCCCTTTACTCTAGAGATTTACAATTTCTTTGATTCACAGAATGATGCTTTCTAAATAATTTTGTCTCCTGTTTTTAGATGTGCTTGCTTTGTTGTTCGTCTTCCAATCAACGTAACAGTGATTGATGCGACTACTAAGAAGATTGTAATACCTGCAATAACCATAAAGAATGAATAATCGAAAGCTGTACGTCCTGCCATACGAAGCATTTCTGCTGCTTCTGTTGGTAATTGTTCTGCAGCAAGGAGTGCTTCATCTAAACTGTCTCGAACATTCTCTGGAGCATTGATGCCGCTCGGAACATGCATGGAGAACGTATAAGCTAGTGTAGACGTGCTACCAATAATTGCAATACCTGAGGCTCCACCCACCTCATAAGCAACTTCTTCTATGGAAGCGGCCATACCAGCTTTATGCGGAGGGGCTTCACTCATAATAGAATACGAAGCTGCGGTCATGCCCGCACCAATACCCGCGCCAACTAAGAATAGTCCAAAGATTTGTACGATTACATTTGCATCGAATTGCCAAAGAAATAGTCCCATTCCGATTGCCGCCGTAATCAAGGATATGGTTTTTATTCGAATTGAATCCACGCGGTATAGAAACATACCAATGATTGTGCCCGATATAACCGATGCTATCGGAATACTAATCGTATAAATCCCAGCTTGTAGTGGAGTCATACCTACAACTAATTGAAGGCGTTGGGTGACAAGATACTGAATGCCCATCTGAGCAAACATACCAACAAGGGCAACTATAAATCCTGTACTAAAACGAGGGATTTTGAATAGTGAAAGATCAAGCAGTGGTTCTAGACTACGATTTTGTCGACGTATGAATATAAACAAAGTTAAGAGGCCGATCAAGGCACCTATAGTTGCAAACATGACCGATCCATCACGCCGTGCGAATTCTTTGATTGCATAAATTAAACCTACCATTGCAATCATGATCTGTATAGAGCCTAGAAGATCCCATGTTTTTGTTGGATCACCTTTATGTTTGGGAACGAAAATCAGAGTGAAAATCAACGCTGCAAGTGCAATTGGTAGATTGATTAGAAAAACAGATCCCCAATGAAAATGATTAAGTAGCACGCCGCTAATGAGCGGACCAAGTCCTGCTCCGCCAGCTGAGATAGAACCCCAAATTCCAATCGCTAAGCCGCGTTCTCTCTCATCTGTGAAAGTAACCCGAATGATGGACAAAGTAGCAGGCATCATCATTGAAGCTCCGATCCCTAGTAATACACGTGAAGCAATTAAAACAGCAGGGACAGGTGAGAACGATGCGAGAAGTGAAGCAGCAGAGAACACAAATAAACCTATGGTGAAGATTTTTCGGTATCCTAAGCGGTCACCTAGTGTTCCCATTGCAGGTAGGAGACCTGCCATTACGAGAGAATAACCATTTAGAATCCAGAGTTTTTCCGAAGCTGAAGCACCCATATCGTGGGTCAAGACAGGGAGCGCAGTGTACAGAATAGTCATATCCATAACAATGAGAAGCAGCGCACTCGATACAATTGCTAGAATAATCCAGCGGTTAAGAGCAGACATATTATTCCTCCATTTTTATTGATTACGTCAGTATGTTTTTTCTAACTAACTTTTTTATGATAATGTATAGGGTTACCCTATAGTCAAATAATCGACGAACAGAATGTAAAAATCGACGACTAGGGTGGGAAGCACATTCAGTTCTTGAATTATGCTAATATGAAATCTCGTTTCAGGAAAATTGCGGAATGGCATGCGGATACTGACAGAATCTGAAAAACAACCTCTATAAAATTTGGAACAGAAAAAAGATATTTGAAGCGCTCGCCAGCGATGCTGACTTGCAGGATGTTTCTCTAGACAGCACCTCTTGTAAAGTTCACCAGCACGCAGCGGGGGCTAAAAAAGGGCTGAAAATGCCGCGATCAACCAAGAAATCGGACTTTCCCGAGGGGATACAATACCAAAATCCACGCTGTAGTCGACGCGCTAGGGAATCCGATTCGCCTATTTTTAACGCCTGGAAACATCCATGATTGTACGGCAGCGGTCGAAGTCCTGTCAGGCGTAAGCTTGTCCGGAACCGCTATTTTGGCCGATAAAGCCTACGGAACGGTAGAGATTCGAACGTATATTGAATCCCAAAACGCAACATACTGAAAGGCCTAACCGCTGAAGAGGAATTGAGTATTTCATGCTGTCATCGGTAGTAGACTGGTATTCGGCAAGTGAAGGATGGGAAGATTATTTTTACGCAGAAGTGAAAAAAATTTTGGATGCGAAAACTTTTTGGGAACCCGTATACGTCTTACTTCTTGTTACGACAAAAGATTTATATAGAAAAGGAATAATCGACCATGTTCAATAGGAAAACCGAAAAAATTCTTACACACTGTATTACCGAGCATAAAGAGAATGTATACCGACTTGCTTATAGCTATGTCAAAAATAAGGATGATGCCCTGGATATCGTACAAGACTCCATATACAAAGCGATGACGAATCTCGAACTTTTGAAGAACCCAGATGCGGTAAAAAGCTGGTTTTACCGGATTGTGGTGAATACCGCCCTGGATTTTTTGCGCAGAAACAAAAAGGTTCAGGCGATGGATCATGAAATGATCGAAACCTACAGCCCCGGGGCAGAAGATACGTATATGGACATTGATTTGAAGCGAACGCTCGAATCCTTGCCGGATAAATACAAGAGCGTCATTATACTGAGATATTTTGAAGACATGAAGATCGAAGAAGTTGCGGCTGTGCTGGATGAGAATGTGAATACGATTAAAACAAGGCTGTATCAGGCGCATCAGCTATTGCGAATCAAAATGAATGATGAAACAACCAAAGGAGATCCAGTAAGATGAACAATAACATGGAACAGCTGCGAAAAGAATATCAAGAAATCCCCATTCCAGATGAATTGGATAGCATTGTAAACCAATCGATTCATAAATTCTCTAAGGAGAGAAGGAGGGGCCGCAGCTCAAAGTACAGATGGTTAGCCGTTTCCAGTGCGGCTGCGTTCATGTTCATTGTTGCGATCAATGTCAGTCCTCCTGTAGCGAAAGCCTTATCATCCATACCGGGTGTGGACCGGATTATCCAGGTGCTCACGTTCAAGGAATACGTGGTTGACGAGTCTAAATACAATGCGAATATCAAAGTGCCTTCCATTACCAATATGGAGAATGAGCAGTTGCAAAGCGGGTTGAACGAGAAATATATGAAGGAGAGCAAAGCGCTTTACGAAAAGTTCCAGGCGGAAATCAGCGAATTGAAGAAGCAAGGCGGTGGCCATCTGGGACTTGATGTCGGATATGAAGTAAAGACGGACAACGACGAGATTTTATCTATACAAAGATACGTGGTCGAGGCCGTCGGTTCATCCTCGGAGGAGCTTCAGTTTGATACGATCGATAAGAAAAGCCAAATCCTTATAACCCTGCCGATGCTGTTCAAGGACGATCGTTATGTGCGGCTCATCAGCGACAACGTTAAAGAGCAGATGCAAGTGCAAATGAAAGTGGACCCTAATAAGATTTACTGGGCTAGTGAGTTCCAGAGCATCGCGAAGGATCAGAGCTTCTATATCAACAACGACAGCAAGCTCGTGATCGCTTTCAACAAATATGACGTCGCGCCAGGCTATATGGGTTCTGTGGAATTCGTTATTCCCACGGATGTGTTAAAAGACGTTCTGATTAACAACCAATACATTAAGTAATGGAAGAGATCGGTGATTGGGGACCCCGCGCCGGTTTTTTTGTTAGGAATACGCAGCCTAACTAAATAATTCACCTGGTTAAACAATGCCATCACGGAATAAAGTGGAACGTGTATTAATTTTGATTTTCCAAAACTTTCTGTACCCTCCCATGCGTCTAGCCAATAAGTGTGCGTGATTAGACACTCATACAAAGAGATGGAGGATGAAAGCTATGAAAAAGAAAACGATAAACTTCATGAAGATGGGGGCCATGGGCTGTGTAGCCATGCTCGGCGTAGGCGCAGCGAGCTTACCTACAAATGTGCTGGCCTCGGCACCTGTTTCAGCGAACGTAACGGTCAGCTCTAAGGTACATGCAACCGTCCCTTCGGCTACAGGAGTAAAAATCGTGGAGGAGGTACTGAACACAACAAGCAAGAACCTTGTTGTGAACATTAAGGTACCGCAGCTGGATGGCATGCTGGACACCAGCTACCAGAATGAACTGAATGACATCCTTTTATCCCATGCGCAAAAGGATCTTGCTCAGTGGGAGAAGGATGCCGCAGAAACGGCCAAAAAAGCAAAAGTAAATCACCAGGAGTTCCACCCATATGAATTTTACGTCAGCTATAAGCTAAAGTCGGACGGAACTGGAAACCCGGCAGGGGTAGTTTCGCTTGAAGTAATCACGGAAGGTTACGGGGGCGGAACAAGCATGCCCCGGATCGATACCTACAACTTGAAAAATGCCTCTGCGGCTCAACGCGTGACACTGGAGGATCTTCTCGGTTCTAACTATAAAGAAAAGCTTGATGCAGATATTCTTGCGCAAATGAGAAAGAATCCCGATCAATACTTCCTGGAAGAATTCAAAGGGACGTTCACGGAACAGTCGTTTTATATTGAAAAAGGCGAACTGGTTATCGTCTTCCCGAAATACAGTATCGCGCCGGGATATGTGGGTTCACCGGAGTTCCGTTTCAATCTGAAGAATGCCAGCTTCTGAGGCAAAGCCGAATGACATGAAGCCAGTTATTCTGAATATGGCATCCCGTAGCCTCTCTTCTTACGGGATGTTTTTTTAAAAATATAAGAATTTATATGTTGCACACGATAAATTATCCTTCTATTTCTCGCTGAAACGGTACCGTCCTTTTAAAGGACGGCAAAGCCGTTTCTACTTGGTTCTAAAGCAGTTGTATGACTAGAATAAAGATAAGGATGATTTGAAATGAACAAAAGGAAGAAAACACGGTGGCCCGTTTGGCTGGTTGGATTCATTGTATTAGCTGGCGGGATTCTAGGAATCAATCTAATGGTGCAAAATGTTCTAGCAGGAAACAACAGCGTTACAGAGAACGTTGAAGTGTCGCCCAGTGCATACCCTGGCTTAAATATCGAAACAAGGACGAAGAATACGAAGCATTATATATTGTCGATTAACAACGTTCTCACAAACAGCAAGGAGATTAATACTCCTATTCAGACGTGGGTCAATGATCAGGAAAAGAAATTCTTAGCCCAGGTTGAAACCGGTGCAAAAACGCTTCAAGGCGATCATCGTGCTGAATTAAATATTACAGTAGATACGAATAAAATTAATGACCATTTATATAGTTTAGTGTTCACTTCCTATCAAATCACCACAGGCGGTGCTAATGGACAATCGATAATAAAATCTTTTAATATCGACACAGCTGAAAATAAAATTTTGAATTTATCCGATATCATGACTTATGACAAAGCAGCTATTGACCATATTATGTTAATCGTGAAGGAAGAATTGAAGAAACAGAAAAACGTCCACTCTTATGTATTCGAAGCAGAACTTCAAAAATCGTTAAAAAATCCATCTGAATGGAAATGGTCCATAGGTAACGGAGTCTTTATTTTATACTTTAATAAATACGAGATCGCTGCTGGTGCAGCCGGAACGGTCCAAGTGAACATTCCACTGAAATTCTTGCATTCCTACTTGAAAAAGGACCTCGCCAAAAAATGGAATATCACATATGAAAATAACGCTGAGCCAGAAGGGAAGGAGCCAACTCAGTCTCCGCTTGATCCCAAAGGGAAATATGTGGCTCTTACCTTTGATGACGGGCCTCACCCAAAGGTGACACCTAGAGTTCTAAAGACTTTGAAGGAGTACAACGCGAAGGCTACTTTCTTCATGCTGGGCGTACAAGTTGAGTATTATCCTGATATGGCTAAAAAGGTTGCTGAGGCCGGCCACGAGATCGGCAATCACTCCAAAAGTCATCCGAATCTGGCGAATAGGAGCCTGAGTGAGGTGCGCAAACAAATCATAGAATCATCGGACCGAATCGAAGATGCGACTGGAGAAAAACCAACCCTATTCCGTCCGCCTTATGGTGCTATGAATGAATCAGTCAAAAAAGTCACCAAAGAACAGAAAACACCCATTATTTTATGGTAAAAAAGCAAGGCTACCAATTCGTAACGGTTTCTCAGTTGTTGTCCTTGAATGAATCCACAGGAAATGGCCCTTATTATAATCAATAAGTTCATCAAGTTCGTACATTCCTACATGATTCTGAATATGAGTTCGACAAAATGATGATTATTCATTACAATGAGAATGATTATCACAGAATCAGGAAGTATGGAGTGCTTAATTATGAACAACTCGATTCAATATAATTTTAATCATTTCTTTGAAAAGTTTGAGGGAGGTCATCGAGCCGGAAGTTCAAGCTATATCATCATCCTACGACAGGAATAGGACAGATTTCCCGCTTTTACCCGCGGTCTGAGTTGGAGATGGTTATGTCAGACTATAAGCTGTACCAGAACCATGATATACGCCTAGATTCACTCGCGCCAATGGTAGAGTTTGGGTATTGTTCTGAGGGTAGTAGGGAAGTAAGTGTACCTGGCGCTCGTCAGGAGTTCAAGCCTGCAAATTGGAGTTTGCAACTGATTAATACCCCGGAAGCGAGATTGGAGCTAGGCAAAGCCCAACCCTTTCGAATGTTCAGCATCGGGATGTCTGTCGGCGTATTTCATCATTTTATGACCTCAATCGGGGGAGTGCAAAAGGCTGACTTTAACAGACTTCTTGGAGGGAAGTCGTATCGGTTGCTTCAGGAGAAGCCGCCAGCTTCCGCCAGCGCTTCGCTTCACCACATTACAGCCAGCCTAAGGGATGGAACGATGAATAATATTGAGCTGGAGTACACAGTGTTAGAACTTCTAGAACTGGCACTCCGCACTCTTCTCGAAGGAAAAGAGGAGCGGACAGGGCTTAGCCGAGAGACCCAGTTGCGTGTTGGCGAAGCGCGCCGAATCATACTGGAGCAGATGGATAATCCTCCATCATTGTTGCAACTGTCGCGTATGGTCGGTTTGAATGATTACAAGCTCAAGGTGAGTTTTAAGGAGATGTATGGTAACACAATCTTTGGATACCTGCGAGAGAAGAGGATGGAGCAGGCTTTAAAGCTACTGCAAGCCGGGAAGTCGAACGTCATTGAAGTGTCTTGCGCAGTGGGCTACTCGAATCCAAGCCATTTTGCCGAGGCGTTCCGCAAGAAATTCGGAGTAAATCCCAGCGCATTACTACGTGAAAATTCTTCCCGGATGTAACATGGCAACTGAACCTGCCAGACACTGAAAAGCCCTTCAAGGAGCGATACCCTTGAAGGGCTTTTTCATGTATCGGATGCTTACTTTCAGAGAATGTCAAGAATTCCGTGAACCGGGGGTTTTAATCCACCTTGGGGTAGAGGGTATCTTCAGAAAAAAACATAATAAAGGAACAGTTTAAAAATATACCACAGAAGGGAAAGTGCACAGGTGCGCTCGAAAATCAGTTCTGATTCCAACTTTAATTCAGTCTCTCTCCCATCTTTCTGGCCGTTTGTACTGACCGGGATGTTGATGATTGTGACCACGACAGGGTTTGCGCGAATGGCCTACGGGCTAGCTTTGCCTTATATGCAGACCGGACTCGGATTGTCAATTTCACAGGGAGGGATGCTTGGCACGATCATGTTTCTAGGTTACCTGGTTTCGGTTGGGCTGTCGGGTATACTGGCTGTCCGCTGGGGTGGCAAAGCTGTTCTTATGGCTGGAGGTAGTGCAGTCGTCATCAGTATGTTTGGCCTTTCCGGATCACCCTCGTTCATTTGGGTGGCCCTGTTCATGTTCCTGGCCGGAGGGGGCAGTGCACTGGTGTTCACTCCACTCATGTCCCTCATGCTGGGTCAGTTCCCGGACAAGAAGGGAATCGTCCTGGGGATGTTGCTAAGTGGTGCAGGTATCGGGATGTTGTTAAGCGGATTTTTAGTACCATTACTAATCAGTCAATTCCCCGTTCTAGGCTGGCGTGCGGTCTGGTTAGGGTTCGGTATCATCTCATTAGTTGTGCTTATCGCAGCTTTATTAATCCTGAGAAATCCTGAGGTTGCAGGGAGCGCGAAGGAGGCAGACAAACCGAAGTGGCTAAAAAATAAAGCGTTGATGCAGGTGGCTGCACTCTATTTTCTAGTGGGTATAGCGTATCTTGTTCCCAATCTCTATCAATCTGGCTACATGCTGGCTGAAGGGATATCAGACCGTGCTGCCGGTCTGGTGTACGCGGTAGCCGGCATCTTCAGCATTGCAGGCGGCCCTGTCTGGGGCAGTCTGTCCGACCGTTTTGGTGTAAATCGGATGTTTGTACTGGTTTGGGCTTGCGCGGCGGCAGGGGATATCATCCCGCTTCTGAATCATAGCATCCCGGGATTCGTCTTATCATCAGTACTTTGGGGCTCCAGTATCGGTGGTCTGGTTACATTAATTCAACTGAAGGCCGCAAGACAAGTTAATCCCCGATATGTTCCAACTGCCATCGGATTTATCTCAGTATTCTATGCGGTAGGACAAATGCTGGGGCCGGGCGTGACAGGGTGGATGATAGACTATCTCGGCGGCTACGGAGTGGCTTATGGATTCGGAGCGGTAGTTTACGGCTTTGGGTTAGTCGCCAGCCTGATTTCTGGGCGCAAACGAAATAACCCAGCTATGTGAGGATTTCAAGGGTTTAGTCTGATTCTAACATATTCCCGGGGGAGATGGGGTACGCTAATGGGGACCGGATCATTGAGGCTTTCGGTACGGAAACTAAATTCTTCAATGGAAAAGCTGCTTGTTTGCGGTACTGCCGTATTAGGAGTTAATAATTTATCCATTTTCCAGCCAAGTATCAACATAGCGGCGAACAGGGAAGTGCAGCATATTATATTACGTATTAACATGAGGAATTCCTCCTTTTCACACAGGCTCCCCTGATGCTTCCATGATTATTCACCGCAAAATGCCTTTACATTCTCCTTCGGTGACTATATAATTGCAATAATTGTATACGGATTTAACCGGAGGAGCCTGCCAACAGCGGGCTCTTTTTGTGTTTTTTTACTGGAATAAATTTACTGCTGCGGAGGGTTTGAAATGGAAATGAACAATGAGAGCATCATGGTGTGTGTGCATTATGGGCCGCACGGGCAGCGGTTAATACAGCGGGGAGGACAATTGGCCAGATTGCTCAATGCCCCGCTGATGGTACTCACTGTAGATGCATCCGGAGACAATGAATATAACAGGGAGAAGCAGCAGTACCTGTCTGGCTGGGAGCATCAGACCAAGGAGGCTGGCGGACAATTTGTGATCCGCAAATGTAATGGCAAAAAAACGGTTGATGTGATTGTGGAAACTGCAAAGGATAACAAAATTACACAAATTGTACTCGGACAATCAAGCCAAACGCTGTGGCAGGAGATTACACGGGGAAGCTTTATCAATGATCTGCTGGAGCGGATGGGTCCGATTGATCTTCATATCGTTGCGGTACAGCGGTATCCGGAGCTGCTTGAGCAGTCCCATGAGCAAGGATTCTCTGCTTATCTGGTCAAAGAGGGCGACCGCCATATCCTGATGGATGAACCGGATGGGAATGAAGCCATGAAGGGGGTTTTCTTTCGTGAGCTCGATACAGATTTTAATACCGGCCTGTTCAAAATCGTCAGAAACGGTGAAGCGCAATATTTGAGAATTGTACAGAACGAATGGGTGAAGCCCCGTTAAGAGGATTATACCAATACTAGAAAGGGGGATTAAGCCTTGCTGCATATGATTATCCTGCTTCCGTTTTTGCTGGCTGCGCTAATGCTGCTGATGAAGCAGAAGAACACCCGGTTACACCTGGGCTGGATCGTTCTGCCCCTTCCTGCGGCTCTCTTCATTTATTTCCTGACGAGAATTCCATCCATCCGGGCGGGAGAGCCTATTGAGAACAGTATCACCTGGATGCCGTCCTTTGGGGTGAATATCTCGCTGGTACTGGATGGGCTCAGCTTGCTCTTTGTCCTGCTGATTACCGGAATGGGTGCCCTGGTTGTGCTCTATTCGATTTATTATCTCGATAAGCTCATGGAGGGAATCCGCCAGTTCTATATATACCTGCTCATGTTCATGGGAGCCATGTTAGGGGTGGTGCTGTCAGATAATCTGATGGTGCTGTACGGATTCTGGGAACTGACTAGCATATCCTCGTTCCTGCTCATTGCCTTCTGGCACCGCCGGGAAAGATCCTCCTATGGAGCAATGAAGTCCATGCTGATCACGGTGTTCGGCGGTCTGGCGATGCTTGCCGGATTCAATCTGCTATATGTAATGACCGGCACTTATAGTATACGTGAGATTGTTGCACAGGCTGGGACCTTAACTGAAAGTGGAATGTTTATCCCGTCCATGCTGCTTATTCTCCTGGGAGCCTTTACGAAATCCGCCCAATTTCCGTTCCATATCTGGCTGCCTGATGCCATGGAAGCGCCGACTCCGGTCAGTGCGTATCTTCACTCGGCTACCATGGTTAAGGCGGGGATCTATCTGGTAGCGCGGCTCACCCCGCTGTATGCCGGACAATCTGAGTGGTTCTGGCTGGTTTCAGTCACAGGACTGGTAACTCTGATCTATGGGTCGTTCAAAGCCATCCGGCAAACCGATCTAAAGGCCTTACTCGCGTACTCCACGATCAGTCAACTCGGCTTGATCATGTCTTTGCTTGGACTCGGGTCGGCGGCAGCCTTCTTTACCGGTACGGGGGATGCGGTTTTCTATACGATAGCTACTTCAGCAGCGCTTTTTCACCTTATTAACCATGCTGTATTTAAAGGCAGTCTGTTTATGGTTGTGGGCATCATTGACCATGAGACGGGTACCCGTGATCTGCGCAAGCTTGGCGGGCTTATGTCCCTCATGCCGGTCACCTTCTCTATCGCATTGATCGGGACATTCTCCATGGCCGGATTGCCGCCATTCAGCGGATTCCTCAGTAAAGAAATGTTCTTCACTTCTGTCCTCAATATCCGGGAGTTTGACATCCTGAGCTCAGGATACTGGACCCAGCTCTTTCCGGTGATTGCCTGGATTGCCAGTGTATTTACCTTTGTATACAGCATGATCTTTGTCTTCAAGACCTTCCGCGGCAAGCTGAAGGAAGACAAATTGGATAAAGTGCCTCATGAAGCTCCACTGGGTCTCTTGCTGTCACCGGTGATTCTAATTTCACTGGCTGTAGTGTTTGCTTTCTTCCCTGACCTGGTCTCTGCTACGCTGATTGAACCGGCCATGTCTTCCATTCATACGGGGCTGCTGGCGCCAGAAGAAGTCTTTGAGGTTTCTATTCATTTCTGGCATGGCTGGACACCGGAAATCTTCATGACCCTCGGCGTTATAGCAGCAGGTACGCTGTTGTTTAGAATCTATACCCGGTTACGTGTACTAGACCGTGAAGCCGGCGGCACCAATGCACTGAGCCGTATGTATGACTTCTCGTTAAGACTGCTCGAGCAGGGTTCAAGACGCTTAACCGATGCCTATATGACTGGCTCGGGTCGCCATTACCTGATCTATATTTTTAGCTTTTTCATCATTTCCTTGCTCACAGTTCTGCTCCGGCAGCCAGGCATTAGCTTTGGTATGGATCAATATGCCTCATTGTCTTTTTATGAACTAGCGGTTGTAGCAGCAATGCTACTGGCTGCCTTTGCAGTTCCATTTGCCAAGTCACGTGTGAGCGCGATTCTGTTCACCGGTGGTGTGGGGTACATGGTGACGCTGCTCTTCGTTCTTTTCCGAGCACCGGATCTTGCACTCACACAGATGATTATAGAGACCGTATCGGTCATTCTGTTCCTTCTTTGTTTCCGGTATTTACCGAAGCTGAAGAAGCAGAAGGAGCCGCTGCGTTTTAAGCTGCCCAATCTGGTGATAGCGGCTGGAGCCGGGATCACGATGACGTTGATTGCTCTGGCGGCGATGGGTACCAGTCCGTTTGAACCTATCTCCGAGTTTTTCTTGAAGGAAAGCTACAACCAGGCTGGCGGCAAGAATGTTGTCAACGTCATCCTGGTAGATTTCCGCGGGTTTGATACTTTGTTTGAAATCATGGTGCTTGGCATCGCCTCACTGGCCATTTATGGTCTGATACATCTGAGAATGGAGACGGAATTGCCGCCGCTGGAGCCTGCCAAGAAAGAACTATTGCCGCTACGCAGCAATGATGTGATTCTACAGACGGTCTCCAAGGGGATTGTCCTTGTCATTCTGATATTCTCCCTGTATCTGTTCTTTGCCGGACATAATCATCCCGGGGGAGGCTTTATCGGGGCTTTGATGGCTTCTGCTGCGCTTATGCTCATTGCAATTGCATTTGGCATGGATCAGGTACGTAAGGTGCTCCCTGTGAATTACCGGCTGCTTACTGCTTCCGGGCTCATGCTGGCTATTCTGACAGCGTCAGGTTCATTCCTGTTTGATGCTCCTTTTCTAAGTCATACGTTCGGCCACTTCCATCTGCCTGTACTTGGGGATACGGAGCTGGCGACTGCCGTCCTGTTTGACCTTGGCGTATTCCTGGCCGTAGTCGGTGTGACGATGACCATCATTTTATCGATCGGAGGGGAGAAGAAATGGAACTCGTAATGGCGGTAGCGGTCGGAATTCTCTTCATGATCGGTGTTTACCTGATTCTCTCCAAAAGCCTGCTGCGCATTGTGCTGGGAACCTCCTTGCTGACGCATGGAGTCCATCTGCTGCTGCTCACGATGGCCGGGCTCAAAAAGGGTGCAGCCCCTGTACTAGGCAAGGCGGATACCTATGTTGATCCGCTGCCGCAGGCGCTGATTCTAACCTCCATCGTCATCAGCTTTGGGGTCACAGCCTTCTTTTTCGTACTCGCATACCGGTCTTATCAGACGCGGGGTACTGATGAAATGGACAGCATTAAGGAGGACAACGAATGAGCAATCTATTGGTGCTCCCGATTCTCATTCCGCTGGCTACGGCTGTCATCCTGATTTTTCTCAAAGAGAAGATCCGGCTTCAGCGCGTGATTAGTGCGCTCAGCGGTCTATTGAATATTCTGATTGCGGTGCTGCTGGTTACACGTGTCCATTCAGAGGGCATACAGACCCTGCAGATGGGGGGCTGGCTCCCTCCGTATGGCATTGTATTTGTGGGGGATATGTTTGCTGTATTGCTGGTAATGATGGCTTCGATCGTCAGTTTTGCGATTCTGTGCTACTCCTTCAGCAGTATTGGAGAGCAGCGGGAGCGGTTCTATTATTATACGTTCTTTCAGTTTTTGCTTGTCGGGGTATACGGTTCGTTTCTTACCGGGGATATATTCAACCTGTTTGTCTTTTTTGAGGTCATGCTGATTTCTTCTTATGCGCTCATCTCACTCGGAGGGACCAAGCTTCAGCTAAGAGAAACGTCGAAATACCTGCTCATCAATATTGTATCCTCAACACTGTTCGTAGCTGCGGTAGCTTATCTCTATGCAGCGGTAGGAACACTCAACATGGCGCATCTGTCCCAGCGTATCGCTGAAGCGGGACAAGGCGGCGTGCTTAATGTGATTGCTATTTTGTTCTTGATTGTATTCTCCCTGAAGGCCGGGCTGTTCCTGTTCTTCTGGCTTCCAGGGTCCTACAGTGCACCTCCGGCGGCTGTCAGAGCGTTGTTCGGTGCCCTGCTGACCAAAGTAGGACTCTATGCAATCATCCGCACCTTCACGTTGCTGTTCGTGAACGATCCCGGCTTCACCCATGACTGGATCGCCTGGATGGCTGCTGCTACCATGATCCTGGGTAGCCTGGGGGCAGTGGCTTATAAGGATATCCCGCGGATTCTGAATTATAACATCATTATCAGCGTTGGATTTGTAGCCTTTGGAATCGCTGCAGGGACTGCAGATTCAATGAATGGGGCAGTCTTCTATCTGTTGCACGATATGCTGGCCAAGGGACTTATGTTTATTCTGGGCGGGATGATTATATCCGCAGCCGGAACGGACCGGCTAGGCAGTATGGGCGGGATGATCAGAAAGTATCCGTTTCTCGGCTGGATGTTTTTTATTCTGGCACTCGCCCTGGTGGGGATTCCGCCGCTTAGCGGTTTTGCCGGCAAAATTATGATCCTCCGCGGAGCGTTGTCAGAGGGGATGCTTACGTTGTCTCTAATTGGTCTGGGGTCAAGCTTTATGGTGCTGTTCTCCCTGATGAAGGTGTTCCGGCTGGCATTCTGGGGAAATGAACCCAAGGAAGAGCAGCCTAAGGTGAGCTTGAAGGCTGCTTCGGCTGTGGCTGCCGGCTTGCTGCTGCTTGTGATTGCAATGGGGATCGGGGCGGAGGTTGTGTATACTTATGTATCGCAGGCAGGTGACGTTCTGGCTTCACCTGCGCTATATATAGAAGCCATAATGAAGGAGTAGAGGAGATGGCCTTACAATTCCTGTTTAATCTGTTGATTGCCTTTCTGTGGATGGCGATAAATAATAATAACTCCGGTTCAACCTTCGTTGTAGGTTATCTGCTGGGCATCGGGCTTTTACTGTTATTTAGGAAATCCAGGTCCCAGTCCCGGCCATTCTATCTCATACGTATATGGGCTGTACTTAAGCTCCTGCTGATCTTTGCCCGTGAACTTACGGTTTCGAATTTCGTGGTCATAGGTCATATTATCCGTCCAAAACTGGCTATACGTCCCGGTATCTTTGCTTATGAGACTGCTTTGACCACGCCCTGGGAAGTTACACTGCTCTCGTGCCTGATTTGTCTGACACCGGGAACCCTGACCCTGGATGTTTCCAAGGATGGCAAGACGCTGTACATTCATGCAATTGATATTAAAGATGCAGAGCTGCTGGTCACGCAGATTAGAGGCACTTTCGAACGAGCGATTAGGGAGGTGACCCGTTAATGATCCCAGTTATGCTAACCGTGGCCATGATCATTCTGGCTCTGGCGATGCTGGCCTGCCTGTTCCGTCTCCTGAAAGGGCCAACCCGCTCCGACAGGGTTGCCGCACTCGATACGATAGGCATTCATGTACTTGCTATGATAACCGTCTTTAGTATGCTGCTGGATACCCAGGATTTTATAGAAGTCATCCTGGTTATCGGGATTCTGACGTTTATTGGTACTACGGCACTGGCCAGATATATTGAACGGGGAGCCGTTATAGAGGATGGAGGGAACCCTAATGACAGGTGAACTGATTAGCTCTATTCTTGTGGTAATGGGCGCAGTCTTCTGCGGCTTAAGTGCCTTCGGCTTAGTACGGCTGCCCGATGTGTATCTGCGTTCACATGCTGCTACCAAAAGTGCAACCTTCGGGGTATTGTGTTTGCTGACAGGAGGCTTC
The DNA here is from genome assembly GCF_037963835.1 of Paenibacillus sp. FSL H8-0332. Taxonomy (NCBI): domain Bacteria; kingdom Bacillati; phylum Bacillota; class Bacilli; order Caryophanales; family Paenibacillaceae; genus Paenibacillus; species Paenibacillus sp. FSL H8-0332. The sequence continues at coordinate 2,294,690 of NZ_CP150145.1, forward strand.
CTGTACTTTTGGTTCAAAGACGGAACGGTTAACGTCAAGCTTCTGCTGGCGATTGTATTTGTATTCATCACTTCACCGGTAGCAGGTCATTTAAATGGCCGGGCTGCCTACCGTTCCGGAGTGCCCCTATGGAAGGGAAGCGTTCAGGATGACCTGAAGTCACTGAAGGAAGAAAGTAAGGAAACGTCTGAGAAATAACAGTTAATCGCTGAATTCCTTATAGGAAGCGGGGGAACCAGGTTACATGGGGTGAATCTCGGAAAAAACGAGTAGGGCTACTTTCAGGCCCGAATCCGGCAGCTAACCCCGCAAGCGTTCATGAGAGGATGCACTATATATGCCGTATATTGAATTGAATGGAACATCGCTGTATTATGAGATGTCGGGCAGCGGTCTGCCCATTGTTTTTATTCATGATTATTCGACCTCTCATCATCTGTTTGAGCCGCAAGCGGAATATTTCAGCAAGCGTGCCAAAGTGATCGTATTCGATTTGAGAGGGAACGGGCAATCGGGTAAAATGGATGTGGAAATCAGCCGGATCGTAGACACACAATGTGAAGATTTGAAGCTGTTATTGGACGCTTTATCTGTAGAGAAGGCTGTTATCGTAGCTTGTTCCAGTGGTGCTGTGCTCGCCCAGAAATTCGCCTATCTGTACCCTGAACGGATAATAAATATGGTATTGGTGGACAGTTATTTTCAGGAGGATTACACGGCGAGAGGCAGTAAAATGAAAGGAATCTTTGAGGTCTGCGCATGGGCGGCCCATTATCTTCCTGCCGAAATGTTCATCCGTTCCTTGCGCATCACCTACAATAAATGGCTCTCGGCTTATCATATTCTCAGGAAAGAGCTTGTGCATGAACGGACAACGGAATTAATTAAGCAGCGGCTGGCACTTAGACAAACGGACAGCTACGGGTTCGCATTACGGCTGCAGATTCCTGTTCTTGTTGTATCCGGGAATCAGAATGAATGGGCGCTGGAGCAGGTGGAAAGAACAGCCGGCAAGTATCCGTCTGCCCGTCTGGCGATCCTTGAGGATGCGATGTATCCGACTCATCTGTGTCAACCCCAGCTCTTCAACCGTATATTACTGGATTATCTTAGGGAACAGCATAGTTTTCAGCAGGCGGCAGCCAGCGACTAACTTGAATTACAATGGGAGCCAATGATATGTTCTTTAACAAAATCTCATCCTTCATCACAAATCTCAAATTGACCTCATCCAGAATCATTTTGCTCGGTTTTGCCGTCCCTATTTTGCTAGGTACAGTGCTGCTGGCCTTGCCGATATCTTCGTCCAGCGGACTTAGTATAGGGTGGCTGGCAGCACTGTTTACTTCGACTTCAGCCGTATGCGTAACGGGACTTGTTGTACTTGATACCGGTACCGACTTTTCTCATTTTGGACAGATGATCATCTTACTTCTGATTCAAATTGGCGGATTGGGATTTATGACATTCAGTGTTTTGATTGCCGTGATCATGGGGAAAAAGATTGGACTAAAAGAACGTCTGCTTATCCAGCAATCATCTAATTCTGTAACAACACAAGGAGTCGTGCGGTTATCACTCAATATCTTTCTCATTTCATTTATCGTGGAGACAACTGGAGCTATAGTGTTGGCCCTTCGATGGGCAAATGAACTAGGAACAACAAGGTCCATTTATTATGGAATATTCCATTCAGTGTCTGCCTTCAATAACGCCGGATTTGGATTATGGCCAGACAGTCTGAGCCGCTATGTGGGTGACCCGTTAGTTAATATTGTTATCTCTTTTTTGTTTATCATCGGCGGGATTGGATTCACGGTGATTCTGGATCTGTACCGGAAAAGAAGATGGAGAGATCTTTCCTTTCATACAAAAATAGTTTTAATTACCTCTGGGCTCCTTTGTATGGCAGGGTTTTTGGTGATTTTTGCGATTGAACTCTTTAACACGAAAACATTCAGTACTCTCTCATGGAGTGAAAGAACTTGGGCGGCATATTTTCAGGGTGTTGTTACCCGTACAGCCGGCTTTAATTCCATCGATATTGGAGCAATGCTCCCGGCTTCACAATTTTTCATGATTTTCCTGATGTTTGTAGGAGCTTCGTCCGGATCGACTGGAGGAGGTATAAAAACGACCACTTTTGCTGTACTCATGTTAAGTATCGTCTCAACGATTAAGGGGAAGACAGATGTGCAACTGCTTAAAAAACGCATCTCTCAGGATATCATATTCAGGGCACTGGCAGTAATGACCATATCCCTGGGTGTAGTTCTTACAGCCACCTTTCTTCTATCCATTACAGAATATGCTCATCCTAAAGACTTCCTGGCGCTTCTCTTTGAAGCAACCTCTGCATTTGGAACTGTAGGAATGTCTATGAATCTAACGCCAGAGCTTTCGCCACTGGGAAAATGCATCATCATAATTACAATGTACATCGGGAGACTAGGGCCCTTGACTTTAGCTTTAGCACTGGCACAAAAAAATGTGAAGCAAAAATATCGGTATCCGGAAGATAAGCTGCTGATCGGGTAAAGTTTATTGAGCTGCGCTAGTTCTAATGATTTTAGTAAGAATTGGGGTATAGCCGGTGAAGAATTGAGTATATGGCACAAAAAATTTCGAAAGACTTGTATTAAAATCGGTAACTTTTTTTGTGATAATTTAACCATCAGCGGCAGTCCAAGACTTTATTTACTGAGTCTTAGACTGCCGCTATTTTTATTAATGAACAGTCCTGTACCATGTTATTCCCTATCAAACAATAGCCCGATAGAGTAGTTTCGGCTGTATTCACCAAGATGTAAGAAAGAGTTGATGCTTTCATGAACGTTTAAAGGCGAAAAGGTGACCGGAACCGATTCGCTTAAAATTAAAGATATAATAATTTAAAATAACTATCAGCTTTTATAAGGAGGCACTAACATAATGGGCATCGATACCGTGCTGTGGAGCAGACTGGTGACAGGCTTGACACTGGGGTTCCACGTTATTTTCGCAACAATTGGCGTTGGGGTTCCGCTGATGATCGCCATTGCTGAATTCATGGGCATACGCAAAAAAGACCCTCACTACACGCTGATGGCCAAGAGATGGGCACGCGGGTTTGTCATTTCTGTGGCCGTGGGCGTGGTGACAGGTACAGCGATTTCGCTGCAGCTGGCCTTAGTCTGGCCGAATTTCATGAAGCTGGCCGGCAACGTGATTGCGCTCCCGTTATTTATGGAAGTGTTTGCGTTCTTTTTTGAGGCGATCTTCCTGGGCATTTACCTCTATACCTGGGACCGGTTCAAAAAGCCGTATATCCACTGGCTTCTTACGATCCCGATTGTTGCCGGTGCCGGGATGTCTGCTGTTTTTATCACGACGGTAAACGGGTTCATGAATCAGCCCGAGGGCTTTGCCATGGCGGGTGGGCAATTCATAGCTGTCAATCCGGTGGAGGCGATGCTGAATACAGCGACGTTCTCCAAGGTGTTCCATGTCTTAAGCTCAGCCTATCTGACCGGAGCCGCAATGCTGGCAGGCATTGCCGCGTTTGCACTCCTCAAAAAGGGCGCCTCGGAATACCATAAAAAAGCGCTGAAGCTGATGATGGCCGTGGTGATGGTGTTTGGACTGCTGAACTCACTGGCTGGAGATGCGTCTGCAAAATTTTTGGCTGAGCATCAGCCGGAGAAGCTGGCAGCGGCAGAGTGGCATTTTGAAACGGAAAGCGGTGCAGATTTGATTCTGTTGGGGTGGCTTAACGCAGAGCATGAGGTTCTGGGCGCACTTCACATTCCCAAATTTCTCAGCTTCCTTGCCTTTGGCGATTTTAATGCAGAAGTGACAGGTCTGAATGAATTTCCTGCGGATGAGCAGCCACTGCTCCTGGTCCATTATTTGTTTGATCTGATGGTCGGTGTAGGGTTCGCACTACTAGGCATTTCATTCCTGTATTTCCTGTTTGTCTTCTGGAAAAAACGCAATGAGCATAACAAATGGCTGCTTCGCGCGATCGCGTTAGGCGCACCGCTTGCTTTTCTGGGAGTCGAGCTAGGCTGGTTTTACGCTGAAATCGGTCGGCAGCCCTGGATCTTAAGGGGATACATGCGTGTAGAAGAGGGGGCTACGACATCACCGAGCGTAAGAATCCTGTTTTTTGTTTTCTTGTTGCTGTACATCCTGTTAGGCACTGTATGTGTTCTTGTGCTGCGCCGCATGTTCAAGGACAATCCGGCAGAAACCGAGATGGAGAAGTGGCATCAGCCTCCCGGCGACAAATCAAAAGTAAAGGGTGAGCACGCAAAATGAGTTACGAACTGATTGGGATTTCAGTGCTCTGGCTGTTTTTATACGGATATTTAATAGTAGCCTCTATTGATTTTGGAGCCGGCTTCTTTGCCTTTTATGCCCGGCTGACCAAGCAGGATCATCTGATTAACCGATTGATCTCCCGCTACTTATCGCCTGTCTGGGAGATTACCAATGTCTTTTTCGTCTTTTTTTACATTGGACTTGTTGGATTCTTCCCGGATACCGCTTATTATTACGGCTCGGCGCTGCTAGTTCCGGGAAGCATTGCCGTTATACTCATCGCGATCCGCGGTTCGTTCTATGCGTTCGAGAATTACGGCTCCAAGAATAACATCGTATATCTGTTCCTGTACGGCGCTTCGGGCCTGCTGATTCCCGCATCCTTGTCAGTGGCGCTCACCCTGTCGGAAGGCGGCTTTATCTTTAAGCAGGGAGAGACCGTGTCTCTGGATTACTGGGCATTGTTCACCAACCCGTTATCCTGGAGCATTGTAGGCTTGGCGATTGTATCCGTACTGTTCATCAGCGCCTCCTTCTTGGCCTTCTATGCTTCCAGGGCTGAGGATCAGCCCGCGCTGAAGCTTATGCGCACCTATGCGCTGTTCTGGAGCACCCCGACCATTGTTATCGCACTGACGGCCTTTATTTATCTAGGACAGCACAATGAGCGGCATTTTCAAAATATGATGGATTTATGGTGGCTGCTTGCGCTGTCCGTTGCTTTCTTCATGCTTGCCATGTGGCTGCTGTACAGCGGACGCCGTTACGGCTTGGCGTTCATAAGCATCATGCTGCAATTTCTATGCGCCTTCTTCGCTTACGGAATCGGGCAGTATCCTTATATTCTGGACCCGTTCATTACGCTTGAGAACAGCATCACCTCACCGGCCATGGGCCTGGCGCTGGTTATCGTGTTCATCGGCGGCATGTGCTTGCTCATTCCTTCCCTGATTCTGGTGTTCAAGCTGTTCCTCTTTGACGCAGATTATGTGAAAGGAAAGAAGTAAATGGACAACAAAAAAAGCCTGATCGCTGAGCAAATGTCTGGGCAACGAAAACGGCTGGTTTTGCTGACCCTCCTGTCGCTCATGCTTGGCATTGCGATTGTAAGCCAGGCCGGGTTGTTGGCTGAAGCAGTCCAGCGGGTGTTCGTGGAGAAGGCTTCCTTATCTTCGGTTGCATTGCTGCTCGCTCTTCTGCTGTCAGTGATGGCTATCCGCACTTTGCTGTTATACGCAAACGGAAGGGTAGGCTTGTCTATGGCTGCCGAAGCAAAGGCAAATATGCGTTCAGCCGTGCTGCAGAAGCTTACCCATGCTTCCATGCCTTCAACGCTGCGGGGGCAGACGGGAGGAAAGGTCAGTGTGGCTCTTGATGCAGTGGACGAGGCTGACAGCTATTTCAGTCACTACATGCCGCGGATGGCCGAAGCAGCGATCATCCCGGTTCTGATTCTGGTGTTTACGTTTATCTTACATGCGAATACCGGCTTCATTCTGCTGTTTACGGCACCCTTCATCCCGCTGTTTATGATTCTGGTGGGACTGCAAACGAAGAACAAATCCGAAGAGAAATATGCACAGCTTGCAGAGTTCTCCGGTACGTTCCTGGATTCGCTTCAAGGGCTGGTGACGTTGAAAATATTTGGACAATCCCGCCGCCAGCAGCAGCAGATTGAGCGCAGCAGCCTGGGTTACCGTGACGCGACCATGGATATTTTGAAGGTTGCCTTTACGAATACTTTTATGCTGGAATCCATCGTCATGCTTAGCATCGGGATTGTTGCCCTTGAATTGGCTATTCAACTGCTCGTATTCAAATCGATGCCGTTCCACACGGCCTTTCTGGTTCTGCTGCTTGTTCCCGAGTTTTTTAACCTGCTCAAGAATACAGGCACTGCTTTTCACAGCGGGCGGACCAGTATGGGGGCGGTCCGTAAGGTGGAGCAAATGCTTGCGGAAATAGGCGGCGGCACACAGCCGGAAGAGGGCCAGCAGTCCTCAGCCAAGCTGCTCCGGATGCCGCCATCCATTGCGCTGGATGATGTACATTTCCATTATGCACCCGATTCATTTGAGCTTAAGGCCGGACCCGTCTCCATAGGACCGGGAGAGCATATTGCCATAGTCGGTAAAAGCGGCTCGGGCAAAACAACGTTGCTCCATCTCTTTGCCGGGCTTCTGAAGCCGGTATCAGGGACAGTGATGGTGAACGGAAGCCCGCTGACAGAGTGGGAGGAAGACTCATGGTTTGAGCAGGTCAGCTACATTACGCAGCACCCCTATATTTTTGCCGGCACATTCGCTGATAATATCGCCATCGGCGCCGGACGTACGGTCTCCAGGGATGAAATCAAGCAGGCCGCAGAGGAAGCGGGACTTTCAACGCTTGTTGCCGGGCTGGAGCAGGGTTTGGACACTTACGTCGGGGAAGGCGGCAGGGGACTGTCGGGAGGGGAAAAGCAGCGTCTTGCTTTAGCGCGGGCCTTTTTGAAACGTCCGGCTCTGATCCTGTTCGATGAGCCTACGGTGGGCCTCGACTTACAGACCGAACAAATCCTGCAAAGCTCCATAACCGCGCTGGCTCGAAATGCAACGATGATCACAGTCGCACACCGGTTATATACGATCCGGCAAGCGGATCACATTTTGTTTATGGACCATGGAGTATTGGCGGCGGCAGGACCTCACGAGGAGCTCCTTGAACATGTGCCTCAATATGCCGAGATGGTTGATATTCAGCGAAAAGGAGGGTCAGCATGAACGAGCTGGCGATTTTGTCCAAGGCCATGATAGCAGAGCGTAAGGATATTCTGCTTTCGATTCTGGGAGGGTTTATTGCCGGCGCAGCCGGTGTGGCCCTCTTCTCCGCAAGCGGGTATCTGATTTCACAGACGGTCTTTATGCCGCCGCTCTACACCCTTATCGTACTTACCGCGCTGGTCAAGCTGCTGGGTCTGCTCCGGGCGGCAAGCCGTTACGGGGAACGCCTGTATTCGCACAGAGCAACCTTTTCCATGCTTAGCCGTTTGCGCACAGGCTTTTTTGCCCGGCTGATCCCGTTAACGCCCGGTATATTGAACAAGAACCGCAGTGGAGATCTGCTTGCGCGGATTGTCGGCGATGTAGAGAGCCTGCAGAATTATTTTTTGCGTGTCGCTTATCCGCCGGTTATCGTCATCACGGTGTTTCTGGCAACTATGGTGTTCAGTGCTTCTTATTCATTCTGGATGGCCTGCTTGTTTATAACAGGAATGCTGCTGACCGCATTGGTTGTACCGGGAATCGTATTGCTGGGCCAGCGGTCAATACACGGCCGCGTCCGTAAGCAGCGGGCGCTGCTGTCAACGGAGGTAACCGAGGTGTTGTATGGCTTCCGCGATCTGAAGGTGTACGGGCAATTGCCCCAGCGGGAACAGCAGCTCCAGGCGGCTTCGGCAGCACTGACAGCAGAGCAGCAGCGTGCAGCAGGCCATCTGCTGCGCGGACAGGCAATGCATACTTTTGTAACCTTCTTTATTTCGTGGGGTGTACTGACGTTAGGTGCCTATCTAATTATGGAAGGTGCGCTGGCCGGAGTATTTCTAGCTATGCTTGTCATGGCCTCACAGACGGTGTTCGAAGAAGCTGCGGCCATGGCTACTTTACCTGCATATAAGCAAGACAGCGAGCACGCGGCCAAAAGGCTGACTGAAACCGTAATGCCTGCCGGTGACTTACCTGTGCAGCCGGGCCGCACTCTGGCGGCAGGAGATGCTGTTTCGGTGGAGCTGTCCGGCGTTACGTTCCAATATATCGATGAGTGGCGGCCCGCGCTGACAGAGGTGTCGCTGCAGCTCCCGGCAGGCTCCAGAACGGCCGTGGTCGGACCGAGCGGGTCCGGCAAATCAACCCTGATCGATTTGCTGCTCAAGCTGCGCACACCTGTATCCGGTGACATACTTCTAAACGGTGTTTCGGTACAAGAGCTGGATGAGACAGGCATTTGGGAAGCCTCTAATGTCGTATTACAGCAAAGTCATTTTTTCCGTGGAACGGTCCGAGACAACCTGCTGCTGAATGGAGAAGAACAGTCTGACGAAGTATTATTAGAAGCTCTCGCGAAAGCCCAACTGCAGGATGTGGCATTAACCGATGTTGTATTCGAAAAAGGAGAGAACCTGTCCGACGGCGAGAAGCAGCGTTTGGCTCTGGCCCGGGTCATGCTCCGCAAAGGGCGGTTATGGCTGCTGGATGAACCGACATCTTCGCTGGATTATGTAACGGAAGAGCGCGTGTTAACCCATCTCTACGAACAGTCCGCCGGAGATACTTTACTGCTCATTTGCCACCGGCTTACCGGCCTGGAAGGTATGGACAGGATTATCGTCATGGAGCAAGGCAGGGTCATCGAAACAGGTTCATATGCGGAGCTAATGGAACAAAAGGGCTACTTGTACCGTATGAAGCAAATTGAGCTGCAAATGATTGGAGAGCTGTAGGCAGAAGGTCTCTATCGCGAGGCGATTATTCATGAAATGATTCACAATGCGACCATCAATAGGGTTATGCTGCTCACCTCGAGGTGAGCTTTTTTTGGTGAAGAAAGTCACATTTTAATTTTGGGATATATGCTATTTTTATCTTGTAAAATGTAAATATTACCTCATATACTAATTCGCCCTACTTTATTCCTATTCATCCCCTTTAATGGTAATAGTTAATTTTAACCACTCTGAAGTCTACCAATCCCTTGTAAAATGCATGTTTATTCAAAAAAATACATATAGTTTAATGGAATTTTTTTGTTATTTACAGTTGTGAATGATAAGCATAGTAAAAGGAGCGAAAGGTATGAATAAGCAGACAGACAAGCTAGTGGCGATTGTGGGGATGGGCTGCAGATTCCCAGGGAGCGCAAATAATGTAGAACAGTTCTGGGATATCTTGAAGTCAGGCAAGGATACAATTACAGATATTCCCGAGGATAGATGGAGTATTGAAGAATATTATCATCCTAACAAACAGGTAAAAGGAAAAAGCCACGCCAGGCGCGGAGGATTTATCGATAAGTTTGATCAATTTGATGCAAAGTTCTTTGGGATTAATGCCCGGGAGGCAGATCAGATCGATCCGCAACAGAGACAAATGCTGGAGATTGTCTGGGAGGCGTTAGAAGACGCAGGAATTAAGCCCGGAAGTCTGAGCGGTTCCCGCACCGGTGTATTTATCGGCGGATTTACTCTCGATTATAAAATCCTGCAATTTGCTGACGCTGCACAAATTGGAACCCATGCTGCAGTAGGAAGCATGATGACGATGTTATCGAATAGAATCTCGTACATATACAATTTAATGGGTCCCTCTCTATCCATAGACACAGCCTGCTCGTCCTCCGTGGTTTCTGTTCATGAGGCCTGCAAAAGTCTGCACAACGGTGAATGCGAGCTGGCCTTGGCAGGCGGCATGGAACTGATCTATGCCCCGGAGTATTTCATAGCTGAATCCAAAGGCGGATTCTTATCGGTGGACGGAAGCTGCAAGACCTTCGACGCTGCTGCGAACGGTTATGTCAGGGGAGAAGGGGGCGGAATCCTTGTCCTTAAAAGTCTGGAAAAAGCGCTCGAAGACGGCGACTATATATATGCCGTGATCAGAGAGAGCCTTGTGAACCAGGACGGAAAAACGAATGGCATTACGGTTCCTAACGGCGAATCCCAAAAGATGCTGCTGCAGGATGTATATGCAAGAGCAGGGATTGCCTCCGACCAAGTTCAGTATGTTGAATTGCATGGAACAGGAACAGCACTGGGTGATCCCATTGAAGTCAATGCGGTCGGTGAGTTCTTTGGAGAGCACAGAACCGAGGATAACAGATGCATCATGGCCTCGGTCAAACCTAACATTGGGCATTTGGAGGCAGCCTCCGGCGTAGCATCGGTAATCAAGGCGGCGTGCATTCTTGATCGCAGACAGATTGTACCGCATATCGGGATGAAAGAGCTTAATCCTGAGCTTGATCTGGACAAGCTGAGGCTAAGAATTCCTTTAACCAATGAGAGCTGGCCGCAGGATGGCAAAGACGCCATCGTCGGTGTCAATTCGTTCGGGTTTGGTGGAACCAATGCGCACGTGATTTTACAGGGAATAACGAGTGACAGAAAGTACGATGGAACAGTCAACGAAGAACTGCCTCAAGTATTAACCATCTCCGCAAAAACAGAGCAATCCTTAAAGGCTCTTGCCGAACAATACACTCAATTTTTGAATCAAACCGCCGAAAGCTTACCGGATATTTGTTATTCCGCACTTACCAAACGTGAGAAATTACCGAAATCCCTTGTGTTATTCGGAGGGAATACACAGGAGATCATTCAGGGTCTGACAGATTATCAGCAGGATACTTTACCGCAGAATGTGGTTGTGGGGAATGAGGGCAAAGACAAGAGACTGGTGTTTATTTTTACCGGCATGGGTCCTCAATGGTACGCGATGGGACGCGAGCTCTATCATGTGAATACGGTATTCCGCAATACGGTCGAGAAGTGCCACGCTGAGTTCTCCCGATACTTGTCCTGGTCATTGATGGATGAATTCCTGATTAATGAGGAACAATCCAGCATGCAGTTCACCGAAGTCTCCCAGCCGTTGAATTTTACGGTGCAGGTGGCCTTGGTTGAGATGTGGAAGAGCATGGGGGTCGTCCCGGATCTGATTATCGGACACAGTGTGGGTGAAGTGGCAGGATTGTATGCTGCCGGTGTCTACAGTTTTGAAGATGCGGTCCGTATTTCGTATTACCGCAGTATGCTCCAGCAGCGGCTGACGGGTAAAGGCGGGATGCTTGCGGTTGCTTTGAATGAAGCGCAGGCCACAGAGCTGATTGCTGACAATAACGACAAAGTATCCATTGCGGCAATCAACAGCAATACAAGCTTAACCCTGTCCGGAGATATGGGCTGCCTTACAGAGATCAGCAGCAAGCTTGAAGCTGACGGCGTGTTTAACAAGTTCTTAAGAGTAACGGTACCTTATCATAGCGTGTTTATGAACGAGATTAAGTCGGAGCTGCTGGAAGCCCTGCGCGATATTCATCCGCAACAAACCAAAATCAGAACGTATACCACCGGAAATGGCCAGCTGGCGGAAGGGCCGGAGCTGGATAATGAATACTGGTGGCTGAATGTATCCGGTTCCGTGTACTTTGCCAAGGCCATGGAACAGATTTTGGAGGAAGGCTATACCTGTTTTGTTGAGGTTGGCCCTCATCCGGTACTGGCGAATTCAGTAAGTGAGCTTGCGAGTGAGATGGATATAGAAGTCCTGATTTCGCCCTCCCTCCGCAGAAATGATCCGGAAATACCAAGAATGCTTAGAACCTTGTCTGAGCTATTCTGTGCAGGCTATGAAATTGACTGGTCCCGGATCTACAGAGGAACCTTTAAGTATGTGAAGCTGCCGCATTATCAATGGGAGCATGAGAGGTTCTGGAAAGAATCCAAAGAGCATATGAAGAGACGCCTTGGACAGAAAGAGCATCCTTTTATCGGATACCGCAAGAACAGCGTGGTTCCTGTATGGGAAGCGGAAATCAATGATTATATTATGCCGTTCGTCTCAGACCATTGTGTAAATGGCAGTGTACTGCTGGCCGGGGCCCATTTCATTGAAGCCGCGTTCCAAATGCTCCGTGATTACAGCAAATTAAGCATTGATGAGGTGTATGGTTTATATCATATCCACTTTAAAAGAGCGTTGTTCCTTGATGAGAACAATGCCGGCCACATGTCTATTAACTATGATTCGCAGCATGGTGTGGTGAAGATCGGAAGCCTGGCAGATGGCGATGTATCCAGAGCTACCGAGAATTTCCGCGGGGAATTTGTCAGAAAACAGACCTTGCGAGTCAACCGGACAGCCGATCTGGAGGCTCTTAAGCACAGTGCCAAGGAAATTCTGAATCAGGCGGAATGCTACGGGCTGCTGGAGAAAATGAATTTCACCTACGGCCCTATGTTCCAGGGGCTTAAGAAGGTATGGATTAATCATAATGAAGTGCTGGCTGAGATCTGCATGCTGGAGGAGTTAGGCATCCAGGACATGGATAATATCCTGCATCCGGCTATTCTTGATGCTGCCTTTCAGTCGCTGCTCGTTAATCAATTTGATGAGCTGAGAGATCACGGACAAGTTGATATTAAGCTGCCGGATACGGTGGATTCTGTAGTCGTATACGGTAACACATTCGGTCCATTGCGGGTCCGTTCTATAGTGAAGGAATCCAATAAGGAGTTCATTGCCGGGGATATTGAAATCTATGATGAGCAAGGAAACATTGTTGTCATGGTAGACAACTTTGTTGCCAGATCAGTAGAAAAAAGTCCGGAAGATGCCGTGCTTAGCGAGAAGAATCTGAAAGAATGGTTCTATGCCATAGACTGGAAGGCTCAGGAGATAGAGAACGATGAACAGCTGATCACGGCTCGTAATTCGTATACGAACTGGGTTGTGCTGTGTGATGCTTCCGGCATGGGTGACAGGATTGCCGAGAACTTAAGCGGCAGAGGCTATAACTGCAAACGGTTCTACGCGGATTATCAGAATTCCGGCAACCAGGATGCAGGCAGTGTTATTGTCAGCAATAATCAAGAGGATTATATCAAGCTGATTCAGCACATGGATCAAGAGCAGGAATACGGCATTATCCACCTGTGGGGTCTGGACATTACAAGTCATGATCAGATGGATACGGATGCTATTGAGGCTTCCAAGCAGAAGGCTGTCAACAGTATCCGCCATGTTATGAATACTTTGAATGAGCACTCCGTGAAATATCGTACTTGGGCAGTTACCCAAGGGGCCGTCAGTGTTGACGGCAAAGAGTCAGTTGATGTCCTGCAGGGAGCGGCTATCGGTATGTGCAGAGTAATCAGCCACTCCGAGTGCATTGGAAGCTGGGGAGCGAGTATAGATATCGATCATCACCCCGCCTCTGTCGAACTTTTGATCAATGATCTGGAGAACTATACACGTGAAGATCAACTGGCGTATAGAAACGGTATCCGTTATGTTGCCAGACTGGAGCATATCTACGATCTGGACGGGAACATCCCGGTAACTATGGCGGACAATAAGATTTATCTGGTCACGGGTGCAATGGGCTCACTCGGGCAAATCACTGTGAATTGGATGTACGAGAAGGGAGCCAGACATTTTGTATTGGTGGGCCGTACCCCGTTCCCTGGTAAAAAAGAAAGAAAAGGGATGGCTTCATCCCATAAGCTGTACAGCCAGGTGCAATTTATCAATGAGCTTGAACGGAAAGGCTGTACCGTTGAAGTAGCCGCGCTGGACATCGCGGATGAAGCAGCAGTCAGGGAGCTTACGCATAGATTGATTCACGAAGAAACCATGCCGATCGGCGGTGTGGTCCATATTGCCGGTGTAGTCAAAGACAAATTAATGATGCAAATGGAGCAACATGAGTTCGATGAGGTCTATGACACCAAAGTTAAAGGCGCATGGTTATTGAATAAATATCTTGAAGAAGTTGAACTGGACTTTTTCATCATGTACTCTTCCACAGGATCGGTCGTTACGGCGGTTGGACAAGTGAATTATGCCGCAGCGAATTCCTTTATGGATTCACTGGCCTGCTACCGCCGCAGTAAAGGCAAATCCGCCTTGAGTCTGGGCTGGGGACCATGGGGTGTAGGGATGGTTAAAGAAAAGAATTTGATTGATCATTATAAATATCAAAGAGGCATGAACCCGATCTACGCGGTCAATGGCATGCAGGCGCTGGAAAGAGTGTTCGGACAACAGCTATGCCATGCGGTAATCGGTGAAGCGGACTGGCCGCTTGCGCTTAATAATTATCCGGGCAAGCCTGCATTGTACAATCACCTCGCCGTGCAAAACGAAGATACTGCTGGGGACATGCAGGAGACCGACTTGTTCAGCATTCTGGCCAAAGCCTCCGGCATGGAAGAAAAATGTGCGGTTATCATGGATTTCTTCGCTGAGATCATCGCTGAGACCATTCATGCCAAGAAGGAAGCAATTGTTCTTGATGAGCCGATCAGTTCGGTTGGAGTGGACTCCATTATAGCTGCAGAGATCAGAAATAAAATAAATAAGAAATGCAGTATTAACATTTCCATTGTTGACCTTCTGGGCGGAATCAGTATTGCTGACCTGGCCGGGAAGCACTTCAATGACATCAACGACCTGATTATTGAAGACGAATCCGAAGCAGACCTGGAGGCTTTATTGAACCAGTTAGAGAATCTGACAGAAGAAGAGGCTGCGCTTCTACTATCTAAATAAAAACAGAAAGGAGGATACAGAAGCATGGAAATATCCGCCCAGAATGATGATCTTAGAGACCTCGATATTGCTATTATCGGGATGGACTGCCAGGTTCCGGGAGCAGATAATGTAATGCAGTATTGGGAGAATCTGTGCAACGGGACGGAGTCGCTTACCTTCTTCACCGATGAGGAGCTTCGGGCAGCAGGGATACCGGAAGAACTGCTCACCAATCCGGAGTACAGAAAGTGCGGCTTCAAAATAAATGATATTGAGCAATTTGATGCGGCGTTCTTTGGCTTCACGCCCAGGGAAGCAGCCCTGATGGACCCGCAGCAAAGAATTCTGCTTGAGAGCTCATGGCGGCTGATGGAAAGTGCCGGGTACCAATCGGACCAGTATGCAGGGAAGGTTGGCGTATTTGTCGGGACGGGAACCAGCAAGTATTTATTGAAGAATATTATGTCCAGTATGGATCTGGATTCCACTCCCGAGATCAGACAAATATGGATTGGAAACGATGTTCATTATGCTTCGACCATGATTTCCTACAAGCTGAATCTGAAGGGACCGAGCGTGAACGTGCAGACTGCATGTTCCACTTCCCTGACCGCCGTAGTTTTGGGCTGTCAGGCTCTGCTGAATTATCAGTGCGATATGGCCATTGCCGGAGGGAGCTCCCTGTCGCTTCCTCAGGATAGCGGTTATCTCTACATCAAAGGAGAGGTTCTTGCGGAAGACGGACATTGCCGGCCGTTTGATAAAGATTGCAGCGGTTCCTTAAGCGGCAGTGGAGTAGGAACCGTGCTGCTGAAAAGATTAGAAGATGCTGTAAACGACCGGGATCATATCAGCGCTGTCATTAAGGGAGCCGCCTTTAACAATGACGGTTCGGCAAAGATTGGTTATTCGGCACCAAGCATTGAAGGTGAACGCAATGCGATCAAGAGCGCCCAGATACTAAGCGAGATAGATGAAGAAACGATTACTTATATTGAGACTCATGGAACAGCGACTCCCATGGGGGACCCCATAGAGGTACAAGCACTTACAGAAGCTTTCTCAGAAGCCACGGACAAGCGGAATTTCTGCGCCCTGGGTGCAGTGAAAGCCAATATTGGACATCTGGATTCTGCAGCAGGTACGGCCGGGTTAATCAAAACCAGTCTGATGCTGCAGAAGCAGAAGCTTGTGCCCTGCATTAATTATAAAGAAACGAATCCCAACATTGATTTGAAGAACTCCCCTTTCTATGTAAATACCCGTCTCAGTGACTGGAACCCGGATTGCCGGGTAAGAAGAGCAGGCGTCAGCTCGTTTGGCATTGGCGGTACCAATGTTCATGTAGTCTTGGAAGAAGCGATCGACACCCGCAAAGTCGAGAGCCATGAGCAATTCCAATTGCTGCTGCTGTCCGCAAAGACAAAGACCGCCTATGAAGAGGTGGCCGGACAACTGCTGGACTTTGTGCAAAATAATGAAGACATTGATTACCGGAATATCCTGTATACGATGAATATCGGAAGAAAGAGACTGCCCTATCGAGGCGGTCTGGTCTGTAACAGCAGAGAAGATCTGATTCATAAATTGGGCGGCAGCCTTCCTGCGGTGAAATCTCCGAATGAGAACGAAAAGGAAATTGTGTTCCTGTTCCCGGGACAAGGCGTGCAGTATGTGAATATGACAAAACAACTGTACGATACGAAGCCTATATTCCGGCATGAGCTGGATAAGTGCTTCGAGATCCTTCAGAAGCAGTGTAACTATGATTTAAGACAGCTTGTCTTTGCAGATCAAGCGGATGCTAGGGGTGAGGAGACGCTCACAGAAACCCGGAATACGCAGGTTGCTCTATTTGCCGTTGAGTACTGCTTGGCCAAGACTTTGATGCATTGGGGAATCACTCCCAAAGCTCTGCTGGGGCATAGTGTCGGAGAGTACGTGGCTGCTTGTCTGGCCGGGGTGTTCTCACTCGAGGATGGGCTTAGATTAATGGTCATGCGGGGCCGGATCATCCAAAGTCTGCCGGCGGGCGAAATGCTGTATGTGAATATGAATGAGCAGGAAGCGCAGGCCTATATTAGCGGGAAGGTCTCACTGGCCTTGATTAATTCTGAGAACCGGGTGGTATTGGCCGGGGATAGCGCAGCGCTGCAGGAAGTGGTCGAACAGATTACAGAGCATCGAGAGTACAGAATTCTTCACACCTCCCATGCTTTTCATTCCTATATGATGCAGGGTGCAGTTGAGGAGATGCTGAAGGTGCTCCAGACGGTGATGTTCAACAAGCCGATGATCCCGATCATGTCCAATGTCACGGGAGAGTGGCTGAAGCCGGAAGAGGCGATGAGTGCTGACTATTGGATACAGCATATGCTGGGCACCGTCAGATTTAAAGATGCTTCACTTCATTTGGCACAGAATAATTATAAATACTTCATCGAAGTGGGTCCGGGAAAAACTCTCTCTGTTTTTATGCAGGATAATTTGAAAGACTACGCGGAGTGCCTATTGTTCCAAACGGTCCGCGGCGTTAAGAATACGATGAATGATAATAAATTTCTGGCGGAGTTCGTAAAGAAGGCCTGGATCAGCGGACTAACCATTGATTTTGCAAAATATTACGAAGATGAAGTCTTATTCAGAACCCCTTTGCCGACATATCCTTTTGAAAGGAAAAGACATTGGATTGAAGCTGGCAAGCAGAAGGCTTATGAAGCGGCTGGAAGCAACGACTGGGATAGGGAGCTTTCAGCAGACAGTGCTGTAGAAGCGGACACGATAGAGTATAACCGGCCGGATTTATCGGTGGAATATGAACAGCCTGACAATGCGATTGAAGAGAGTATAGTGGAAATCCTCCAGGATATTATGGGGATTACGCCGATTGGAATCAACGATAACTTCTTTGAGCTTGGCGGACATTCTCTGATGATCACACAAGTCGTCCTGAGAATAAAGGAACTCTATGGGATTGAATTGCAGTTGAAACTGTTTATCGAAGCACCGACTGTCAAGAATGTAGCTGACCTTGTATTGGAAGAGTTGTCAGAAAGCCTCGATTTGGATGCAGTCTAAATATGGACAGATAAAGGTGTGGAGAGATGCAGAACAACGAAAGCGGAAGTGTGAAAAACAGAGTGAATGCCTTATCGGACGCCAAGAGACTGCTGCTGGAGAGTCTCTTGGAGGAACAAAGAAAAAAGAAAAGGCAGATCATCCTGCAAGACAAAGGGCTGCATAGGGTCATCAAGAGAGTACCGGAGTTGACCGTGTTGCCTTCCAACTATATGCAAAAGAAAATTTGGTATGTCGAACAACTCTTCATTGATTCGATTACGTATAACGTTTCGGGTTATGTGAAATTCCATGGAAAACTACAGGTGGAGCTTTTGCACAAGGCCTTCAGAACGGTGGTTAAGCAGCAGGAGGTGCTGCGTTCCAAATTCAAGGGAGGACAAGGACAGCTTGAGGTTGAGCTCAGCGAAGATAGCGAAGAGCCGGTCTTCAAAAGGTATGATTGCTCCCAGGCGGGGATGGAAATATCGCCTGATGATATCAGGCAAAGGATGTACACAGAAGGAATACAGCCGTTCCGGTTAGCTGAGGGCAAGCTTATTCGCCTGATCTGTTACAAGCTTAGTGAGACCCAATGGATTGGACAAATTGTTTGGCATCATATTGTATCTGACGGCTATTCAAGCGGCATTTTTATTAGAGAATTGCTTCAACTGTATGAAGCCTATGCAGGCGCAAGCATGGCACCTGTACAGGAACCCGCTGTGCAATATTATGATTATGTCATCCACATGAATGACCGGATTGCCAAAGGCGAGTTCGATCATCAGCTTAAGTTCTGGAGGGAGCATTTGTCGGACAGCAGCATGAGCTGTATGCTTCCAACGGATTACACGGCCGGTCATGGGCTTACCTATCATGGCGAACGGGTAGCTTTTTCAATCCGCAAGGAGCTGAAAATCAAACTGGAAGCTACCGCAAAAAAACACGGGGTTACACTGTTTGTATTGTTAATGAGCGCACTCAAAATCATGCTGCATAAGTATGTACACCAAAACGATATTATTGTCGGGGTCCCGGTTACCGGCAGAAATGAAGAGGAATGCCAGAGCATCATCGGATGCTTCCTGAACATGCTGCCGATCCGCAGTAATATTGGTGAAGAGCAACAATTATTCGATTATATCCAGGCCGAGAATGCCCAGGTGATGCAGGCCTTGAAGCATCAGGATTTGCCGTTTGATTTCATAGTAGAGGATTTGGCAGTAGAAAGAGATTTGCTGTCCACCCCTATCTATCAGGTGGTGTTCAGTTATGAGACCAATGCGCTAAAGAATAGTACAACAAAGGATTTCTACATAGAGTTCGAAGAACTGGATTTAAAAACGGCCAAGGTTGATCTGGCGCTGGAAGTCAATGATGAAAAGGATGGCTTAAGCGCCTGGTTTGAGTATAAATCAGATAAATTCTCCCGGGAGCGGATTACAAAAATCAAAGACTATTATCTGAATATTCTGCAATTCATTGCTGAATATGAAAATCAGCCTATTAAAAATATTGAAATGATCTCGGAAGAAGAAAAGGCTGAGATACTCTACTCTTTTAACGAAAAGGTTACGGACTATAAGCCACAGACCATCAAGCAGTTATTCGAGACCCAGGCGGCGCTCCGGGAAGAGGCAGTAGCCGTAGTATGCTGTAATGAGAGGATTACCTATAAAGAACTGAATAACCGCAGCAATCAACTGGCGCATCATCTGCGGAAATACGGTGTGGGCTGCGAGAGTCTGGTTGCCATTATGCTGGATAAATCTATTGAGGCCATCATTGCCATACTGGGGGTAACCAAGGCTGGCGGAGCTTATATGCCGGTGGATTTGACTTATCCCCGGGAGCGGATGGAGTATATTTTGGAAGACAGCCAAGTCCGGTATATGATAACTTCCGGCATCCAGCTGGATTATGCAGGCATTGAGCAGATTTTAATTGGTGACAAGAATATAGAGACCGAGTCCACCGACAATCTTACGGACCACAGTAATCCGGATAATCTTGCTTATGTAATCTATACCTCGGGAACTACAGGTCAGCCCAAAGGCGTTATGGTGGAACACAGCGGCATGGTTAACTTGAGAGATTATTTTTGGAATAAATACAAAGTGACCGCGGATGATACGATCCTGCAATTTGCCAATCTTGTTTTTGATGCCTCTGTCTGGGAAATGATTATGGGAATTCTCACCGGTGCAAAACTATGCATCATTACCAAAGAAGTTGCGCTGGATGTGAATCTGCTGGAACAGGAGCTGAAAAGGCATAACGTAACTGTTGCCACCTTGCCTCCGCCGTACTGGAATGTGATATCGGATAGGCCTATCGGAATCCGGTTGTTGATCACAGCGGGATCAGCATCAAGCGTCAATCTGGTGGAGAATTTGGCTGAGCCGATTGAATATTTCAATGCGTATGGACCTACCGAGACTACGGTCTGTGCGGCAGACTGGCAATACGAAAGGACTGCACCAATTCCGAATAGAATTCCGATTGGCAAGCCGATTTCCAATATGCAAATCTATATTATGAATTATACTTCCTTATGTGGAAAAGGGATTATTGGAGAGTTATGTATAGCAGGTGCAGGCATTGCCCGGGGGTATCTGAATAAGCCGGAGCTGACAGCGGAGAAATTCATAGATAATCCCTATGGTCCCGGTAAATTGTACCGGACGGGGGATTACGCAAGCTGGCTGGACGACGGAAATATTGCTTTTACCGGAAGAATAGATAATCAGGTCAAGATCAGGGGACACCGCATCGAGATCGGAGAGATTGAGAATAAGCTATCTTCTCATAACAGAGTGAATGAGGCGGTTGTTGTCCCGGAGATTGACCACAAGAGCAATCTTTATCTGGCAGCTTATTTAGTTGTGGATGCAGCAGTGACTTTGACAGAAATCAGAAGCTTTTTGAACGATAGATTACCTTCGTATATGATTCCAGCAGCATTTTATACACTTGAGGCCATTCCGCTCAATACGAACGGCAAGCCGGACAACAGCAGATTGGCGTCCTTAGGTCAGCCTATGGAAGCGGAGAACGAATTCGCCGAACCGTCCACAGAGATTGAAAGAACGCTGGAACGAATCTGGTGTGAGCTCTTAGGGGCTGAGCGGATTAGTATCCGCGATCATTTCTTCGAAATTGGCGGAGACTCGATTATCAGCATGCAGGTTATTGCTAAGGCGGCAGAGGCAGGAATTAAGCTCGAATTAAAGTCTTTTTACGATGATAAATGTATTGAACAAATGGCATTAAAGGCTACGGCAGTTGAACATATCCATTGTGATCAGGGAGAGGTTACAGGCTCGTACCTGTTGACACCTATCCAGCAATGGTTCTTCACCAATAATTTCCCGGAAAATAACCATTGGAATCAGTCTATAAGCTTTGAATTGAAGGGAACGGCAGATGCCGGGCGATTGAATGAAGCATTGAATGAAGTGTGCCGGCAGCATGATTTGTTAAGAACCCGTGTACTTCCCTGCAAGGCTCCAAGATATGCGGATATTCTGCCGTTTGCTTATACCGAACGCTTGAAGACAGTAGAGATCCCAGCTCATGATGACTACGAACAAAGGATGCAGCAGGAATTGACGGCTTTTCAGCAATCTCTCAATTTGCAATCTGGAGAAGTATTTAAAGGGCTGCTTATTGTGTCCGATACGTGGTCAAGCAGCAGACTGGTATTGACGGCACATCATCTGGTATGCGACGCGGTGTCTTTCAGGTTCATCGCTCAGGACTTATTGAACAGCTATCAGGCCTTAATTGACAAGCGGGAAATTAGACTTCCGCAGAAAACCTCATCCTTTATAAGATGGAGCAACGCAGTAGAAGCCTATGCCGGCAGCCATGAAGCAGTTAGCAAAAAAAACGAGTGGACAAAAGAAATTGCGGCTCATTCAAGAAATACCAAAAAAGGCCGGTCCAGCGTAGACAATCTGGAAGGAGATGCAGAGCATTGCCTGTTCTCCTTATCGGAAGAAGATACCGCCAAGCTAATGACTGAAGTGCCTAAGAATTACAGCATTCAGCCTATTGAGGTCATGATTGCCGCCCTGGAAACGATGCTGCATGAAAGGGATGGAGCAGACCACAGCATATATCTGGAAAGTCACGGAAGAGATATGCTTGCCGATCAGGTGGATCTCTCAAGAACGGTAGGCTGGTTTACCAACCTGTACCCTTTGTACTTCTCCGCAGATGATATTTCAACTACTGGAGCTACGTTGAAAAAAGTGAAAGACAGATTAGCTGCCGTGCAGAAGCGTAAGTTCGAGTTCTTGCTTAGTGATTGCCCCCGTGAAGCTATGGATATTGTTTTTAATTACATGGGGCATTTGGATAACAAAACCTCCGAGCATGAACACTTCCGGCTGATTACCGGGGAACCGCTATATACCAGGGGAGTGAAGAATACAAGGGTCAGTCTGCTTGAAGTCAACGGATATGTACTGCAAGACCGCTTAACATTCGAATGGGGATATAACCCGAATATCCATTCCGGGGAGAACATAGTGCAGCAGGCAAATGCTTTCATGGATACGCTTAGGGGGATGATCAGCTATTGTATTGAATCTGAGGATGATGGAGTTTCCGCTGCAGATTTTGACGATGTGGATATGGAAGATTTAGATTTCATCTTGGCAAAGTTCAATTAAGGTCACTCAGGGACAAGAAAGAGGAGAATACATGAACAAGAGGAACGTTGCAGATATCTATGGATTATCCACCATGCAGGAAGGCATGCTGTTCCACAGCTTGAAAAGTGACAGCAGCAGCATGTATTTGGAGCAATTCTCGTGCAAATTACACGGGCAGATTAATTTCGAATATTTCTGGGATTCCTGGAAAAAGGTCATTAACGATCATTCCGCTCTAAGAACAGCCTTTGTCTGGGAAGGTGTGAAAAAACCTGTTCAGGTAGTTCTGAAGCAATGCGATTGCAGCTACATTCAGTATGACTGGAGCAATCTGCCGCGGGAAGAAATCGAGCATGATTATAGCACGTTTCTTGAGAATGATCGAATGATGGGTTTTGAACTGGACAAGGCACCGCTGATGAGGTTTGCTCTAATTCAAATTACAGAAGACAGCTATTATTTTGTCTGGAGCTTTCATCACATCATAATGGATGGCTGGTCACTGCCTCTGGTACTGGAGGAAATGTTCGGGAATTATAAAGCGTTCAAGACAGGGGAAGCACCGGCGAAGAACAAATCCGCATCATTTAAGGACTATATCCATTGGTTGCATAAACAGGATGCCGAGGTCTCCAGACAGTACTGGAAAGAAAAGCTGAAGGGCTTTGAGGAAGCTTTGCCTCTGTATACTGAAGCTTCAGTGGAAGAGCAGAAGGGAGAGACCCGTAAACTCTCCTTACGGCTTCCAGAGGATATACATAATTCTATTGAGCAGATCACTAGAAGTAATGGGTTCAGCGCCTATCAACTGTATAATCTTGCCTTTGCCATCCTGCTGAGTAAATACAGTGGAAAAGATGATGTCGTCTATGGGACGACTGTATCGGGAAGACCTGCGGAATTAAAAGGTATCGAGCAAACCGTAGGCATCTTTATCAATACCATTCCGGTTCGTGTTCAGTTAGACGGTAACCTTACCTTGCTGGAGTGCCTGGAGAACCTCACACAGGATCAAATCAGCCGCAGTCCCCATGAATATATGTCTTTGGCTGAGATCAGCAGCGCCCATAATCTGCCTCAATTATTCCAGAGTATTTTTGTATATGAGAATTATGCCAACGCGCAGGCTTATAAGGATATCACAGAGTTCTCCATAACAGAGCTGCAATTAAGAGAAGAAATCAATTATCCGCTGGCCTGGGTGGTTAAGCCGGATCACGGAATCCTTGTGGAGACGATTTATAATTCCGCTTATTTCAGCGACAGGATCATTGAAGAATTTCAAAGGAGCTTCATAACGATTTTGGATGAAATGGTCCTTAAAATAAATGAAGCTATCTGCACTATTCAACTGCTTCCGTCTAAGCGGAGTACAGATTTCAAAGCAGGGAAGGCAGTATCCGCCGTTGTGAACTTACATAACCAGCCTATCCCTCAGATCTCAACTTCCGATATACCGCGCGTTCTGATCGTTGATCCCTATGGGCACCCGCTTCCGGATGGATTCGAGGGCAGTGTATGTATACCGGATCAGACCGCTTCCGGGTATATGGGCCGTTATTATGCAGATGGAACGTTAATGATTAATGAGTCTTTAAGCACCAGCATGGTAATTGGCGGAATCAAACGTGATTTGCCTGCGCTGGAGCATGCCCTAAAGGCTGACTCATTAGTAGAAGACGTGAAGATGCTTCACCGTTATAACATGAAGGGTGAATCCAGGCTTGTTGTCTATTATGTGGAACCGGTAACGGATGTTGTCGTGGAACAAGCCGCATCCGAGGAGGAGAGAAACGGAGCCATAAGAAGTGCAATCATCGACAGATTGTGCATATTGCTTGACTTAAATAAGAAGAATTGTCTGGCGGCAGCAGAGTTCGTTCCTGTGTCAAACATTCCTTATTACAGAGATGGCGTTGTCAAAATCAATGATCTGCTCGAACTGGAAATTATTAATGACAACCTCATTCAGCGCTGGAGTAACTTAGTTATCCCGGAAGAGCAGAGCGCTCTGAATGAATCTCCTGTGAAGTTCGTACGCAAACCTGTAAGAATCAGCCGGGATAACGTGCATATCTCCGATTTGGCCGATGATTATTCTTTTATTAAGAAGAAGAGCTCCGGCAAAACGGATAACGTTGAAGGGGTTGAAACCCGCAAGGAAGAGAGCAGCGCTGAAACACAGCTATCACTCATTGTTGGAGAAGAAGTGATCATTCCTGAGAATACCGTCTTTGATCTGGGTTATTACATCAAACGGGCTGCCGATCAAGCTCCTGATGATTATGGAATCCGGTTTGTTAATTATGATGGCAGCATTGAGTTTGCTAACTATAAACAGGTCTACAGTGAAGCCAAGGCTATCTGCTGCGGTCTTATCGAAAGAGGATTGCAGCCTGGGGACAAGGTCATCTATCAGATGGATAACAACCGGAATTATGTAAATACGTTCTGGGCTTGTATGTTAGGCGGCTTTATCGGGATTCCGGCCACGGTAGCTGCTTCTTATAAAGAAGATAATGCAGTGATCCGCAAACTGTTGAATGCTTGGAAAATGCTTGAACAGCCTGTGATTGTGACGGATGAAGCTCTGGCTGAGAGTATTCGCAGTGTTCCCGGAGTTCTTGGCGGCGAAGAAGAGTTCACCGTCTATTCCGCTGAACAATTGATGAACAGCCGGGATATAGAAATCACCTACGAGGTGAAGCCGGATGATGTAGCGCTGCTGCTGCTTACCTCGGGAAGCACAGGAATGCCGAAAGGAGTTATGCAGACCCACAGAAATATTCTGAGACGCACGATTGCTGCCTGCCAAAATAACGGGTTTGGTCCAGAAGAAGTAACCTTTAACTGGATGCCTATGGACCACGTGGGCGGAATTGTAATGTGTAATGTAAGAGACATTTACCTGCATTGCCAGGAGATTCTGGCACCTGTTAATTATATTCTGGAGTCTCCGCTCCGGTGGCTTACGCTGATGAGTGATTTTAGAGCTACGAATACCTGGGCACCCAACTTCGCCTTTAATTTGATTAACAGCCTTGAGAGTGGAATCAAAGCACTGAATATTGACCTGTCTGCCCTGCGATTTATAACCAACGGCGGAGAAGTGGTGGTGGCCCGGACCGCACTGAAGTTTATTGAAATCCTTAAGCCATATCATCTGGATAAGTCGGCAATGATGCCGTGCTTCGGGATGTCCGAGACTTGTGCGGGTTCCATATATTCCACGGATTTCGGTCAAGATGTAGTGAAGCAGGAGGATAGCAGTGTAAGTGTAGGCAGACCTCTTCCAGGGAACAGCATCCGTGTTGTCGATGCTCAGAATGAATTAGTGCCTCTCTATACAGAGGGACGCTTTCAGATGGCCGGGGTGTGTATTACACCGGGATATTACAATAACCCCAAAGCAAATGCCGAAGCATTTACGTCAGACGGCTGGTTCGATACGGGGGATCTGGGGATTATAACCGACCGGGGACTTACCATTACAGGCAGGGCCAAAGACATCATTATCATCAATGGTGTCAATTATAATAATTCGGAAATTGAGGCCATCCTTGAGGAGATTGACGGTGTTGAAGTATCTTATACCGCTGCGGTATCAGTCAAAGCAAGCGGTTCACAAGCGGAAGAATTAGCGATATTCTTCCATCCGGTATCTATGGATGCCGTGAGGCTCAAAGGGATTATCAAAGAGATGCAAAAGGTAATCACTTCAAAAATCGGGATTGTTATTGAATACATCATCCCTCTGGCTAAAAAAGATATTCCAAAGACAGGTATTGGTAAAATTCAGCGGATTCTGTTAAGAGATTCCCTGCTTGCCGGCAAATACGATACTGTCCTGAAAAAACTCGAAATCGTTAGAAATAAGAACACCGTAAAGCCATGGATATTCAAGAAAGTATGGAAGCCGCTGAGCTTTAAGGTTGAAGAGGGCACCATCCCCTGCGTCAATATCCTGGTGTTTGAGGACCGCCACGGATTGGCGGGTGAATTCATAGAAGGTATGGGCCTGGACGAAACCAGGGTCATATCGGTCAAGCAAGAGGACCGCTTCCAGGTATATGACCGGAATCATTATGGCTGTGATTATACCCGTTATGAGGGCTGCAAAGAGCTGTTTGACTATTTTAAGCAAATCGGGTGGAAGGCCGATCATATTATTTATCTTCCCACTTATCAAATAAACACTAGCGGAGATACAGATATCTCAAGCAGTAACCAACTCGGTGTCTTTAGTCTAATCCACTTACTGCGGGTATTGGCGAACAATGACCTATGCGCTTCTACAAGCCTGTATGTGGGTAGCAGCAATGTGTTCCAGGATGCAGGCGGTCTGGAAACCCGTTATGATAATGCCGCATTAATCGGCTTCATGGCTACTCTGGATACGGAGAATACGGGTTTACGATCGCTGCTGATCGATTTGGAAGGAAGGGATATCAAGCAGGATGCCCGCTTTTTACGCGCGGAGATTATGCACGGAGAGACTGCTGTGAAGGAAATCAGTTACCGTGACGGCAGGAGATTAACCTGGAAGCTCCGGAATGTGCCTTTACGGAAAGCAGAGCCCAAGACAAAGATCAAACAAGGCGGACATTATGTGGTAACCGGAGGCCTTGGGGGCATCGGCACAAAAATCTGCAGTCAGCTCATTGAAAACTATCAAGCTAATCTTCTGATCCTGGGAAGAAGTGATATCAGGACTGCACTTGAACCTTCCATTACTTACCGGCAGGCGGATGTGTGTGATCTGGATTCCATCATTCAGGCAGTTGAGGATTATGAGCAGTCGAAGGGAATTCAGATAGACGGAATTATACATCTTGCCGGGAATTCAAGCTACCAACGGCATTTTGACAACCGGGATTCATACCTGATTACGGAAATCGGACAACAGACTTTTGCCGAAGAATTCAGTGCCAAGGTCTATGGCGTGCTAAATCTGTTTGAACTCTTGAAAAGCAGAAAAGATGCGCTGTTGATCACTTTCTCTTCAGTGACCTCGCTGCTCGGAAGTGCGACCTTCAGTGCCTATGCGGCAGGAAATAGCTTCCTGGAAATGTTCTGCCAATATGCAGCCGGCCAATTAGGGTATGCAGTGAAATGTATCTCTTGGACGATGTGGGATAAGATCGGAATGACTGCGGGAAGCCTGCAATCCATTAACAGTCTCAGTGAATCCATTGGGCAGCACGTTATCAGTGAGCAGGATGGCCTGTTATTCTTTGAAGCCCTGCTGAACCTTGGTGACGACATGGTCTATGTAGGAATTGACGAGAATAATGTGCATATCAGCCACAGAATCGATGAGAAAGTGTATGCCAAAGAATATCTTGCTGTCTGCAGGCAGGAAGATCAAGAGGCTCTTCTCCAGCTTGAGAACGCCAAGGTCCTAGATGATTATGGCGCGGTAAGCACACTGAAGATGCTCACGGTCAATAGGGATGGCGAAGTGATCGAAGAGGAAGAAGCAGAGCAATATGTAGAAGCGTCTACAGATGCTGAGAGAATCATAAGCAACATTTGGTCCGAAGTATTAGGCGCCGGGAAGATAGGGATGAATGATAACTTCTTTGAGCTTGGAGGACATTCCTTAAAGGCAACCCAGGTCGTCTCCAGAATTAAAAAAGAATACGGGATCGAATTTGCCATCAATGACTTATTCTATCATCCGACCGTTGGAGCGCTGGCTAAGCTTGTGGAAGAGAGAGTTCGCCCGGCTACGGATTCCAAGGGAGAAGGTCACCTTCCAAAATTATCTGATGAAGAGAAGAAACAGGGCATACCGGTTTCGTATGCCCAGCAAAGACTATGGTTCTTAAAGCAATATGATGAAGAAAGCGCGTTTTACAATATTCTGGAGTCTATCAGGCTTAAAGGCGAGTTAAATGTCTCCTGCCTGCAGCAGGCTGTTACAGAAATCGTCAAGCGCCATGAAGGACTCAGAACGACCTTCGACAACATTGAAGGGCAAATTATGCAGGTTCTGCATGATGTGGATGCCTTCGAGGTCCCTCTGCAGAATCTAATGCATGTGGAAGAAGAGGCAAGAGAGCAGGTAATTACCAAACTGGCAGATGAAGAAGTCCATCAGGAATTTGATTTCAAAAACGGACCGTTAATCAGATGTAAGCTGCTTAAATTTGCCGCGGATGAGCATGTTATTTTCCTCACCATGCATCATATTATTTCAGACGGCTGGTCTATGGGAGTCTTTGTACATGAATTCGTCGAGCTATATGATGCCTTAGTGAATCAAAGGCCGGCCGAATTACCCAAAATTGAATGGCAGTATGCGGATTATACCCAGTGGCAGAGAGACTGGTTCACCGGCAAGGTGAAGGAAGACCAGTTCGTATATTGGAAGAACAAGCTCAAGGATGTTGCTACCCTGGATATCCCGTCGGATTACGACAGACCGAAAGTACAAACCTTTAATGGGAAAAAGGACTTCTTTGTATATAACAAGAGGATGATGGACCGGGTGAATGAACTGGCAGAAACTACGGGCGCTACACCCTTTATGATTTATCTGGCAGCGGTCGATGTCCTGTTCGCAAGATATACCGGACAGGAGGATATCGCCATTGGAACTCCGATTGCCAACCGTACGCGGATGGAAACAGAGAATACGATCGGATTCTTTGTGAACACCTTGGTGCTCCGCAATGATTTGTCAGGCGATATTTCCTTCATGGAATTGATTGAACGGGTAAAGACAAGTGCGCTGGAGTCCTATGATGCGCAGGATATGCCGTTCGAGATGCTGGTGGACGAATTGGAGCTGGAACGTGATTTAAGCAGAAACCCGTTGTTCCAAGTGATGTTCTCCCTTCAAAATGAAGCACTGCCAGATTTCAAGCTGCCGAATCTTGCGATTACAAGAGTGGAAACAGACAATAAATCAGCAATGTTCGATTTCTGGATTTCTATGCGAGAGCTGGAAGACGGAGTACACACCTTATGTGAATACAATACGGATATCTATAAAACAGGCACCATACGGAAGATGATGCGGCATCTGGAGAACATCATCAACAGCCTGTGCGAAGATCCTTATCAAAAAATCAAGCAGTTCAATTTCATGGATAAAGAAGAAATCAATGAAATCCTCTATGAGCACAATAAAACGGATTATACCTTTGAGAAAGAATTATTTATCCATGAATTATTTGAAGAACAGGCGCTCTTAAGACCGGATGCACCGGCGCTGAAATTCCAGGGAGACACGCTTACTTATCAGGAATTTAATATGCGGGTGAATCAAGTCGCCCATTATCTGATTGCGCAGGAAATAGGGACCGAGGATTTCATTGGTGTGTACGCAGACCGGTCCATTGAAATGATGGTAGCCGTCTATGGGATTCTAAAAGCAGGCGCGGCCTATATCCCTATTGATCCAACATATCCCCGGGACCGGGTAGATTATATGCTTCAGGATTCTGAGGTTAAGCTGGTGCTGCACTGCATGGACGAGACCGATGCGCTTGCGGGAATCCGGAAGGTGGATTTGCGGGACAAGGAACTGTTCCTGCCGATGAGTACGGATAATCCGGGAGTAAAGGTTAAAGGTGCCCACGCGGCGTACATGATTTATACCTCAGGTTCGACAGGAAAGCCTAAGGGAACGATTAATATTCACAGCGGCATCCGAAACCGTATTGTATGGGGTCAAAAAGATTTTGGGATGCAGCCGGGAGATAGACAGGTGCAGAAGACGCCCTTCAGCTTCGATGTATCCTGCAGCGAGATTTTTTGGGCACTAACGGTAGGCGCCTGTCTGGTTATAGCGAAGCCGGAAGGGCATAAAGACGTGGAGTATCTCGCTCAGCTGATCAGGGATGAACAGATTACCATCTCTCATTTTGTTCCTTCGATCCTGAAGCTGTTTCTGGAGCATCCCGGAGCTAAGCAGGCAGGAAGCAGCCTGAGACAAGTGTTCTGCAGCGGGGAGGCATTGCCGTACCGGTTAAAGGAACAGTTCTTCCAGACCTTCGATGCAGGTCTATACAACTTGTATGGCCCTACCGAAGCCTCCGTTGAAGTATCTTACTACGATTGCAGCGAGCAGCTGGATAAAGAGATTGTGCCGATCGGCAAGCCTATTTCCAATGTACAGTTGTATGTACTGGACGAGTACATGAATCCCGTTCCTTACAATGTGAGCGGAGAGCTATTCATTGCCGGTGTGAACTTGGCCAGAGGATACTACAAACGTGATGACCTGACAGCCGAGAAATTCATTCCGAATCCGTTCAGTAAATATGTGGCTGCACGGATGTACCGGACCGGTGACATTGTCAAATTGCTGCCGGACGGCAACATCAACTTCATAGGACGCGCTGACAATCAGGTCAAAGTAAGAGGACTGCGCATTGAATTAGGGGAAATCGAAAAGGTGATTCAGTCACACCCTTCCGTTAAGGATAACGTAGTCATTAACCTAGAGGATGGAAATGATGTAAGAATCGTGTCCTATATTGTCCGTGATGTGAATTATAGGGAACAGGATGTCATGGAGGAGAGCAAGGAACAGGTCACCCAGTGGGAGTCGATATTCGATAATGCCTACAACAAAGAAGAAACGATTCAAGATTTCAGTTTAAATACAATCAGCTGGAACAGCAGCTACACCGGGGAGAAGCTTGGTATCCCGGAAATGGAAGAGTGGCTTACCGATTCCGTAGATCTGATTAAGAGCTTTAAGCCGCGGAGAGTACTGGAGGTCGGTTGCGGTACAGGTATGATTCTGTTCAAAATCGCCCCGTTATGCGAAGAGTACGTGGGTATTGATCTATCAAGGATAGGCCTCGATTATATCGAACGGAATTTGGACAGCTCCATGAATGTCAGACTATATCAGAAATCAGCTGATGAGCTTGGCGAGCTGCAGAATGAGACGTTCGACACCATTATTATCAACTCTGTCATTCAGTACTTCCCGAGCGGAGCGTATCTGAATGAGGTGATTACTACTCTTTTAGGCATGCTGAACAAAGAGGGAACCCTCTTTATCGGTGATGTACGGTCCCTGCCGCTGCTAAAAAGCTATCATACTTCGGTGGAATGGTATAAGGCTCCTGCGGAAACTACCGTGCAAGAATTAAACGACCGAATTAAGAATTCCATTACTGTGGAGAATGAGCTGCTGGTAGACTCCAAATATTTCTTGAGTCTTAAGGATTCCCTGGAGCAGGTTCAAAATGTCTCCATTCTGCCTAAAGTAACAAAGTTCGAGAATGAGATGAGTAAATTCCGTTATCAGGTAGTGATCCGGACGAAAGCAGCGGAGCAACTGGAGAATATCGTTCAGTTCAGCTGGCGGAATATACAATCAGAGCAGGGGCTCCAGGATATACTCACCGGGCGGCAGGATGAGGTTATTGTAATCCAAGATGTCCTGATGGATAAGCTGGTTCATGAGAACAAGCTTGAGTCGCTGCTGAACGACCAGGCGGTGCAAGCTGCAACTGTCCGTGAGCTGAGAGAAGACGTTAGGGAGCTTCAACTGTATGCTCCACGCTTATATGATTTGCTCTTGCAGGATGTCGGGAATTACCGGCTTCGCGCTTTGTGGAATGGTCATGGCGAGAGCGGAGATTATCAACTGATCTTGTTCCATAAGAATAAATATGGAGCGGACACCTGTGCCTATGATTATGAAGTGCCGAATTTCATCCGCTACAATGAGGACCAAAGTGTATACTTCACCAATCCTTTGGAGTGGAAAGATAACCACAAGTATATTCCTGTCATCAGAGAACATATCAGAAGTCAGTTGCAGGATTATATGATTCCATCGTTCTTTATTGTCTTGCCGGAGATGCCGTTATTGCCAAATGGCAAGCTGAATAAGAAGATGCTTCCGGAGCCTGGAAGTATAAGAAGAAGCGTAAGGAATGAATTTGTAGAAGCAGCCAATGACAACGAAGCCAAGGTCAAGCGAATATGGGAAGCCGTCCTGAATGCCCGGAACATTGGCGTCAATGATAATTTCTTTGATATTGGCGGCCATTCGCTGCTTGTGGTTCAGGTCTATTACAAGATCAAGGAGAGCTTTGATACAAATATTACGGTGGTGGATATGTTCAAATACCCAACCATCCGCAGTCTTTGTGAATATCTGGAGGAGACAACGAACAGCTTTGCCGAAGTCGCTTCTGCAAGTGAAGTGATGGAGACAGAGAAGGAAGCCATGAAGGTAAAGAGGAAGCGCCTTAAGGAGCTTTTGAAAAGATAAGTAAGGAGTACTTATATGGAGACTAAGAAGGATAAAATCAAATCCTTATCAAGGGAACAGCTCGCAGGACTGATTACGAAGTCCAAGGACAGCAAAAAAAGGGATATTGAGAGGGTTGCCAGAACCTCGAATGCGTTCAGCCAGTCCTTTTCACAGCAAAGACAATGGTTTATGGAGCAGTTCATGAACGGTGGCGTATTTAATGTCCCGCAGTCCTATCTGCTCAAAGGCGATATCAAACTTGATATTCTGGAAGATGTATTGAATGCAGTCGTTGAGAAGCATGAAAGTCTTAGGACAGTGTTCAACACCATAGATTATATACCGTCACAGATTATCAGACCGTATGAAAGATTCCGGCTGGATATTATTCATTTGGAGGAAACCGACGCTTCTTTGAGAGCTGCAAAGATCAATGAGGCTAACAGCGAAATCGCAAGACGGCCCTTTGATTTGACCGTAGGCCCTTTATGGCGGTTCTATGTGTTGATATTGTCTGAAGAAGAAATCGTATTGACCCTTTCTCTTCATCATATTATCTGTGACGGCTGGTCCTTTGGTGTAATCATGAATGAAATTGCCGGGGCCTATCGGGACAGGCTTCACGGACAAGTTACCCGTTCATTGCTGCAGGTACAATATGTCGATTATTCGGAATGGCAGCGTAAAAGAATTGAAGGCGGCCAGCTGGATGATCAGCTGGAGTATTGGATGGGCAAGCTTAAAGATGCACCAAAGGCCATTCATTTACCCTACGATTATAAAAGAGGCAGCACACAGACTTATCGGGGAAGGACGGAATACTTTTTCATTGAAAAAGAAGCAGTGAAGGCAATGAGCGACAGATGTGTGCAAATGAATGGCTCGATGTACCATATGATGATGTCCGTGCTAACCCTTCTGATGCATGGCTACAGTCTGGATAATAAGCTCTGTATTGGAACACCGGTTGCCAACAGAAACCAGCTTGAATTGGAGAAATTAATCGGCCTATTCATTAATACGGTAGTGATCCAAAGTGAAATAGCCAGCAGCATGACCTTTGCAGAGTTATTCACCCAGGTTAGAGACCATTGCATGGAAGCCTTTAATCATGCGGAGATTCCGTTTGAACAAGTGGTCACGGGCCTTGATATTGAACGTCAGATGCAGCATTCACCAGTGTTCCAGGTGCTGTATGTTCAGACCGAGGAGTCGATGCTGAGTGTTAGTATTCCGGGAATTGAGGTTGAAGTACTTCCAGTATCGGTAGAAACGGCACAATTCGATTTGTCCTTGTACGCAACCATTCTGAAGAATGGAATCTCTGCAGGGTTTGAGTACAATACGGATCTGTTCGCCCAGGATACTATTCTGCAGCTGATTGAGGATTTCAAGCTATTAATCCAGTTGATTACTGAGAATCCTGACCGGACCATCGGGGAATTCGTCTCTTCTCTATCGCGTAAGAAAGTAGTGATGACGGTAGTCTCCTCCTTCGAATCCGAGCCTGTAGGTGAGCCGATGGAATTCTGGCTGGACAAGCTCCGGATCGACTATAAGCTGCAATTCGCACCGTATAGCCAGGTGTTCCAGCAATTGATTGATGATACGGGACTGTTATGCAGAAGCAGTCAGGGCATCGGCATCCTGTTACTCCGTTTGGAAGACTGGATTCAAGGCATGGATGCTAAGGATGCTAGGGTTGAAGCCGTGCTGACGGACAATGCGAACCGGTTCATCCAATGTGCCTGTAGCTTTGTGAACAAGCATCAGTCCAAGGTCATCCTGTACCTTTGTCCGGCATCGGATAAAGTCAATCAGATGAATGAAACCAAGCTGCTCATTCAACAGTCGGAGCAAAAAATAGCTGCGGAATGTGCGAAAAACTGGAATATATCTGTGCTTCATGGAGACGAAATCGCTGTGAAATATAAGCTCAGCGAGTATAACGATGGTCTTGGTGATGAAGAGGGGCATGTTCCTTATTTAAGAGAGTACTACACGGCGATGGGCACAGAACTGGTCATGAGTATTTACAATACAGCACAGTCAACGGGCTGAATGATGAGAGGATGCGGAAGTTATGACATTAAAAGAGATTGTTGCGGATATTCTGGCCATACCGGACAAAGAAACGATTCACGAAGACTTGTCACCGCAAAATGCTCCGGAATGGACAAGCCTGAAGCATATCAAGTTAATCACAACTATTGAAGATACCTATAAGGTGAAGTTCTCCTTCAAGGAAGTGAAAAGCTTGAAAAATCTTGCCGCCTTTATAACGGTCTTAAAGAGCAAAGGAGTAAGCAATGAAATCTTTGAATAATGCCATTGCCGGGCAGGCGGTTCTGGCGGGAAGCACTAGTGATCATGATCTGGAAAGAATGCTGTTGATCCGTCAATATGAGCTATCGATCCTCGGACTTTTTTCAAGCGGACATGTCACAGGGACCACTCATACCTGCATGGGACAAGAATATATTCCGGTAGCCTTGAATCCGTTCATTGAAGAAGAAGACTTTGTGATCAGCAATCACCGGGGGCATGGGCATTATATTGCCAGATATGGGGATGCCCAGGGCTTGCTGGCAGAGGTCATGGGCAAACAAGGCGCCGTATGCAATGGAATCGGAGGAAGCCAGCATATCCGCAGAGACCGCTTTATATCTACAGGGGTTCAGGCCGAAGGCATAGCGGTAGGCACAGGCATCGCCTGGAGTTATAAATACAAGCAACAGGATAATCTGGTATTTGTCTATATTGGAGACGGAACCTTTGGCAGGGGCTGCGTGTACGAAAGCTTGAACTTTGCCGGCATATGGAATCTCCCGATGGTAATCGTTGTAGAGAACAATGGAATAGCAATATCAACCCATCAAAGCTACAGCATGTCGGGAAGCATAGAAGGCCGGGTACGGGGGTTCGATCTTGATTATCTGTGCATCCGGAGCAAAGCTGTTAATGAAATAAGAGAACAAACTGGTGACGCTATACACCGTGTCCGCAAGGAATCCAAACCCCTGGTCATTGAATTTATAACAGATCGGGTCGCGTCCCACAGTAAAGGCGATGATACTAGAAGTGCTGGTGAGCTTGAAAGAGTCCAAGAGAACTACTGGTACAACCAAATGAAAGCCAGCGATAAGGCAAGGGTAGATAAGCTTGAAGAAGCTGTCCGGAATCAAATGCAAACGCTGCAGGAACTTGTCATACACAGAGAGGGAGCAGAATGGGCGGACTATGAAAAAAGAAAAAATAAATGAGAATTTGAGAAATGCCATTCATCAACTGATGTGTGAGGACGAGGCAGTCGTTGTAATCGGGGAAGATGTACGTGAGCCTTATGGGGGTGCCTTCAAAATCAACAAGGGATTATCTGATGATTTTCCGGACAGAGTGATTGGCACGCCGATAAGTGAAGAGGGATTTGTCAACATGGCAAGCGGAATGGCAATTATGGGCCACAAACCGATCGTGGATATGATGTTTTCGGATTTCACTACATTGTCATTTGATCCTCTGCTCAATTTTGCGTCCAAGTCCGTAACCATGTACGGGGACAAGCTGGATCTCAGCATGATTGTCAGATGTGCGAATGGCGGTTACAGAGGATACGGACCCACACACAGCCAAAGCATGCAAAAATACTTCATGGGCATCCCTAATCTAAGCGTGTATGAGCTGTCTCCTTTTCACGATAATTATTATGTGTTTAACCGGATGTTGAGTGAGAAAAATCCTTGTATTTTTTTTGAAGAAAAAATAATATATTCCCAGTACAGGTATGAAAATGGCGTAATCGATGAACTTTTCAACTATTCATTCAAAGGTGACCATGAGAACTGGGCAGTCGCCAGTATAGAAGAAAACAGTGTACCGGATGTTCTTATCCTTTGCCCCGGAGGCTTGGCTTCCATGTGCATGAAAGTGGCTGAAAAGCTGATTATGGCGGATGAAATTGAAGTTAAGGTAGCGGTACCTTCCAAGCTGTATCCCTGCGGAATCGAGGCCATTATTGAAGATGCGGTTGCAGCCGGCAAGATTCTCATTGTGGAAGAGGGGACCAGCGGGCATACCTGGGGCGAAGGAATAGCGGTCAAATTATATCCATATCTCAATAAGCTGAAGGATGGAGCCATTGAGCTCTTAAGTTCTTCTGACAGTATTATTCCCGCATCCATGTATTATGAAAGCCAGGTGCTGGTAGGGGAACAGGACATTTATGAAAGTGTACTGAAGCTGATGAAAATCGCTAAAGAAGGGTAACGGAGGCGGGTATGAGACCAATTGTTGTTCCACAGTTAAATGCGAATGATAACAGCTGCTTGATCCAGAACTATTATTGCGCTGAGGGTGAATTCATTCATTCCGGTGATCTGATTACCACCTTGGAGACCTCCAAGGCAGCTATTGATATCGAATGTGAAGCAGACGGCTATTTTTATCCTGCGGCTAAAGAACAAACCGATGTGAGAACCGGCGAGGTTATTGCCTTTGTTTTTGAGTCCCTCCAAGAAATGAATACATACAAGGAATTATCCGTGGGCAGTGCCACAGCAGAAAGCACGGCCAATTACAAACTTTCCAATCAGGCAGAAGTGTTTGCCGCATTGCACCAATTTTCGCAGCAGGAGCTGTCAGCCTTAAATAAGAAATTGATTAAATTAAGTGATTTGGAGGAGCTGCTGAAGCAAAGAATCGACGGGGATGAGACCCGGATTCTCTTGAGTAAGAATCAAAAACAGGTCTCTAAAACAGTAGCCAAATCGCATGCGAATATTCCGAACGCATTTTTATTAATGAAAGTGTATTGTGATGAAGCTCTAACCGGAATGCGGGAAATTGGTGAGCAGCTTGAGGTCATTGTGGGGTTTGGAGAAGTATTGCCGGTGCTGCTGGTATCAATCAAGGATGAATTCCCATTGTTGTACGGAACGCTGAAGGATGAGGATACATTTATTCCTGCAGCTGAAGTCAACGTTGGTGTGACCATCGATGTGGGAACAGGTCTCTACATTCCGGTAATTAAAGCTGAACACGCTGGAAGGATTGAACATACTGCAGAAATAATGATGGAATATAAATATAAAGCCTTAAGAAGCAGTTTTGCCGAAGCGGATCTGATGGACGGAACGATAACGATTAGTCTGAATACAAGCGCCGATGTTGTCAGCGTCATTCCCATCATTCTGCCGGGACAGACCGGGATGATTTCCGTGGGTGCGGTAATGAAGGAATTGGTCCTGAAAGAAGGGACAGTGGCAGAAAGAAGCTATATCAATCTTGGCCTGGCGTACGATCATCGTGTAGTGAACGGATTCTATGCGGTCGAATTTTTGACGCGGCTGAAGAGCAAGCTTGAACATTTTGAGATCAATGTGTAAGGTGTGAGCCCAGAAGTGGAGAGTGAAGGAGGAGGATATAGTGAGTGACATGCCGCGCAATATTTATGTATTATCCAGCTTCACTGCTGATTTACTGGAAGACTATCTTGAAGAAGATATCAAGGAACTCGGGCTTCAGTCCAAAATTGAAACCGGACCTTATAATCAGATTATATCCCAGTGCATGGACCCGGACAGCTTATTATTTCAGAAGAAACCGGAATATTTAATCATCTGGACCCGGTTGGAAGATATTATAGGCCGGAAAGATTTCTATCTGAAAGAGAGCTTTAATTCATGCAAGGCTGATCTGTCGATGTTGATCGAGGCCGTTCTGCATGCCAAGGCGGCACTCCGCTGCAAGCTGATTTTTATGCTCCCTCCTGTCTATGAGAACAGACCTCTGGGAGTCGGTGACCTGCAAATTGTGTACGGTGCAATGGAAACTTCCATGATGCTGCGAAAGTTTATGATGGATAAGCTTAGACTCGTTGAAGGCATATACCTGGCAGACGGGGAAGAGCTGATCCGCAGATACGGCGCAGATCAGAGCTATCACATGGGCATGTATGCTTATGCCAAAGCTCCTTATGTGAATAGCATCTACAAAGAGGCTGCAAGACAGATTAGCCGGCTCATAAAGCTGGATCTGAGAAATAAGCGCAATATCCTTGTGTTTGATGCGGATGTCCTATTGTGTGAGCAAGAGGAACAAGCAGGACACGCAGTTCTTCATCAATTGGATGAGCAAAGAGTGGTTACGGATGATTCCTACCTTTTATTTCAGAGCTATCTGCAGGAACTTGTAAGCTGGGGAAATGAAATCATGCTGTGTTCAAGATCCGCTCCAGAACAACTGAATGCCATATTGGACAGGGAAGATCTCATCCTCACCAAGCAAGAATGTAAGTATATGAGCTGTGAGTGTGAATCGATAACAGAGGCAATCCTGCAAATACATAGAGAACATGGCGTTTCACTGGATCAATTCATTGTACTGGATACGAAAGAGCTGTACCTAAACGGAATACGCCAGCTGCTGCTGCCGGAGGATTCTACACTTTGGATGCAGAGCGTAGAGGCCTCGGGGATTCTGGATTATATATCCGCTGAAGCTTCCCATTACAGCAATGGCGAAGATGTCTTGGCAGACAGCACAGAGGAATACAGTCTGGAGGAATTCCTTCAATCCATCCAGCTGGAAGTCACTCTACGGGAAATCAATGAGCTGCAGGCCGAACAGATCGAGCATATCCTCCATAATACCAAGGACTTCAACCTGACAGGGTTGCTATGGACACAGGAAGAAATCATCGGAGCGCTTAACGGGGATAATCAATTGATTTATTCCGTAAAGGTACAAGACAGATTTGGAGATTACGGCATAGCCGGTACCCTCATTGGGACAGTTGATAAGAAGAGCTTCAAGGTTGACGCTCTGCTCTTAAATTGCCGGGTGCTCGGTAAAAATGTTGAATATCATTTAATGAAGGAATTAGCCAATAAAATTAGAGAACATCAGTGTGACTCTATAGTGTTCCACTATCAATCCAGCGGCAGGAATGAGAGTGCGGCTCAATTTCTGGCCAGGATTACCCGCACCGACTTGAAGCGTGTTCACTCAGGTGAAGCCCTGACAATTTCTTGTGAAAAGCTCGAGGATTATGCGAATGAAGCACTCCATCCTAACAAAGCAGACAAAGAACCGGATATTCCAGACAAACCGCACAAGGCAGACCGCAGCTTCGACCCCTACCAGTTCATTTTCAATAGATGGAATAAGCTGGATGAAGCCGAAAAAGATCAAATTAACGATCTGGTTAGTCATACAAAGTCTATTGAAGAAATAATGAGGGCGATTGCGGATTCGAAAATGAAAACAAGAACAGGCGTTAAGGTTGAATATATGCAGCCGAGAACGGAAACGGAGCAAAAAATTGCCGGCCTGTGGGCAGATATTCTTAACGTTGACAAAGTAGGAGTTTTGGATAACTTTTTTGAACTTGGCGGAACCTCCATCATGGCGGCCCAGCTCATTGTAAAGTTCAAGAATGCCTTTGATATGATGCTGCCGGTGCGGATTTTCTTCGACAGTTCGTCCATTGAGCAAATGGCGATGTATATTGAAGCGGTCAAAAGCGAGCAAAATAAACAGGATATCAATGAATCCGCCGTAAGTAATTTCCGCTATAAGACCCGGGAATTCTTGAAAAATGAGGTGTGGCTGGACGAGGAAATTACCGGAGCAAAGGAACTTCAAGCGTGGGATCATACCCGGATCCATAACGTTCTTTTGACCGGTGTGACGGGATTCCTGGGGGCGTTTCTGCTGCAGGAACTTATCGCTATGACAGATTATCATATGGTGTTGCTGGTCCGTGCGGACAGTGTGCAGAGCGGCTACGACAGAGTTGTAGCTAATATGGAAATGTACAATTTATGGGACGAAGCTTACAGAAGCAGAATAGAAGTCTGCACGGGCGATCTTGCCAGACCTTTGATGGGCCAGCAGCTGCAGGATTTCAACGAATTGGCAGTCCGAATCGATTCCATCTATCATGCGGGCGCTATCACTAATTTCCTGGAGCCGTATAACAAGATTAAAGATGTAAACGTACAGGGAGTTCAGGAAATTCTACGTCTGGCATCCACTCATAAGTTAAAGCAGGTACATTACGTGTCAACTCATTATGTATTCTCTACGCTCTCACACGAAAACGGCTATATCGCATACGAGGATACCATTCCGTCCGATCATGAGGTGCTTGTACTGGGATACCAGCAAAGTAAGTGGGTTGGCGAGAGAATTATAGCTCTGGCCAAAGAGAGAGGCATTCCGGTAAGTATCTACCGCGTCGGCAGAATCTCCGGCTCCAGCACCACAGGAGCATGTCAAACCAGAGATATCATGTGGCTTATGATCAAAAGCTGTGTAGAGGCAGGAGTATTGTTCGAGGAGAATGTGAATATAGAATTTATTCCTGTGGATTATGTCAGCAAGTCTATTGTAGCATTGTCCATCCAAGCGGGATCAAGTAACAAAAACTTCCATATTGTCGCCAGTAAAATGAACACACTAAACCAAGTGTATACCTGGATGAATTCGTACGGGTTCAAAGTTGAAAAAATGCCCTATGAGCAGTGGAAGGATGAATTGGTGGACAGAGTTGCCGAGAATCCTAATCTGAATACCACCAAGGCTATGCTGCCGTTCATTCCGGAAGATATGGGTGAATGGGATGTGGAAATTACGTATGACATTACCAATGTTACCAAAGGCTTGAGTGAAACTGCCATCACTTGCCCAGAGGTAGGAGAGGAGGTGTTCAACCGGTATTTGGATTACTTTGTGAAGACAAAGTATTTTGAGTTAACACCCTGAGGGCAAGTGAATGATCTGAAAAGTTTACATTATATGATTTTATAGGAGGAACAATGATGAAGGAAAGATTGGATGTAATTACAGCAAAAAAAATGAGCCTGTACACTAGCGGGATGTGGGTCTCTCTCCTCATAGGCTTGCTATATATGGGAATAGGCATTCTGATGCCTATTGATCCGGCGGAGAAATACAGAGGAACGGAATTCTATGAGCAAATTGCCGCCCATCCGTTTATTCCGCATTTATGGAGATATATCTTCGTAGCGATCGGCTTCTTGTCCATCTACTGGATATCGGCAGCAGTTTCAACATTGAGATCCAAAAGCTATGAATGGGAAGGCTTTTACAAATGGGTAACCATTGTTGGTTATGGCGGCGCCGGCTTGCTGTCCTTGGAGTGGATGAGAGAAATTTTTATTATGAAGGTTATGACTTTGTATTCCACAGGCAATGAAATGTACCGGGTAGCCTTGGAAGTAGCCGCCTTCCCGCTCGACCCAGACTTTATCTGGATGTTTGGCGGCTTTGGATTATGGTATCTGGTAACTTCGCTGTTGGCCAAAAGAAATCAGGTTTTCTCCTCCAAGCTTAACATTTTGGGCATTATCGTAGGACTGGATTTGATCATCACCATGGTTTTTGCAATGACGGACACCATCATTTATTTCGATGGCGGTCAGATGACAGTTATGCAGATTACGGCTCTCCTCGGCGGTATTATGGGGGCTGTGTATCACATCTGGATGTTCTTTGATATGAGAAAGAATCAAGCGCAGTTCGAAAAAAGCATGACAACCTTGCTGGAGCAAAAAAAGAGTGCGGCATAAAGGCATGCAACCCATCCTAACTAAAAACAGGCTCGGATTTTCACTCAAAGGCCTTATTATTCTTTTGTTGGTATTGCTTCCTAATCTGCTATTTTACGCATTTGCGATAAACGGAACTGCCGGAACCGGGGAGGCCTTTAACAACAAGGTTGAAATGATTAGTTATATTGAACGTGTTAGCCAGGTGTTACTCATGCTTGTATTAATTTTCCGCGTAAATAAAAGTTCTCCGTCATTGCAAAGCAGGTATGTGTTTGGAATGGCCGTATTTTTACTGCTCTATTACGCTTTATGGATTCGTTATTTTGCGGGCGGGATGGACTATACCTTGATCAGCGGGACTTTTTTCGTATTCATGGGGATGTCCATCTTCCCGGCCGTGTATTTCGCTTTAGCAGAGAAATGGCTGGGGGATCATTTGGGAGTGGGGATCGCCATTACCTTTGGGGTATTCCATACCCTTAACACCTATCTGAATTTTGCAGCTTAATGAGAATAGTGGAGGGTAACATGAAACAAGAGGTTAAACCATGGTTTTTTTTCAAAAGAAATATCGAAAAGTCCGAA
This sequence comes from Paenibacillus sp. FSL H8-0332, assembly GCF_037963835.1. NCBI lineage: Bacteria > Bacillati > Bacillota > Bacilli > Caryophanales > Paenibacillaceae > Paenibacillus > Paenibacillus sp. FSL H8-0332. The sequence goes on from NZ_CP150145.1 coordinate 2,337,393, forward strand.
ATCAGATTACGCTTGTTTTTGTTCCCTCCTGCGGGCGGGGATGTTTCAACCTTTTTGCACTGGGAAGAGCAGATGCCGCGGGATGTGGAGACCTGCTTGATCAGACTGCCGGGCAGAGGGGCCAGAATAACGGAGCCGGCCATTGATAATGTGGATATACTTACAGATCTATTGCTCCAGGAAATGAAAGAGTACACGGATGTGCCCTACGTGTTGTTCGGGCATAGCATGGGAGGGCTGGTCTCCTATGAGCTGACGCAAAAAATATATAAGCAGGGGCTTAACTTACCGGAATATGTAATTATATCAAGCATGAAAGCACCCAACTATATGAACAAGTTCACGGAGAGTCTGACCGAAGACGGAAATGACAAATTATATCTGAAGAGCAATGCTGAATTTATGGATACAATCATCAGTCTTGGCGGAATCCCGGACGCTTTCAGTGAAAACAGAGAGTTTCTGGAATTAATCCTGCCTACCTTTAGAAAAGACATGAAAATGTGTGAAACGTATAATCCTGAGACTGCGCAAGCCGTCCCGGTGTCATTTGATATCTATGGCGGGAACCGGGATAGCATTGCTACTAAGAAAGAACTAGAGGGATGGAAGAAATACACCACCCAAAAATACGTACTTACCCTCTTTCAGGGGAACCATTTTTATTTTATGGATAATCCCAATATGCTGCTGTTCCATCTGCGCAATAAATTAATGGATATAGGGAATAAGCTTACGGATCAAGCTCAGAGAGAGGCACTATAACACCAGCTTGCCATTTAAAAAGAGTGGAGGATGAAAGATGAATGTGATTCAAATCGATAACCTGGTCAAAAAATTTGGTGACTACACAGCAGTAAACGGACTCAATCTGTCCATTGAAAAAGGAGAGGTATTTGGTCTGTTAGGCCCGAATGGAGCCGGCAAGAGTACCACGATTAATCTGGTATGCGGCCTGCTTCATGCGACGTCGGGAAACATCAGGCTATTCGGAAATAAGGTGGAGGATGAAAAAAGAAAGCTGGGCTTTGTCCCGCAAAACATTGCCCTGTATGATAATTTCACTGCGTATGAGAACGTTAAGTTCTTTGGTGAGCTGTATGGACTGAAGGGGAAAGAATTGGAGAATGGAATCGATGAAGCCTTGGAATTCACCGGCCTGTCCGATGTCAAACGTAAAAAAGCGAAGACGTTCTCCGGCGGGATGTTAAGACGATTGAATATTGCTACTGCCTTGGTCCATCAACCACAGATTCTTATTATGGATGAGCCAACGGTCGGGATTGATCCTCAGTCCAGAAACCACATCCTGAAGTCTGTCCAGCGGTTAAATGAGAAAGGCGTGACGATTGTCTACACAACACATTATATGGAGGAAGTTGAAGCGATCTGTAATCGCATAGCCATTATTGATAAAGGCCAGGTTATTGCTTCGGGTACAAAGAAAGAATTAACGGATCTGATCAATGATAAGAAATCTTTGCAGTTAACTGTCGATGATGCTCTTGAACTGGATAAGGAAGCAATCTCACTTATTGATGGCGTGGTTAATGTGGAAATCAATGACAACCTGATCCAGGTGGAGTCTTTGAAAGAAAATGATAATTTGAATGCAATTATTGCATACGTAAACAGCAAAAATGTGAAAATCAAAAGTATCGGCACCACAGATGTTACTTTGGAAACTGTATTCCTGACATTGACAGGGCGCAAATTACGCGACTGACCATAGAGTCTAGAGGAAAGGAAGATCATATGTTTCAGATCATAAAGAAAATCATTAAAAATCAAATCAGAAATCCAAAGTGGTTATTATTCTTGATGATATTCCCTATCTTTTTAATGATTCTGATCGGTTCGATTCTGACCGGAGCCTTCTCTGACAAATCAAACCTGACCATGGTTGATGTTGCATTGCTCAATCAATCGGAAGGAATGGCAGCCGAGGTTATTGATGCCTTAACCACAGCCTCTGTATCCATTGAAAAAGATTACGGGATAAAAATGGGCTACACCGGCTCAGAGAAAGAAGGTAAAAAAGAGGCGCGGGTGAACAAAAAGGTATTCGTGCACCTGGATAAGGAGAAGATCCTGGTCTACGGAAATGAATCGGAGCCGTTAAATACGGCCAGAGTGGTAGCCTTATTCCGAAGCGTGGCCAGCAGCATCCAGACGGTTAAGGAAGCCTATAAAATTGACGGGGAAAAAGCGATTGAACTGATTGGCGCGGATAATGCGACGTATGAAGTGCCTGTAGAACTGATTCCATCCAAAAGTGCCATGAGCTCCTATGATTATTATGGGGTGGTGGAATTAACGCTTATGGTGATGTATATGATGCTGATTCCCATTGGGGATTTATTTACGGATAAAAGAACCAAAATCAAAGAGAGAATTTTACTTACAGGACTTAGCAGGGTGAAGTATTATCTCGCTTCCTTGGCCGCGTACTCTATTTTTGCCTTTGTGGTATTTATTCCAGCCTTTATTTTCTCAATAACCTACCTGGACGTAAACTGGGGCAATTATTCTTTATTCATGTACCTGTATATTGTTTTATTTGCCATCTTCAATGTAGCTCTAGGCATGTTATTGGCCCAATTATTAAAAGCGCGCGGCAAAGTGGATGTGATTCTGTCTGTGATTATTCTGCCGATTTTCTCCTTTCTCGGGGGATCGTATACACCATTTCCTTACGATATGGACGGCGTATTCGGCAAAGTCTTGTTGGTCTCCCCGTTAAGATGGGTGAATGTTGGTATTTTAAAAAGTACCTACGCGCATGACAACCAAATGATATGGGTAAGCTCTGCCATATTTCTCCTTTTAATATTCGTCAGTCTATTTATAGTTGTTGCCAAAGAAAAGAAGGAGGAATTAAGAGCATGAGAACATTTTATGCATTAATAAAAAATAACTTAAGAATTACGATAATGCATAAACCGATTTCTTTTCTGTTAATGACCATCACTCCGATTATTGTCTTAATCATTGCCAGTAAAATGGTCAGTTACTCGACAACCTTTGTTAACGTGGGCATTGTGGATGGAGATAAAACCCGGGCCTCGGAAGCCATCACCCAAATTGTTGACGGCCTGGATGGCATCAAGGTCTTCAAGATGAATGAGAATGAAGTGGAGGCCAATTTTCAAAGTAATAAAATAAATACAGCCTTGGTTATCCGCAGCGGATTCCAGGATGGGTTGTTAAATAATTCTATCGAGCATCTTGTGGTGAAAGGAAACGAAGAGCAAAACGTATATACCTTGCTTCAGGCTATCCTCAAAAATCATTTGTTGAATTTACGCAACTTGGGCAAGATTTCAGGGGGGGATGCTGCTGTATTCGAGAATGCGGTAGGCAATTATATCGCCAGCTCTGAGTTTGTGGAGAAAACCTCTCTTAACGATTTGTATACGGAATACAACAACTCCAATATCTTTGTCGGTTTTTTGATCTTGTTTATTTTCTTCAATTCCTCGGCCATAGCGAATGTAATTAATATTGACAGGGAGCGAAATATTTACTCCAGGATCTTCCTCTCTCCGGCCAAAGTATGGATGTATTATCTGTCCAATGTACTCTGCAATTTGGTCATCGTCGCCTTTCAAATTCTGGCCGCAATCCTCAGCATGGAATACTTCACGAATACCTCCATTGGCGTGGAGCCCGGTGTGCTGTTCTTGATTCTCTTCCTGACGGCTATGGTGGCTGTCTCTTTGGGGACATTCTATGTTTCCATTACGGAAGAGGCGGATGCTGCTTCAATGATTTCCAATTTTGCGAACCTGCTGATTGTTATCTTGGGCGGCTGCTTTATTCAGGTGGAACTGTTTCCTAAATTAATCAATGCCATTTCCTATATTTCACCGGCAAGATGGGCTATGGGAAGTATTCTGGATTTACAGCAAGGATTAACCTTGGGGGATATAGCTGGAAAGGCGGTTTTACTTGGCGGAATGGCAGCGTTGATTCTAGCCATTTCGGTAATCATAACCAGCAAGCGGGAAAAGAAATTCAGAAGTCTTTCCTAAAGTGGCAACGAATTCAACTAGACAAGGATAGGAATATAACTATGGCAGAACTCTATTATATGAATATCGAAGACCCCATAAGTGCTGAAGATTATCAGACGTTACTGGGCACATGTGCTTCAGACAAAAGGGAAGCCATACACAAATTCAGATTTGAGGCAGATCGAAAAAGAACATTGTACGGGGAAGTGCTGGCCAGATTCATGATCGCGAAGAAAACTGGAGTTACGATGAAAGACATTGAATTTGACAAAAATCCATACGGAAAACCTTATGTAAAGGATCAGAATGAGATATTTTACAATATATCTCATTCTGGAAAGTATGTAGTCTGCGGATTGGATACTGAGGATATTGGAATAGATATTGAAGAAATTCGGGACATTGACTTGGATATTGCTAAACGCTTCTTCCATGCCAAAGAATATGAGGATATCATTTCTCGGGAAATAAGAGAGCAGGTTCATTCGCTGTATGATTTCTGGACGTTAAAAGAAAGTTATATTAAGTTTTTGGGAGTCGGGCTGAGTAAGCCGCTGAACTCATTTTATTTCATGATTAATGGAGAATCCGTACAGCTCTGCTCCCAAGAAGACCATACAGTTTATTTTTACCGTTACTTGCTACAGGATAATTACAGGCTTGCCGTTTGCGTAAGCACACCTGATCATATCCATATGGAAAAAATATCACTTCATGACCTTGTAGCCTATATTAAGAGTGAAAGTTAATGGATAAAATCTGGTAAGGAGTTCCTGGCATGAAGAAAATAGTTGCGATTTCCGGAGCATTAAGCACTTTGTTTTTTTTGATACATCTTATAGTGGCCTGTATCTATTACGCAGGAATCATGCCGTATGGATATATTCATATGACAATCGGCGGAATTCTGTCCATTGTCATGTCCGTCCATATGCTTTCCGCTATCTTCCTGATGGTGAAAAATCGCCAAAGGGATAAACAAGCCAAACAATATCCGCAGCTGAATATGGGCACTGTAATCCAGTCCGCAACTGGTATTTTCACAGGGATATTTTTATTGGTGCATATCCTGGTGATTGAATTAAGTAAAAGGATAGACGGGACTATGTTTAATATTATTTATGTTTCGGCAGAGTTTTTGTTTCTCTTAACTGTAGGTCTGCATATGGCCATCAGCGTGCCCAAGCTCTTTATATCCATGGGAGTCATTAAAAAACGGGAGAATTACCCGCTCTTCATCAGAGGGACCTATGTCTTCTTAGCCTTGGTGCTGGTGATGTATATGGGTTCCCAAATTATGTTCTGGGCAGCATAGACAGCTGGGTGAAGCTGTTGTCTGGGGAGAGAGAGGAGTGTCAGCATTCGGATGAAGAATATACTTGTAATGGGCAGTGGCCTGGCCGGAATGACGGCAGCGCTGAAGCTTGTGGAAGAAGGAGCAGCTGTTACCTTGGTGTCACCGGCTTATTCAGAGAGAGCACAGTCTGTAATGGCCATGGGCGGAATTAATGCTGCCTTGAATACCAAACAAGAAGATGATTCGATAGATGAGCATTTTGAGGATACCATGCGGGGAGGCAGTGATCTTAATGACCCTGAAGCCGTGGTTAATCTGGTACATAGGGCTCCGGAGATCATCCGCTGGCTTGAAGAAATCGGTGTGAATTTCACCCGGGATGAGAACGGCAGAGTGGATTTACGGAATTTCGGCGGACAAAAAAAGAAACGTACTGCCTACGCCGGTGCGCGTACCGGTAAACAAATTGCCACAGCAATCATAGCTAAATGCCGGAAATATGAAGCTGCTGGCCAAATTAAGCGGCTGACGGGTTGGAGATTCCACTCCCTATTAATAGAGGGTCAGGAATGTGCGGGTGCTGTTCTGTTGCACGAAAACACGAACGCGCTGCAAAGCCTGGTTGCCGATGCTGTGATTATGGCCGTCGGAGGGCCGAATGGCGTTTTCGGAAAAACTACCGGCTCCAGATTAAATGATGGCTATGCCGCGGGAATGCTGCTTGAACAAGGGGTCGAATTTTCGAATCTGGAGATGATTCAATATCATCCTACGACAGTACATACCCCTTCCAAACGTATGCTGATTACGGAGGCTGCACGTGGCGTCGGAGGAAGATTGTACGTCATCAAAGAGGGGCAGCCCTGGTACTTCATGGAGGAGTGGTTTCCGGGATATGGGGCATTAATGCCGCGTGATGTGGTGAGTCAGAGTATCTATAAAGTATGTAATGAGATGAAGCTGGGCATTAACGGGAGCCAGGAGGTTTATTTGGATGTCTCTCATCTGTCCCCGGAAATTATTGATGTACAGTTAGACGAGGTTGTCAGCATCTGTTCGAAATTCTTAAAGGTCAACCCGTATAAGGAACCCATTCCAGTTGCTCCAGGGATTCATTACTTTATGGGGGGAATCAAGACGGATAAGAATCACACAACGAATATAGCGAGACTTTTTGCCGCAGGAGAATGCTCCGCTCAATATCATGGGGCAAACAGACTGGGCGGAAATTCGTTATTAGGCGCGATTTGTGGAGGATGGGTTGCAGCCGAAAGCGCTCTAATGGTCAGCCCAATGGATACTGCTGCCGCAGACAAAATAGGTGAACAGCAGCTGGAGACAGCAAATCAGGAGCTGCAGCATTGGGAGAAGAGGGCGAATACTTCTATAAAAGGCTATTTTCAGATCAAACAAGAATTATCAGAGCTTATGTATGGCGCCATGGGTATATATAGAAAAGAGAGACAGCTGCTTGAAGCCAAAAAAAGGCTGGAGGAAATGAACAACGACACCGCACAGTCATGGTATCATCATCATTTTTATGAATACAAAACATTATCAGCCAATATTTTATTGGCAAGGGGAATGGTCGAGTCGGCATTGGCCAGAAAAGAGAGCCGGGGGGCACATCAGAGAATCGATTATAGTGAAAAAAATGATACACAATTCAAGAAATCTACGAATGCAGTATTTCTGAATAATAGTATCTGCATTGAGTTTAATTAAGAAAAGAGGCAGTACTATGAGTATCAGGATTAATATCAAGCGGCAGGAAAATGGGGCGAAGGAAGCCTACTGGCAGAGCTTTGAATACTCGGGTGAATTACATGTATCCATAGGGACTCTAATTAATAATTTGAATAGTGAAATGCTGGAAAAGGACGAGGGAGAACGGCCCATCCGCTGGGACTGCAGCTGTGAACAGGGACTGTGCGGAGCATGTGCAATGGTGGTTAATGAGAAGCCGGTACTGTCCTGCCAATTATTTTGCGATGATCTGGTACAAGAGCACAATGAAATTACGATTCATCCCCTAAGTAAATTCCCGGTCATAAGCGATTTGGCAGTGGACCGGAGTCAAATGTTTGAAGTGATGAAGGACATGAAGCTATGGCTGGAAGATCCGGCAAAGGTTAGAACCGCCAGTTTAACGCTGCAGTATGAAGTGTCCCAATGTCTGATGTGCGGCAGTTGTCTGGAGGTCTGCCCCAATTACAGCCTGGGTGAGTTATTTACTGGAATGTCCTCCGCGATGTCGATGACTAATCTGACCTTATTAAGTGAGGACAAAGCCTATAAAAAACAATATACCCAAAGAGTATATGATGGCTGTTCCAAATCTCTTGCCTGCCAGGAGGTTTGCCCCATGGACATTCCGATTGTGGAGGCAATCTCCAAAATGAATAGAGTATCGGTCTGGGGAATGTGGAACATGTTTGGGAAACATGGATAAGCTGCAACGGATAGATTGCATTAACAAACTACTATAGCGGAGGACACACCATGAAACAACTCTACATCAAGCAAAAGATATTCAGCATAGGCGAGAAGTTTACGGTGAAGGATGAACGGGAACAGGATGTGTATTACGTAGAGGGCAGCTTCATGCGGATTCCAAAGACCTTCTCGATTATGAATGCAGGCGGAAGGGAAGTTGCACAGATTACGAAGAAGGTGTTCAGCTTCCTGCCCAAGTTCTTCGTGGAAGCGGATGGCCGTGAGGTGCTCACGATCAAGAAGGAGCTGTCGTTCTTCAAGGCGCGCTATTCCATAGATTCGGCGGATATTGAGGTGCACGGGAACTGGTGGGATATGGATTTCCAGGTTTTGCAACGCGGGGCGGTCGTCGGGGAAGTGAGCAAGAAGTGGTTCACCTGGGGCGACAGCTACAGTGTGCAAGTATGGAATGAGGAGCTGGAGGCGATCATCATCGCGATTGTGGTCGCCATTGACTGTGTGAAGAGTGATGAAGCTTCGGCTTCTAATCAGTAGCTATTAACAATCCTTTCAATTAGACCCTCTCCGGGCGGAGAGGGTTTTTGGTGTGCGCCGGCATGTTAGAATAGATCAATTACGAGCCTGCTTAGATCATTGTTTTGGGCCAGGGGGTCTATTAGAATTTAGGGGTAAGCAACTATGTGCATGTAAAGGAGACGGTAATATGCTTAGATTGGTCAATGTGGAGAACGGTACGGTCAAAGGCTTGCCCGCAGCCGATCCCCGGATTACGAGCTTCAAGGGAATACCGTTCGCAGCTCCGCCTGTAGGCGGGAATCGCTGGCGGGCACCGCAGCCAGCCGAAGACTGGGAAGGTGTACTGCAAGCCCACGAGTTCGCACCGGTCTCCATGCAGGTCAGACAGGAGCTGGATGATAACAATATCTATACCCGTGAATGGGCGGTGGAGCCGGACATTGCGATGAGCGAGGATTGCCTGTATCTGAACGTGTGGACTCCGGCCAAGCAGGCGGACGAGAAGCTCCCCGTCTATGTATGGTATTTCGGCGGCGGGCTGCAGGTGGGCCATCCGGCAGAGATGGAATTCGACGGCGAACGGATTGCCCGCAGAGGTATCGTAGTTGTGACTATTAATTACCGGCTGAATATCTTCGGCTTCCTCTGCCATCCCGAGATTACGGCTGAATCGCCCGAGGCGCCCGCTAACTTCGGCAACCTTGACCAGCAAGCGGCTACCCGCTGGGTGAAGCGTAACATTGCAGCCTTTGGGGGCGACCCGGATAACATTACCATCGGCGGGCAGTCAGCGGGTGGCGGAAGTGTCATGAGCCAGCTTACCTCTCGACAGAACGAAGGCCTGTTTCAGCGGGCGATTGTTGAAAGCGGTATCTTCACCAGGCTGTATCCGGGAACGCTGCTGCCTCCTATGCGCAGTGATCTGCAAGAGGCTGAACGTGATGGTATCGAGTTCTTCAAATATTTGGGGGTATCCACGCTTGCGGAAGCCCGGAAGCTGGATGCGGTCTATCTGCGGGACAAGGCAGTAGCGCTTGGCGGGTTCTGGGGCACCGTTGCCGACCAGAAGTTCCAGGTGGGGAATCCGTTCGATCTGTTCGTGCAGAATAGACGCTTGCAGGTGCCGGTTATGCTCGGCCATACCTCCTCCGAGTTCTTCAGCACTCCGAAGGTGCAGTCCTATGAGGAGTTCAAGCAGCTTGCAGCGGACATGTTCGGGGAGGATGCGGAGACCTTCCTGAAGCTTAGCGGCGCACGGCCGGATGCCGTTCAGGAAGCGGCGGAGCGGGCAGCGGTAAGCGGGATCGAATACGCGATTCGTATTGCCGCGCAGGCGAACGCGGATACCGGAGGAGAAACGCCGCTCTATTACTATAACTTCGATGCCGAGATTCCGGGCTGGGATAATCCGGGCACCTTCCACTCTGTGGATCTGTGGTTCTTCTTCGAGACGCTGGCCAAGTGCTGGCGGCCGTTTGTCGGCAAGCATTACGATCTGGCCCGCCAGATGTGCAATTACACCGCACACTTCATTCGTACCGGTGACCCGAACGGACCGGATTCCACAGGCGAAGAATTGCCGCGCTGGGAGCCGTACACCCCGGAAGCACCTTACGGGATGCTGTTCGCAGACAAGGCTGAATTTTCCAAAGAACAGCCGGGTGAGATCATGAATTTTCTGGTGCAGCAGTATTTTAAGAAGGCTGGTAGCCCGGTCTGAGGCGGATGTGATTCAGCCAACTGCTGACGGGCAGCGGCCGGAAGCCTGATAGGCTCTGAAGTCACGGCGGCGAAGCCCCGGCCTTGGCCTGTCGCTGGTAATTTCGTGGTGTGTACCCGGTCACCTGCTTGAATTGCCGGCAGAAATGCTCCACATTCGGATAGCCGCACCTTGCAGCGACCTCGGCGATGCTCTCGGTGCTGTGGATCAGGTACTCCTTGGCCATGCGAATCCGGCTGTTGATGACATCCTCCATGCAGGAGAGTCCGAAGTTTTTTTTGTAGATACTCTGGAGATAGCCTGGACTGATCTCAAGCACATCGGCCATTCTGGAGACGGTCCAGTATTCTCCCGGGTTAGTCTGAATTAACGTGCGCAGCTTCAGCAGCTTGTAGTATTGCGGGGTAATATTGTCCTGAAAATAGGATTCCCACAGCTTGTTGAACAGCGCGCGCAGGAGCAGATCGATGGAGGAGGCTTTGCAGTCCCCGCCCATATGATGCTCGCTGGCGAGCAGCTCAAGCAGCTTTTGGCAATAGTCAGGGTCGCTAAGCGCAAAGGGGAGACCTAAGGGAAGCGGAGATTCGGTAACATAAGGTTCACTGGATTCAAAACGAATCCAGTCATTGATGAACTGGCCGGCGCAGGCCTGATAATACACCTTCTGCTGCGGCTGGTAGAGAACTACGCTGTGGGCAGGGTATTGCTTGAGTCCGCCATGCACCCAGAATAGCGCCGGTGTCTTGGTAATAACCAGGAGCCAGTGTGCGCCAGCGGGAACATCTACAACGAAATTCGAAGCGTGTGTCGTATTGCACTCGACATAGTGAATAAGTGCCATTCGCGCTCTCCTCCTAATGAATCTCGCGGAATTCACCTGGCGTAATTCCTTCGGATTCCATGAATTTTTTGTTGAAGTAGCTGATTCCCGGATACCCGGAGACGATGGCAACCTCTTTAATGGACATAGAGGGGTTGCCCAGCAATAATTGCTTGCTTGTTTGAATCCGGCATTTGGTGATATAAGAGACCGGTGTCATTTTCGTTGCTTTTTTAAATAGACTGCAGAAGTAATTCGGTGTCAGTCCTGCTTTGCTTGCCCACCATTCCAGCTCAAAGGGAAGGTGGGCTTTTTTTTGCATTTCGGGCAATAGCGCGGTTATTTTGTCCAGGTGATTGGTGCTGCGGTAGGATGAATATGGAAGCGAATTGCTTACAAATTCAATGATCACACTATAGGTTAAGGTGGAGATCCGGGAGGGGCGGAGGAAATTATAGTGTTCAAGCTCATGAAATAAATCCTCGAAAGCCGATTGTAGCAGAGAAGCATTCTTCAACGTCCAGATCGAAGAACCGGAATACCGGTTATCCAGAAAGTAAGCCGGGAGTGCACTGCCATTAAACTGAATCCAGAAGATATTCCACGGGTCCGACTCCGAGCAGTAGTAACGCATACGGTCGTTCGGAAAATGGAGAAAAGCATCTCCTGCGCCTAATGTGAAGGTTCTATCCTCTATTTCAATGAACCCACTTCCACTGGCGATATAATGCAAACTGAAATCTCTGACACCATTCGGCCGGTTCACGTTATGGTCGTCCGGCTGGATGAAGTTACCCAAGGAGTGCGGAAAGCAGAAAAACCGGAATTCTGTAAAATTGGGTAAGCAATAGGTTCGCATGTGATCCTCTACCCGCCTTTCCTCTACCATATAAAATCTTAATATAGTTTTAGTAATAGTATAATATTATTATTTCGTCAAGGGATATTGATCATTATAATGAGAAGAATAATATATTTTAGTTTTAGAAAGCGGTGCCTGATATATAAAAATGACAACGCTTTCTAGAAAATATCAGCTTACGCCGCCGTCCCCGGAAAAGCTAAACTACAGATAAAGGAGGAACGAAAATGCAGCTTGAAAGCAACGTAACCGGTCCGCTGACCAACCGGGACCAAATATGGAAGCGGTTCAAAAAACAAAGGGTGCTCCATTTATTTGTCGCGCTGGGCATGATATTTCTGGTCATTTTTTCCTATACGCCGATGTTCGGTATTCTGATGGCGTTTAAAGACTACAGCATTTCAGACGGTATCAAGGGCATTTTTACCAGTGATTGGGTGGGACTAAGGTATTTCGATGAATTTGTACATGATTATCAATTCGGCAAGATCGTCAGGAATACACTTGTGCTCAGTTTCTTAAAGGTGATTTTCGCTTTTCCAGCCCCTATTATACTGGCCATTCTGCTGAACGAAGTGAAGAGTATGCCGTTCAAGCGGTTTGTCCAGACGATCAGCTATTTGCCCCATTTTATTTCATGGGTTGTGGTTGTGGGGGTCTCCTATGCGTTCCTGTCCGCAGACATCGGTCTTGTGAATAGAGCGCTGCTGGAAGCGGGGTTCATCGACCAGCCGCTTAATATTCTGACGAGTCCCAATTATTTCTGGGGCTTGGCTGTGGGGAGTGCTGTGTGGAAAGAGATGGGCTGGTGGACGATTATTTTTCTGGCGGCTATTACAGGCATCAATCCTTCTCTCTATGAAGCCGCAGAGATTGACGGGGCAGGAAGGCTGGCCCGTATCCGCCATATCACACTGCCGGGAATGAAGGGGACCATCGTTGTCGTGCTGGTTCTGACCATCGGCAGCATTCTTGGAGGCGGGCTGGTAGGCTCTAACTTTGAGCAAGCTTATCTGCTGGGGAACAGTATCAATAATCCTACATCGGAGATTGTGCAGACCTATGCGTTTAAGGTGGGGTTAAGCGACGGACGATTCTCTTATGCAAGTGCGATTGATTTAATCCAGTCTGTAATCTCGGTTATATTGATTTTTTCCAGCAATTTCATTGCGAAGCGAGTCTCTGGCTCAAGTCTATTCTAGGGAAAGGAGCGGGAGTTGTGCTCAAGAGTCAAAAACAAAAAGATCTCGTGATGGACAGTACGATATATGTGCTTCTTTCCATTATTGGGCTAGCTATGCTCTACCCCTTTTATTATGTATTAATCGCTTCGTTTAACAAGGGATCAGACACATTGTTGGGCGGGATGTATTTATGGCCACGGAATATAACCTTCGAGAATTACAGAGTTTTTCTGGAGGACCCCAAATGGATGAAGGCATTTCTGGTTACTGTGGCCCGGACAGTATCGGGTACTGCGCTCGGACTGCTGCTCACCAGTCTGGTAGCATACGCGCTGTCTCACCGGGATCTGTTGTTCAGTAAATTCTATTTCACCTTGATTATATTTGCGATGTACTTCTCCGGCGGTCTGATTCCGTATTACGTGGTGCTTCGCTCGTTAGGCTTGCTGAATTCGTTCGGCGTGTACATTGTACCCTCTATGCTGAACACCTTTTTCCTGCTCATCGCCATCTCGTTCTTCCGGGAAATTCCCGGAGAATTGAAGGAATCCGCCCACATGGACGGCGCAGGGGAATTCGTTATTTACTTCCGGATCATCCTGCCGGTCTCAATGCCGCTGCTGGCTACAATGGCGCTGTTCATGGGTGTGGGCCAGTGGAACTCCTGGCTGGATTCCGCTTATTTCGTACAATCCGAGAATCTGAGGACGCTTACCTTCCGCATGATGGAAGTCATCAATCAGAGCAACGCCCCAATGGATTCGGTGGCTGTGGCCAACCGGCCTGGCGGCGGAGTTACCAGCTTTTCCTTGCAGGTCACCTCGATGGTCGTCTCCATCTTGCCGATCATCTGCGTGTATCCGTTCCTGCAGAAGTATTTTGTACACGGGATCATGCTCGGCTCTGTGAAAGGCTGATAAATAGGCTGAGATTGAAAAAACAATAGAAAAGAAGCAGGGAGAGATAGGAATTGCTTAGAGAAAATCTGGACCGAAACTGGGAGTTTGAACACGGGAAACCGTTCCACATTCATCGCAAGGGAGATGAACAACCACGGATCGTTCATCTGCCACATGACTTTACGATTGAAACGGACACCTGGGCGGATGCGCCCGGAGGGAGAGCCACAGGCTATTACGGCGGAGGCATAGGAACTTACACCAAGATGCTGGACATACCGGAAGAGGCGCAGGGACAACGGGTCGTGGTCGAATTCGACGGCGCTTATATGAACACCACTGTGGTGCTTAACGGACATACTGTAGCCCAGCATCATTACGGATATACGCCATTTCATGCTGATCTCACTCCCTATATCAAGCCGGGCCAGGCAAACCGGCTCGCGGTTACGGTGAATAACGCCGCACAGCCTAACTCCCGCTGGTATACGGGTTCAGGCCTGTACCGTCATGTGGATCTGCTGACCAGTTCTAAGCTGCATATCGTTCCTTGGGGAATATACGCCCATACCTCGCATATCGTCAACGGCACAGCCTTTGTTATTGTGGAGACCACGGTAGAGAATCATTCGGATACCCCTGCCAGTGTGTGGGTAGACCTTAAGCTGGAGAAGGAAGCCGTAGGAGGTGAGGCGGGAAGCGGCAGAGTGCAAGTCTATGTACCGGCAGCGCAGAAGGCCGTTGGCAGGGTAACAGTCGCTGTTGAACATGCCGAGTTATGGGATATTGATTCCCCGAATCTGTACCGGATTACCGCATCTCTGAATGGAAGCGATAAGCACTATGACAGCGATAGCACACTATTCGGCATCCGTACACTCACCGTAGATGTGAAGAATGGTCTAATGCTGAACGGACGCACTGTGAAACTGAAAGGCGGCTGTGTGCACCATGATCACGGGATTCTCGGAGCCGCTTCCTACAGGGACAGCGAATACCGCAAAATGAAGCTGCATAAGGACAACGGGTATAATGCCATTCGCTGCGCCCATAATCCGCCGTCAAGGGATATGCTGGATGCCTGTGACCGGCTGGGCCTGCTCGTTATGAATGAAGCCTTCGATATGTGGACGATGGACAAGAACCCGCATGATTACAGCTTATATTTTGAGGAGAACTGGAAGTCTGACATAGAGGCCTTTATTGTTCGGGACCGCAATCATCCCAGTATTATCATGTGGTCCACAGGCAATGAAGTCAACGAGCGCGGGGGGTTATCCCGCGGATATGAATGGGCTGCCCGACTGGCGGCATGGGTAAGGGAGCTGGACCCGACCCGTCCGGTTACCAACGCGGTATGCACCTTCTTCAGCGGGCTGGAGGATGAGGATCAGCAGCGGTTTTATGATGATCTCAAGAATCCGCCCAAGGAGTCGGCAGGCTTCGTCAACTTTGACACGGAGTTCGGCAAGCAGGTGTGGGATGGCTATACGGAAGCCTTCTGCGCTCCGCTGGATATTGTCGGCTACAATTATCTGATTCATCAATTCGATGCCGCTGCCCACAAATACCCTGACCGGGTGATCTGCTCAACCGAGAGTATAGCCAGAGATATGGATAAATATTGGGAAGGCGTGGAGCGTCATCCTTATATAATAGGCGATTTCAACTGGACCAGCTTCGATTATATCGGGGAAGCGGGCCTTGGCAAAACGATCTATACGGAACCGGACCAGGCGGATGAACAACGGAAAAAATTGCCTGAGTCCCCGTATCCATGGCGTCTGTCTTATGACGCGGATTTCGATCTGTGCGGCTTCGCCCGCCCCCAGCTTGCTTATCGGCGGATTGTCTGGGGCTCTGACGAAACCTTTATTGCCTCCCATCATCCCCAAAACTACGGCAAAACAGAGCTGATGAGCGGATGGGGCTGGACGGAATGCGAGCACGCCTGGAGCTGGAGCGGGTACGAAGGCGAACCTGTTACTGTCGAAGTCTACTCGGCGGCCGAGGAAGTTGAATTGATTCTGAATGGTAAAAGCTTGGGCAGACAACCCGCAGGCAAGGTTAACCGTTTCAAGGCACGGTTTGTTCTTACCTATATGCCGGGCATCTTGGAGGCTGTGAGTTATACCCAAGGCAGCAAAGGTTCGAGCGATGTGCTTCATTCCACGGGAGAACCTGCGGGAATCCGGATTGTTCCGGAGACAGAAGAGCTTGCTTCAGATGGACAATCGCTCTGTTACGCGGTTGTTGAAATAATAGACGCAGCCGGTAATTGTGTGCCGGAGGCCTCGCTTGTGGCGACTACCCGGGTAGAAGGTGCGGCTACGCTGGCTGCCTTCGGCACCGGCAGACCGCAGACAACTGAGAATTATACGACAGGCCACTTCACTTCCTTCAAAGGCAGACTGCTGGCCGTTGTCCGTGCAGGATATGAGCCAGGAATCTCCACGCTCACAGTCAGCGCTGACGGACTGGAGCCGGTAAGTCTGATTATTCCTGTTAAATAATGATACGGAGGGATTACATTGACAAAGACAACCAGCCGCAAGACGCTTACGGCAACACTGGCAGTTACCTTGGCCCTGGGACTGTTATCCGCCTGCGGCGGAGGCAATAGCAAGGGTACCAAGCAGGAAGGTGCTTCCGCAACAGCCGGAGCTGGAGCTGTGAAGGAATTATCCCTGTTCATTGATTTTCCCTGGTGGGCAACCAAGGAGTGGAAGGGGCCGATCGCGGAGAAAATCACCGAGCAGACTGGCGTTAAGCTGAATGTAACCGTAGCCACAGACGACAAGCAGCTTCCGCTGATGATTGCTTCCGGCGATCTGCCGGATCTGGTGCTCACCTCCAGCAACGTAGGCCGGATGTCCGATTCCAAGCTGTCCTATTCGTGGAATGAGCTGATCGAGCAATATGCGCCGGACTTCAAGCTGGAACCCACCCGAATTGCGATCAATACGATGGATGACGGTAACTTCTATACGGTCCGCAATGCTTTTGCCACCCAAGAAGAGATGGCCCAGAATAAATTTGCCCTTGGCGGGGACGGCAATCCGGGGATTGCGGTGCGTGAAGATATCCTGAAGGAACTGGGAAATCCCCCGATTAAGACACTGGACGACTTCGTGAAGGTGCTCGGTAGGGTCAAGGAGAAATATCCCGATATGGTACCGCTGGTCATGGACAAAAACTGGATCGAGCAGTATTTTCTCCAGCAGTTCGGGGCCGAGGCTCTGTTTGACAATTGGTACGAGCATGACGGGAAAGTGGATTATTACATCAGACAGCCGCAAATGCTGGAGTTCTTCAAATTTATGAACAGCTTGTACCGCAACGGCTACATACTGGCCGAGAACTTTGCATTTGCCAATGATCAGGTCGATGAACAGTATGCGACAAGCGGCAAAGCGTTCGCCCACGGCCACACAGTAGGTACTGCGGATACGGACAACAGCGCCATCCAGAAAAACAACGGTACGTTTACCTTCAAGATGCTGCCGAGCGCTTTGACGAAAGAAGCCAAGAAGGTTAGCACAGGGCTGGGCTTCGCCGGCACCTTCATCACCAAGAAGAATAAGAACGCGGAGGCTTCGATCAAGCTTCTCCAGTACCTGGCCAGCGACGAAGGCCGGAAGCTGACGATGTTCGGGGTGGAAGGCGAGCACTGGACATGGAACGAAGAGGGGCATCCGGATCTGAAGTACGATTCATCTGATCAAGACTTCATGAATGCCAACGGCATAGGTTGGTGGGTGCTGTACAACGACGGCGTAATGGAAGGCTTGAGGGGATATGTGCCGGGCAAGCAGAAGACGCAGGCGCTGATGGAGACGAAGGCGATCACGACCTACAAGCCGCAGCTCGGCCTGATCCAGACCCAACCGGATTCTGCGGAGAAAACGCTCAAGACCAAAATCGACGAGATGATCAAAAATGAAAAGGTCAAGGTATACCTGGCAAAATCTGAAGCGGAAGCGGTGGCAAGTTACGAGAATCTGGTGAAGACTGCCGAGAGCCTGGGCTTGCAGCAGCTGGTGGACTGGGCCAACGACACGTATCAGAAGAAGAAGGATTTGTTCAAGTAAGCCAAGGACAACCGGTAGAGGCGTCATGCCTCTACCTTATTTTGCTTTCATCATTACAGCAGGAGGAAGGGGACAGATATGAGAGTATTGATCGTAGACGATGAACCGTTGATCCTTAACGGGCTGGTGAAAATTATCGGGGAGGCGGCTCCGCTCGGGACGGAAGTCTTCAGAGCAGATAATGCGTTTGAGGCTCTGGAGCTCATGACAGAGTGTATGCCGGATGTGACGGTTACAGATCTTCATATGCCGGAGAAAAATGGCTTCGAGCTCATCGAGGCGGCCAGAGAGAGCGGACTGTGTGACCGTTTCATCATTCTGACGGGCTACGATGAATTTGAATATGTCCGCAGAGCGCTCCGCACAGGAGTGATGGATTATCTGCTGAAGCCGCTGGGCAAGGATGAGATTGCCGCTCTGCTGGAGCGGATTGAACAGGAGCTTCCCTCTGAAGCCGACCCGGAATACTCGAACCATGCGAAGCGCATTCTGGCGTATACCAAAACCCATTATATGAACGATCTGTCACTGGACCATCTGGGCGAATTGATGAGCCTTCATCCGAAATACATCAGCAGTCTGTTTAAAAGAGTGACTGGCGATACATTTGTCAATTATCTGAACGGATTTCGCATCAAGGAGGCCCAGAGGCTGCTCAGGTCCCATGGCCGGCTATCCGCGAACGCTATCGGCAAGAAGGTTGGGTTCGAGGACAAGCACTATTTCACCAAAGTCTTCAAGAAGTATACAGGAATGACGCCGGGCGCTTACCGCGATGAGGGCAAACTGGAGTATCCGGCGAGTGGCGAAGAAGCTTGCGGAGCCGCAGGGCTGGAGCTGCGAGATAAGCGCAGTTAAAGCGCAGTACTGGGATTTTTGTCAATGCCGGATAAGTGAAGTAAAAATGTGAGCGTTGTCAATAAACAGGCGTCTCCCCCATAATGAAAGCGTAACCAAATACAATCAACACTAATTGAACTGGGGGTTGACTATGAACAAAGGTACAAGAAATGGTCGGGGTCTACTGAAGAGTACGTCCATCTTGTTGTTGTCTGCACTGCTGTTGTCCGCTTGCTCGGGCAAGCTGGAATCCGGTAACGGCGGCAAGGAAGCGGCAGCCGGTAATGATCCGAAGCCAAGCGCAGCTGTTGATGAGAGTCCGCTCGGCAAATACGATCCTCCGATTGAGCTATCGTTCGTCAGAGATCTGAGCGATGTGGTAGAGAATAACGTGCTTGGCGTATTGAAGGATGAGACGATTGATAACAACCGCTGGACCAAGTTGTATGAGGATCAGCTCGGAATCAAGATCAAATATAACTGGATTGTGAAGGGCAGCCAGACCTCGGATCAATATCTGCAGAAGATCAATGTCACCCTGGCCTCCGGCGACTTGCCGGATGTGACTCCGGTCAACGCCACACAGCTCAAGCAATTGGCCGATTCTGACCAGATTGAGGATATGACGGCGTTATATGAAAAGTATGCCTCCCCGTTCACCAAAAAAGTGCTCGCGGGGGAAGGGACGAGTGTATTCGACGCAGCGACCTTCGACGGGAAGCTAATGGCGATTCCAAGCCTGGAATCCTCCATTGAACGGTCGATGTACATCTGGATTCGTACCGACTGGCTGGAGAAGCTGGGACTCCAGCCGCCGAAGACCATGGCGGATGTGCTTGCGATCTCCGAAGCCTTCGTGGAGAAGGACCCGGACGGGAACGGCAAGAAGGATACCATCGGACTCGGCATCACTAAGGATCTGTGGGGAGGGGCCATGGGGCTGGAAGGCTTCATGGCCGGGTACAACGCTTACCCGAATATCTGGGTGGATGACGGCAGCGGCAAGCTGGTCTATGGCAGCATACAGCCTGAAGTGAAGCAAGCGCTCCAGGTGCTCCAGGATATGGCCAAGAAGGGACAGCTCGACCAGGAGTTCGGGGTCAAGGACGGCGGCAAGGTCTCCGAGATGATCTCCGCAGGCAAGATCGGGATGGAGTACGGAGAGCAATGGAATTCCATCTGGCCGCTGCAGCTTAACCGTGACAATGATCCCAAGGCGCAATGGCAGGCCTTCCCGATTGTCTCGGAATCGGGCGATACGCCGAAGGTGCCGCTCAAATTCAGCACCACCCGTTTCTTCGCGGTCAAGAAGGGAGCCACGAACCCTGAAGCTGTAATCAAAATGTTCAATCTGCATGTGGAGAAGAACTGGGGCGAGACGGCCGAATTCGATAAGTACTATGCACCGCCGGAAGCGGAGAGTGTCTGGCAGCTGTCCCCGGTTACACCGTATCCGGTAACGAAGAACGTAGACGCCTTCCGTGAGATTGATGCTGCCCGAAAGGCAGGTGATTTCTCTACCCTGAAAGGCGAAGCCAAGACGATCCAAGGGAAGCTGGAGTCCTATGCTTCAGGTTCAACGGAAGGCTTCTCTCTATGGGGCTGGGAGCGGATCTATGGCGAGCAAGGCTCCATGGGAATAGCCGACCAGTACATCAAGAATGACCAGTTCCTGCAGGAGAAATTCGTCGGCGCTCCGACACCGACCATGGTCGAGCGCAAAACGACGCTTGAAAAGCAGCAGAATGAAATGTTTGTCAAAATCATTCTAGGTGATCCTATCGACAAGTTCGACCAGTTTGTGAAGGACTGGAAGAAGCTGGGCGGCGATCAAA
This sequence comes from Paenibacillus sp. FSL H8-0332, assembly GCF_037963835.1. NCBI lineage: Bacteria > Bacillati > Bacillota > Bacilli > Caryophanales > Paenibacillaceae > Paenibacillus > Paenibacillus sp. FSL H8-0332. Next base: position 2,357,930 of record NZ_CP150145.1, read on the forward strand.
TTACGCAAGAGGTCAACGAATGGTACGCAGCGACTAAGAAATAAGGCGCCTTGGAGGAAGAAAACGACCTTTTCTTCCTCCATTCCATTCTTGCCCTGCAGATGTGGAGGATAACGATGAGAGCAAAACTGCGAAAAGAACTGCCGCTTCATTTGATGCTTTTGCCGGGACTGGTGATGATCATTCTGTTCTCCTACGTCCCCATGGCCGGTGTCATGATCGCGTTCCAGAAATTCATCCCTGCCAAGGGCTTGTTCGGGGATCAGAAGTGGGTGGGCCTGGATAACTTCGAATATGTGATGAACCTGCCAAGCTTCACACAGGTGCTGTGGAATACGCTGTTTATTTCGAGTCTCAAGCTGATTCTGGGCCTCATTATTCCGCTGGTGTTCGCAATTCTGCTGAACGAGCTGGCCAGTAATGTGATTAAACGGTCCGTGCAGACAGCGATTTATCTGCCGTATTTCTTGTCCTGGGTTGTGCTTGGCGGCATCTTGATTGATATTCTGTCTCCATCGGGCGGGATTGTGAATGAATTCCTGGGATGGTTCGGCGTCTCCAAGATCTTTTTCCTCGGCGACAATGACTGGTTCCCCTTCACGCTGATTGCCTCGGATGTGTGGAAGAACTTCGGCTACGGCACGATTGTATATCTGGCGGCTATAACGGGCATTGATCCCGGATTGTATGAAGCGGCTACCATTGACGGTGCTAACCGCTGGCACAAGACCTGGCATATTACCATTCCGGGCATACGTATGGTCATCGTCCTGCTGTCGGTACTCAGTCTGGGACAACTGCTGAATGCGGGCTTCGATCAGGTCTTCAATCTGTACAGTCCGCAGGTCTACGAGAGCGGGGATATCCTGGATACCTTCGTCTACCGGATCGGTCTTTTGGACGCCCAATACGGCGTAGCGACTGCCGTCGGCTTCTTTAAATCGATCATATCGCTAACCTTAATATCCAGCTCGTATTTCCTGGCTTACCGTTTTGCCAAATACCGGATCTTCTAGAGGAGGGAGTACCCTTGGAGCAACAGCTAACGCCCAAACCGGAGGAATGGACTCCCATTCGCCCCAAAAAACGCTTTGACGGGATTGCGGTATTGAACGCAACCGTTCTGATTCTGGTCTCACTGCTCTGTATCCTGCCGCTCATTCATATTATAGCGGTGTCTTTCAGCTCCAGCGCGGCGGCTTCCGCAGGGTATGTCAGACTCTGGCCGGTAGACTTCACATTCGCCTCGTATATGTATACGATGAGCCGGACTGAATTCTGGCAGTCGATGCTTGTCTCCCTGACGCGGATCGGAATCGGCACGCCGCTGAATCTTCTGTTAACGATCCTCGTGGCCTACCCGCTGTCCAAGGAATCGCACGCTCTGCGGTTCCGCAGCGTCTATGCCTGGGCCTTCTTCGTCACGATGCTGTTCAACGGCGGGCTGATTCCCTGGTATACCACGCTCAAGGAGTATGGCCTGCTGGATTCCATCTGGGCACTGGTATTGCCCGGCGCAGTTCCTGTGTTCAGCGTAGTGCTGCTGCTTAACTTCTTCCGGGAGATTCCGAAGGAGCTGGAAGAGGCGGCGCTGATTGACGGGGCCGGCCACTTCCGGACGGTCTGGTCCATCTTCGTGCCGATCTCCAAGCCGGCGCTGGCTACTCTGGCCTTATTCTCAATGGTGGAGCACTGGAACAGCTGGTTCGACGGCCTGCTGCTCATGGGCAATCCGGCCAACTATCCGCTGCAAAGTTATATTCAGACGATTGTGATCCAGCAGAACCTGTCGAATATGTCGCGTGATGCCATGCTTGATCTGGCGCTGATCTCGGACCGGACGCTGAAGTCTTCCCAGATCTTCCTCGGCTCCCTGCCGATTATTCTGGCTTATCCGTTCCTGCAGAAATATTTCGTGAAGGGGATTGTACTCGGCAGTGTCAAAGGTTAACCTCCCGGAAGTTATGCATAAGCCTGCGGCTCTCCCCGGATTCAGGCTATAATGGTGAAAATGATTGCTGGGGGCCTGGGATTATTGTTCAAAAAGGATTACTCACTGCGCAATACGATATTTCTGCGGCTGATTGTGACCTTTCTGCTCATTATGCTGCCTATTCTTGTCTTCGCCGCTTATCTGTATCAATGGATTATGCAAACGGCCAGCAGCGATATCCGAAGCTCGGCCAGCGCCCAGACCGTCTTTTACTTAAATGATATGGAGAATGAGATCGAGCGGATGAAGCTGCTGCAATACAGTCTGCTGGAGGATGAGGATCTGAACAAGCTGGCCCTGACCTGGGAAACGCTGCCGACCATTGACCGGACGGAGAATCTGAATTCGCTGATGAAGCGGCTATTCATCGTGCAGAACAGCAGCACGTATATCAAGGACGTCAGGGTTCATATCATGACTATAGGCCGGACTATCTCATCGGTCGGCGGCGTGCGTGAGATTGAACTGAAGCGCTTCCGCGAGATCCGCTCGGTCTTCGGGGACCGCCGTTCCCAGGTGATTGAGTGGGATGGCGGCCTGTACCTTAGTGCGATGAAGCAGCGGGGCATCAAGGGGGCGGAGCCGCTGCTGACGGTAGAGATTGAGCTGGATACTCAGGAGCTGCGGGCCGCGCTGGGCCAATTCAATACGTATCCCGGCAGTGGAACGCTATTGCTCTCCGATAGTGCGAGATTCGCGCTCTACAGCATGACCGGCGAGCTGGCGCAGGCGGAGCCGTCCCAGTATGCCCGGGATATCCGCACGGTGGCCTCCGGGGAGAGGCTGAGGATCGCCGGTGCGCCTTATTATATCGTCCAGACCGGCTCACAGGAGCTTGGCTTGTCCATCTACCGGATCATCCCGGAGGATATTATCAAGAATCCGCTGAGCAAATTCTATACCTGGGCCTGGGTGTTTGGTGTGGCTGCGCTTGCCATCATCATTGCTTTTGCACTGTCGACCTACAAGTTCATTCATAAGCCGATGCTGACGCTGGTGAAGAGCTTCCGGAGAATGGAGCAGGGCGATCTGGACATTCATATCCAGCATGAGTCGAAGGATGAATTCCGTTATCTGTACAGCCGCTTCAACCAGATGGTAAGCAATCTGCACTCCCTGATCGATCAGGTGTACAAGCAGAAGATTATGGCCCAGCGGGCAGAGCTGAAGCAATTGCAGTCACAGATTAACCCGCATTTTCTGTATAACAGCTTCTTCATTCTGAACACGATGGCGAAGACCGGCGATACCGAGCGGATCGAACAGCTTACTACGATGCTCGGCGAATACTTCCAGTTTGTCACGCGGAACGCTTCCGATCTGGTGTCATTGGAGCAGGAGATTCACCATGCAAGAATGTATACAGAGATTCAGGCCATGCGCTTCTCCCGCAGAATTGGGGTCCGGTTCGATGCCTTGTCGGAGGAGCTGAAGAAGGTGCAAGTTCCGCGGCTGATCGTGCAGCCGATTATTGAGAACGCGTTCAAGCACAGCCTGGAAAAGAAAGCCATGGAGGGCCTGATCATTGTCCGCTTCGCGCAGGAAGGCCCGGACATCCGCATTATCGTCGAGGATAACGGGGACCGGCTGAGCGATGATACTCTAGAGCAATTGAAAGAGTCCCTTACTGTCTATCAGGAGCAGGCGGAGACCACAGGCCTTGTGAACATTCACCGGCGCATCCGCATTACCTTCGGGGAAGAGAGCGGCTTGCTGGCGGACCGGAGTGAGCTGGGCGGACTAAGGGTAACCATCCTGATTAGAGCTGGAGGTGAGAATGCTGATGTACAGGATGCTTATCGTTGATGATGAAGAGATTATTACAGATGGACTGGCGGTTATTTTCGGCAAAATGGAGCTTGAGCTGGACATCTACAAGGCCTACTCGGGCCGTGAAGCGCTAAATCTGCTGCACCGGACCCGGGTGGATATTGTCCTGTCTGATATCTGCATGCCCGAGATGGACGGGCTGGAGCTGATGGAGCATATCCGCCGGAGCTGGCCGCAATGCAAAATCGTCTTCCTGACCGGACACAATGACTTCAATTATGTCTACCAGGCGATTCAGGCTCCGGGCGTCCAGTATGTGCTCAAGAATGAAGGTTATCCGAAGCTGATTGAAGCGGTGATGCGTGCGCTACAGGAGCTGAACGACACCATGCAGGTCAATGATCTGATTCGTGAATCCAAGGAGCAGCTTAACACGCTGGAGACCTTGGCGCAGGGCGATTATTTCCGCCACCTCATTCACAGCGTCAAGGCGGATCAGGATATGGCCGGGGATTTCATCCGTCTGAACATTCCACTGGATGCTTCGCGGCCGGTGCTGATCGCACTGGGCAGCATCAGTGATCCTGAATCCTCGCGCACATATATGGACCGCCGGGAGACGGCGCTTGCGGTCAAGTTCCTGTCGGAGAAGCTGCTGAAGGAGCGGACGGTCAGCCTTGGGGTTATCGACCGGTACGGTGACCTGATCTGGCTGATTCAGCCGGGCGGGACGGGAGAGGCTTCGCAGCCGGAGGCTTGGGAGCAGATGATTAAATTCCTGGAAGGCACCTTCGAGCTGATTCAGCAGTCCTGCCGGGAATCGCTGGAGGTCGGGATTGCCATCACCCTCAGTGCGGAGGAGTCCGCGTGGTCCAGGCTTCCAGTGGTGTACGATAAGGCGAGGCAGGTTCAGCATTACCGGGCCGGGGACGGGGAGCGGATGGTGCAGAAGGTGCAGCTGAATGAAACGGCGGTGCCGGATACCTTGCGTGACCGCTTCCTGCGTGACAAGGTGGAGACCCTGGCTGCGCATCTGGAGGCGGGCCGCAAGGAGGAGTTCCTCCGGTTGTTCAAGGAGATGGCTGAACCGGCCGGGCAGGACCCGGGAAGGTGCAATCCTTATCTTACCGAGCTGTATTACACAATTGCCCTGATGCTCATGTCGTACATGAACAGATGGGAAGCGGATGAGGAGATCGGGGGAAGCGGGCTGATGCAGCTTGAGTCTCACCGGACTTGGGGAGAAGCCTTCCGCTATCTGCGGGATACAGCAGAGCTGCTGTTCTCTGTCAGGAAGAGCGGGGAGCAGAAGCGGGCAGCCGGTGTCATCGACCGGATCTGCTTATATATAGAAGAGAATCTCGACCAGGACCTGTCGCTCGTGCGGCTGGCCGATGTGATCCACTTCAATCCCTCCTATCTGTCCCGCCTGTTCAAGCAGGAACGGGGCATCAATCTGTCCGAGTATATCGAGGAGTTGCGCATCCGCCAGGCCAAGGACCTGCTGCGCAGAGGGGAGCTCAAGGTCGCGGAGGTTGGCTCGTTAATCGGTTACGTCACCCCGCAATCCTTCACCCGGGTATTCAAAAAATGGACCGGAACCACGCCGCAGGAATACCGTGCGGATGTGGTTGGCGGTTGAATGGTGGGAACGAATAGGGGGAATTGGGGAAGAAATAATCGCTCCTTCGGGATGGATGGCGTTGCCTCCATCGTCCGGGGGAGCGATTATTCGTTGAGGAGAGTAAAAGAAAGGGATAAATCCCATTAATGCAGCCAAAAGTCGGCCGGACGGGGAAAAGAAAGGGATAAATCCCATTAATACAGCCAAAAGTCGGCTGGATGGGCAAAAGAAAGGGATAAATCCCATTAATGCAGCCAAAAGTCGGCTGGATGGGGAAAAGAAAGGGATAAATCCCATTAATGCAGCCAAAAGTCGGTTGGATGGGGAAATGAAAGGGATGGTATTAGAGTAACGAGGAGCACAAGTGCCCCTGATTTCAGCAGAAGTTGGCTAAATGAACAAATCAGGAGCAGAAGTGCCCCTGATTTCAGCAGAAGGCTGCTAAATGAGCGAATGAGGAGCACAAGTGGACTCCTGTCAAGAAAGTAGACAGCAACTACATCGTTTTTCGCTTAAATGTGGCTGCAAACTGAACCGGAGAAACGTAACCGAGCGCCCCATGGATTCGTTTGCGGTTGTAGAAAAATTCAATGTACTGGAAAATGGCATCATACGCCTGTTGCTTCGTTTTAAATCGATTCCAGTACACCAACTCTTTTTTTAAGAGGCTGTGAAAAGATTCGATACAGGCGTTATCATAACAGTTCCCTTTGCGGCTCATGCTTGCGGTCATCTGGTACGTCTTTAGGCGTTCCCGGTAGTCTTCAGAGGCGTACTGGGAGCCTCGATCCGAATGGTGAATTAAGCCCTTCCCGGGGCGTTTGGCCTTGTAGGCAGCGTCCAGAGCGCCTTGTACGAGGTCAGTGGTCATCCGGTCGCTAAGCCGCCAGCCGACAATCTCCCGGGTACACAGGTCCAGCACACTCGCCAAGTACATTCGTCCTTCCCGGCAGGGAATGTAGGTGATATCCGCCACCCACGTCTGGTTCGGCTTTTCCGTGTGAAATTGCTGGTTTAACAGGTTGGGGGCAATGGGTAACGGATGGTTGGAGTCGGTGGTGCATACGCGAAATCTCTTTGCGACACAAGAGCGCAGACCCCGTTCTTTCATGTACTTGCCTACCGTGCGTTCACTGACCTGGTGCCCTTCACGCTCTAAGAGAACCTTGATTTTGGGGCTGCCATAGCGACCCTTAGAGTCATGAAAATGATAGGCAATCCGCTTCAGCAACAAGGCTTTGCGGCTGGCTTGAGGGCTGGGCTTTGCTGTTCTCCATTTGTAGTACCCGCTCCGGGACACCTGAAAGACATTGCACATCTTCTCCACGCGGAACTCGGAGCGATGATCTTCAATAAACTGAAATCTCAGTTCTTTGGATTGCTGAAGATGTGCACGGCTTTTTTTAGGATTGCCATCTCCTCTGTCAGCTCTGCGAGTTCGTGCTCCCGCTCCTTCAGTTGACGTTCCAGCTCTCTGTATTTGTCTGGAGTAACGATGGGCTCATTCTCAAACTGCCGGTACTGTCCTAGCCATTTATGCAACGTTTTGGCGGGGACATCCAGTTCCAGGGCCAGTTCCGCCACCGTTTTCGTCTGCTCCTGGATGTACTTGACGGTCTGTCTTTTGTATTCTTCATTGTAGCTTCTCCGTGTTCCACTCATGGGGACACCTCCTCGTTAAACTTATTATCTCTATTCTCTTAACGGGTGTCCACGGTTAACACTAACAGCAAAGTGCCCCTGATATCAGCAGAAAGCTGCTAGATGAGCGAATGAGGAGCACAAGTGCCCCTGATTTCAGCAGAAGGCTGCTAAATGAACAAATGAGGTGCAGAAGTGCACCTGATATCAACAGAAAGCGGCTAGATGAGCGAATGAGGAGCACAAGTGCCCCTATCTCTTATAAGTAAATCCGATAATTCCCGCTTAGCGCCAGCATGGTGAAGAAATACAGGCAGTTGTCGTAATACCGCCGTTCTCCGGTGCGCAGCGGGGTGTTCCAGAACAGTTTGACGAAGCGCCCGGCATCCGGCCCGTCGGCAGCGAGCGAGGCCATTGCCAGAGTGGACAGCAGGCCGACCGGATGCAGGGACAGCTCGTCAAACGGCTGACCGTCAATGGTATACCGCCGGTAATCCGCAGGATCTATGTCCCGGAAGAACGCCTGAATCCGGTTAGACTGCTCTACCTGCCAAGGATCGCAGCGGAACCATTCATAATCCAACCCGATGTTGGCGGCGACACGGTAGGCATCGCTGAAGAAGTGGCGGAAGTCGCCATGCGGCTGGGGTTCCACCGGAGTCCCGTCATAGTTGGCGTATTCCGGGGACAGTCCGGTAACCGGGTGGCAGGCCAGGTGCAGGTAATCCCGACTCCGGGCAGCTGCATCCTTCCAGAACGCCCGGTCTGCTTCATCCGCCTGCAGGGCGAACAGATCATAGAAATGCGGCAAATGATAGGAGGGATCGCTGAACGGAGTCTCCGGGATGAACTTAATCAGCCTGGTCTCCGGGTCCCACATCGGATGGCCTTCTCCGTCTTCCCCCTTGTGCACACAAGCGCGGAGAATGATTCTGGCCTGCTCAGAATAATTGAATGGCGCGGCACCGTCGCCCCAGCGGCTGGAAGCGAAGAACAGGGCCATCGCGAAGAACTCTTCTCCATCCGGCGCGGGGCCGGGAGACAACCGTGTACCATCCAACTTGCATTGCCAGGCGAAATAATCCTTATAACGGCCCTCCGTATGCTGCATGAAGACTTTGGCGAAATTCCAGAGCCGGTCGAACTCCTCCTTTTTATTCATCTGAACCGCCATCATCATCCCGTACGACATGCCCTCTGTGCGCACATCGGTATTGCCTGTATCTACGATATAACCCTTATCATCATCCATAGTATGGTAGAGCCGGACATCAGGGGCACCGTAGAACATTTCGTTCCAGGTATCTTCCAGCCGCTGCTGAATCGCCTCCGGACGCAGTCCGTTTTCAAGAAACAAATTTCTGTACTCTCCTGTGTAAAAAGAACCCTCTGTAGTATTTATCATAACATCCTCCAGGTGAATTTTATTTTGCCCAAGTATATCATAAGCGGCGGTATAGAGATTAAAGCGTTTTCCAGATATTTTATAGACGATTCCGGCTCTGGACCATAATCTAAGGATAGATCAATCTTAGGTGTCTATATGTCATGGACTTCACGCCAAAAGCTTCTCTATACTGGTAGGGACATACTGCAAGGTGAATAAAAAGGTTAGGGTGATTGAGCTATGAATGAGGTCTCAGAGCTAATGAAGCTTACAGTCTACACGCGCATACCGAACCAAGATTACACCGGATCTCTCAGCAACAGTGTTCACATGGCCTGCACAGATGACCATAACGAATTTCAGCCGCTGAACCGGAACTATGGCATACTATTTGCCGTGGCAACGGTGGATGAGAAGAATGTGATTCATGAAAAAGGACTCAAAAATCCCTATCTATTCCGCACACAGGAAGGTGCTTTCGGGATGATTGCCGTAAGGGTTGACGCCTCGGGGGAGGATGACGGGGAGAGCAGGGGGCAGATTCTGCTGTGGACCTCGCCGGATCTGGTGACCTTCGATACTCAGCGGCTTGTCCGGCTCGATAATGAACGGTATGTAAAAGAAGCCGTCTGCGCACTGGACAACACAGGCGCAGGATACGAGATCCGCTGGCAGGACAACGACGGCAGCTATTATGTGAACCGGTTGGCCGACTTGCGGAAGCCGGAAGGGATCTCGCCGCCGGAGCCTGCGGAAGCCTTCACGGCAGAGCGGCCCGCTCAGCCGCTGCCCGGAACCCGTCCGGGGAATGTGCTGACAGTGGACGCTCCCGCCGGCCGCAAGGTACAGGCAGCCTGGACTCCAGTACACAACACCGGTATTCGCGTGGCAGAGCAGGTCAGTGTCCACTCTGCTGATGAATTGACAAAGGTCAGAGCCACAGCGCTATATTCTGACGGCTCCACTGCCGATAAGCGGGTGGCCTGGGATACCGCAGGGATTGATTTCACCTTGCCAGGAACACATACCATACATGGCAAAGTAGTCACTTATGACTTGCCGTTCCCGTTAGCAAGCGGCTATGCAGACCCGGTGATTCTTCCCTGGAACGGCAGGTATTACTTCCTGGCTACCAATGACAATGTCAATAATATCGGCATCTATGTCCGCGTGGCAGATACCTTGCAGGACTTATTCGCTCCGGGCTTCCAGGAAGCCGTTATACTGGACCTGAATGAGGAGCTGAACTTCATCCAGACCTTCTGGGCACCGGAATTCCATGTCATCGGCGGGGAGCTATACATCCTGTTCGCCGTTGGCGGCAAGGTATGGGGACCGCAATGCCATCTGATGAAGCTGAATCCCGGCGGCGATATTATGAAGGCCGGGGATTGGAGCACGCCGGTCCGGGTGAAGCGGATGGACGGTACTCCTTTGGCCGAAGACGGCATTACGCTGGATATGACTTATTTCAAGGCAGACGGTACCTCCTGTGTAGTCTGGTCTTACCGTAAAGGGATCGGAACGCCGCTGGATACCGGCTCCATGCTGTACATCGCCACTGTAGATGAAGTGAACCCGGCGGTATTAACCAGTGAGCCGGTGCTGCTGTCGCGTCCGCTGCTCGGCTGGGAGAACGTTCAGGGCACGATCAATAACGAAGGCCCGTATCCGCTCCTTACGGAAGATACCGTGTATATTGCCTATTCCGGCGGGGCGGCAACGGGATATACCTATGCGGTGGGCTGGTTAAGCATTCCACGGGGCGGCAATGTTCTGGATGCCGGTGCCTGGAGCAAGGCGGGCACGCCGGCACTTTCTTATTATTCGCTGGACGGGGTGTACGGCCCCGGGCATAATTCTTTTTTCCAGGATACAGACGGTACTACGCTGGTTCTCTACCACGGGGAAGAGCAGCTGGTGAAGCATGGAACGAGATGCTCGGCGATTCACAGAGTCCATTACAACAGTAATGGCGTCCCTCTGCTGGATGTGGCCGGGGAGAGGGATGTACACCCGGATTACGCCGACTGCACGATACAGGTGACGGTGCTTGCTTAGTCTGGAGTCACGGCAATCCCACAATGAAAAATTAACAACGACAATCTATATAACAAATGGAGGATGTTAGAATGACACAACAACAAGGATTCAACCCATATCTGCCTTCCTGGGAGTACGTGCCGGATGCGGAACCATATGTTTTTGAAGGAAGAGTATATGTCTATGGCTCGCATGACCGGTTCAACGGACACGCCTTCTGTCTGAACGATTATGTCTGCTGGTCAGCGCCGGAGGACAATCTGGCTGATTGGCATTATGAAGGTGTGATCTACCAGACGACAGATGACCCGCTCAACCCGGAAGGCAGCATGTGTCTCTATGCACCGGATGTGACGCAGGGACCGGACGGGCGCTATTATCTCTACTATGTACTGGACAAGGTTCCTGTCGTATCGGTAGCGGTCTGCGATAAGCCGGGCGGCAAATACGAATTCTACGGCTATGTCACCTATGGGGACGGCACGCGTCTGGGCGAACGGGCAGGCGATGAGCCGCAGTTTGACCCGGGGGTATTGACCGAAGGCGACACCACTTACCTGTACACCGGCTTCTGCGGATACGGAGACAAGTCGAGACACGGTGCGATGGCTACTGTACTCGGTCCCGATATGCTTACGATTATTGAGGAGCCTGTGTTCGTTGCACCGAGCCAGCCTTACAGCCAGGGGACCGGCTTCGAGGGTTATGAGTTCTTCGAGGCCCCTTCCATCCGCAAAAGAGGAGATATCTACTACCTGGTCTATTCCTCAATCTCCATGCATGAGCTGTGTTATGCCACCAGCAGCCATCCTACCCGGGATTTCGTGTACCAGGGAGTCATTGTGAGCAACTGTGATCTGCATATCGATACGTATAAGCCTGCGGACCAGACGATGTATTACGGCGGCAATAACCACGGCAGCATCGTGGAGGTTAATGGAGCGTGGTATATCTTCTATCACCGGCATACCAACGGGACCGCGTTCTCGCGCCAGGGCTGCATCGAGCCGATTACGTTCCATGAAGACGGCACCATCCCGCAGGTGGAGATTACAACCTCCGGCCCGAACGGCGGCCCGCTGGAGGGACGCGGAGAATATCCCGCTTACCTGGCCTGTCATTTGTTCACCAAGGATCAGGAGATGTATACCGGAGGGTTTGGCAAGGTGGGGGCCTGGATGGACAGCCGGTTCCCGAAAATTACCCAGGACGGCGGAGACGGCGAAGAAGAGGTTGGCTATATTGCCAATATGACGGAGTCGGCGACCGCCGGGTTCAAGTATTTTGACTGCAAGGGGGTTAGCCGGGTCTCCATCAAGGTGCGGGGATATTGCCATGGGGAGTTCCAGGTGAAGACGGCTTGGGACGGGCCTGCACTTGCCTCTATTCCGGTAGGCTTCACGAATGTCTGGAAAGAATATGCTGCGGAAGTGGCGATTCCGGACGGCGTTCAGGCGCTGTATTTCACGTATACCGGCAATGGCGGCGCGCAGTTTGCATCGTTTATGCTGGAGTAGACCAGAGGTATTCGGACCGGGCATGACACAGACAGCAGTACCAGGGAGTGTGTTCCCGGTGCTGCTGTCTTGTTGTTCATATCATGGTGCGCACGCTCTGAGTCCGCTGCTACACGCCGGAAGAATACCGGGCCTTGTACTCCGAGGGGGTCATGTTCATATAATGCTTGAACCATTTGGAAAAATAGCTGACATGCTGGTAGCCTGACTCCAGCGCAGCTTCCAGCACATTGTATGATCCGCTGCGGAGCAGACTGGCCGCCTGGCTGATGCGGATATAATTCAGGTACTCCATCGGGCGCATCCCTGTCTGAGCTTTGAAAAACTTGCAGAAATGCGAGCGGCTCAGCGCTACCACGGCGGCAAGTTGATCCAGCTCCAGCCGGTCGCGGGAATGCGCCTCCATATAGCTCAGCACCTCCCGGATCTGCCGGTTATATTCCCGGCCGTGCCGGGTCTCCGACGCCGGGTTCAAGCCGGTCAGCCCGTATTGATAGCTGTCTGCGATGAACAGCAGCAGGAGCGCCTTCAGGCTCATTTCATAAGCCCCGGGCTTACGCTCATAGCGGCTGAGCAGCTCCCTGATCAGCTGAAGCAAGGGGGAGTGGGCGGCGTCTGCAGCAGATAACAGAACGGGTAGCCGGACCGTCCCTTGCAGAACCGGGTCCAGGAACAGCTCCTGTACCCGGTCGGGCTGTGGTGAAGACAGCCAGGAGCTTTTAAACACGATGGAATAATAACAGGTGCCGCCCATGGCGGTGTCCATGCCTGAATGAAGCTCACCGGGATGAACGATCAGGGCATCTCCTGCCTGGATGGCGAACTCGCGGCTCTCAATATAGAAGGTAGCGCGGCCTTCCGCCAGATAGATAATCTCCATTTCATTATGCCAGTGCACCGGAAGAATGGAATGCACGCTTGCCTGATGCTCCACCCGGTAGATATGCAGCGGGAATTCCGGCTGGCCGTGCAGCTTGTTCTCCCGGTAACGGTGTTCGTACATGGTGCCCTCCTCTGAATCGCTATATTGTGATGATATCGCGCAAATATATGTTAGATAAACCGCTATCAATAATAATATCATTATCATCAAGAGAAGTCATAAGGAAGGGTGGTACCATAATGAAACTGATAACTGTTCAATCCGGCGAGGCTGGCGTAAGGCTGGAGACTAGTGAGGGAATGATGCATATCGGCTGGTGTACGCCGGGGATTGCCAGAATTCGTTATACGCTGAATGCCGAGCTGAGCGGCAAAGAGAGTCTGATGGTGGTAAGCCGGCCAGCGGCAGAGAATGTAGAGTACAATGTGACTGAACTGCCCGGCCATCTGGAGATATCAACGGGGCAGCTAACGATTGAAGTGGATAAAGAGACCTGTGCGTTCAGCTACAGAGCTGCGGACGGCACATTGCTGACACGGGAGCCAGCCAGAGGCGGCAAAACCCTGGAGCGCACAGAGGTCTATCATACAGTCTTCGATGCCTCATCAGACACGGTCGAGACTGGGCAGGGTGCAGATGGTCTGCGTGCCAGAGCGGAGGGGGTTAACCGGAGGCTGGACCGGGAGGCTTTTCACACGAAGCTGGAATTCGAATGGCAGGAAGGCGAAGCCCTGTACGGACTTGGCTCCCATGAAGAGGGGATGATGAACCTCCGGGGACGGCAGCAATATTTGTACCAGCAGAATATGAAGGCGGTTGTACCGGTACTGGTGTCTACACGCGGCTATGGGATTCTGGTAGATTCGGGGTCTTATATGACTTTTCATGACGATGACTTTGGCTCGTATCTCTGGAGTGATGCGGATGAAGAGATGGATTACTATTTCATTTATGGTCCGGAATTCGATCAGATTACGGCGGGAATCCGCTATCTGACCGGAGAAGCGCCGATGCTGCCGAAGTGGTCCTTCGGGTATGTGCAGTCCAAGGAAAGATACGTCTCCCAGGCGGAACTCCTTGCCATCGTACAAGAGTATCGTGAACGTTCGCTTCCCCTCGACTGTATCGTGCTCGACTGGCAGTCCTGGACGGGCAATCTGTGGGGGCAAAAGACTTTCGATCCCGAGCGCTTCCCCGATCCCTCACAGATGATGGACAGCCTGCACGCCATGAACGCCAAGCTGATGGTGTCGATCTGGCCGATTATGGGCGCGGGCGGGGAGAATCATGAAGAGATGAAGGCACGCGGTTTCCTGCTCAGCAATCAGGCGACTTATGATGCCTTCTCGGAGGAGGCTCGTGCGCTGTACTGGAAGCAGGCCAACGAAGGGCTGTTCGCCCACGGCATTGATGCCTGGTGGTGCGATTGCACCGAGCCGTTCGAAGCGGACTGGAAGGGTGCGGTCAAGCCGGAGCCGGAGCAGCGGCTGCTGATTAATACAGCAGAATCGAAGCGTTATCTCGATCCGGGCTTGATCAATGCCTATTCCATGCAGCACTCCAAAGGGATCTATGAAGGCCAGCGGGCAGCAACCTCAGAGAAGCGGGTAATCAATCTGACACGTTCGGCGTTCGCAGGGCAACACCGCTATGGCACGATAACATGGTCAGGCGATATAGCCGCCAATTGGGAGACGCTGAGAAAGCAGATTGCAGACGGCCTTAACTTTTGCGTGACTGGTTCGCCTTACTGGACGCTGGATATCGGGGCGTTCTTCGTGAAGAATCACAAGGAGCAATGGTTCTGTTGCGGGGATTATGACGAGGGTGTTGCTGATCTGGGCTACCGGGAGCTATATGTCCGCTGGTTCCAGCTTGGAGCCTTCCTGCCGATGTTTCGTTCGCATGGCACGGATACGCCGAGAGAGATATGGCAGTTCGGCCAGGAGGGTGAGCTGATGTATGACACGCTGGTGAACTATCTGAAGCTCCGTTACAGGCTGATGCCATACATCTACTCCCTGGCCGGAGCTGTGGCACACCGCAGTTATACCATGTTCCGCGCGCTGGCCTTCGACTACCGGGAGGATGTGCGGGTTCATTCTATCAGCGACCAGTTCATGTTCGGTCCGGCCTTCATGGTAGCTCCCGTGACGGAGGCTATGTATTATGGTCCCGGCTCCCGTGAGCTTGAGGGGGTTCTTAAGCAACGCAGTGTATACCTTCCTGAAGGCGAATGGTACGATTATTGGAGCGATGAACGGCTGGAGGGCGGCGTGACGATTGTAGCAAAAGCGGATCTGGAGACGCTTCCCCTGTATGTCCGCGCCGGGTCCGTTGTCCCGCTCGGCCCCGATGTTCAATATACGGATGAACAGCCGGAGGCTGTGACCCGGCTCAAGGTATACGGCGGCAAGGATGCAGCCTTCACCCTGTATGAAGATGAAGGCGATAATTATAATTATGAGACCGGCTCCTATGCCATGATTGAGCTGAGCTGGTGTGAAGCGGACCGTAGCCTGACTATCGGGAAGCGGGCCGGAGACTATGCCGGAATGCAGGCGGTAAGGCAATTTGCCGTAGAGATGGCCGGGCATGCCGGAAGCTGTATTGTCACTTATGAAGGGGAAGCTCTAACCGTCCGCGCAGAGGACCTGCATAGCTGAGGCTGAGGTTCATTGTTACCAACTTGAACGTTTTGTAAGCTGAATAGAGAAGCTCTAGTAAGCTCTGTTACTCTTGCGGTAGGCGGCGGGTGTCATGCTGGTGATTCTTTTGAACGTACGGTAGAAATGGGGCAGGCTCTCGAAGCCGCAGGCCATGGCAATCTGCTCGATGGTACAGCTTGATTGCAGCAGGCTGTCCTTGGCGGCAAAAATCCGCTTCGTCGCAATATAATCTGTCACATTCATTCCCAGACGCTGCTTGAAGACCCGGCTGAAATGGGCCGGTGAGATCGAGGCCCGCGCAGCCAGGGAGCTTAGCTCCAGCGGCTGATCCAGATGATCGTTGATATAGCTGAGCGCCTCACGGAACCACTCCGGCAGCAAGGGACTTGAAACAACCGGCTCGGCGGCCTGCGGTAGACAGTAGCGGTTCAGATGCAGCAGTGTAAGATGAAGCAGCAGCGTAAGCGCCTGCCCGCCGTCCGGCTGATTCTGCTCGCGCTCCTGGTGGATCGCATCGATATCATTTTGCAGAATTTCAGCATGTTCAGGGGACAGGGTATACTTATACTGCTTGTTTGTCTTGGCAGCGTCGAACAGCTTCAGATAGGGATAAGACTCACTGTAGGTATGGTTATGGATCAGAGCCGGGCTGAAAAAAAGGGCAGAGGAGGTCACCGGCTCCTCATTGTCGGGAAATCCCCGGTGCACCGTATTCCCAGGAACGACAATGATGTCGCCTGGATGCATCTCATAAAAGGTCTGATCGATGAAAAAGCTTCCTTTACCGCCGTATACGTAGATGAATTCGTACCAGTCATGCTGGTGGTCGGGCAGCTCGCGCTGCGGACTTTTCGTTTCCTTATAGTCTAG
Organism: Paenibacillus sp. FSL H8-0332; assembly: GCF_037963835.1. Lineage (NCBI taxonomy): Bacteria > Bacillati > Bacillota > Bacilli > Caryophanales > Paenibacillaceae > Paenibacillus > Paenibacillus sp. FSL H8-0332. The sequence continues at coordinate 2,374,327 of NZ_CP150145.1, forward strand.
CAGCAGCGTAAACGGCAATTGATGGTCAAAAGACTTGCGGATCGGTTCCATGACGTCGCCCCCTGAGTTGAATCTCAACATACTTACCCACATCATATCAAAATAAGGTATAGATTTGTTTGTTTTAGCTATTTTTATTCCTTTATCGGATGTTTACAATAAGGTGGAATGGAGGCGTTATCATGTATATTGATGCTCACCAGCATTATTGGAAGATAGACAGGGATGATTATGGATGGATTACACCGGAGATTCCGGTGCTGTTCCGGGATTATCTGCCCGCTGATCTGGAGCCGGAGCTAATGAAGCATGGGATCAGCCGCACGATTGTGGTACAGGCTGCGCCGACCGTGGAGGAAACGGAATACATTCTGGGACTGAGCGAGCAGGCGGAGTCTGTCGCGGGTGTGATCGGCTGGCTGGATCTTGCAAGCCCTTCCTTCCAGGCAGAATTCGAGCGTCTCAGCAGACATCCGAAGTTCACCGGGCTGCGGGTGATGATTCAGGAGATGGCAGACCCCGGTGTACTTTTGACCCGGCCATATATAGAAGCGCTCTCATATCTTGCGGAGCGGGATGTGCCGGTGGACCTGCTGGTGCTGGCCGATCAGCTTCCCCAGCTCATTGAGATGCTGGAACAGGTTCCGGGACTACGGGGAGTTATTGATCATCTGGCAAAGCCGAAGATTGCTTCGGGCCAATTAGAGCCGTGGAGAAGCTTGATGGCGGAGGTTGCCAAGCATCCGGGAATTTACTGCAAGCTGTCCGGGATGGTCACCGAAGCAGATCCTCAGGGCTGGACGCAGGAGAATTTCACCGCTTACGTAGATGCCATGCTGGAGCTGTTCGGACCCGAGCGGGTGATGTTCGGCAGCGACTGGCCTGTGTGCCTGATGGCGGCAACCTATGAGGAGGTTGTGGGGATTCTGCGCACAGCACTGCAAGGCCGATTGTCTGCGGAAGAGATGGAGCCGGTGTTTGGAGCGAATGCTGTTAGATTTTATAAGCTGGATTCACTAATTATAGGAGGTTGAGCGATATGAAATACAGAAAGCTGGGGAATACGGGACTGGATGTCTCCGTATTAAGCTACGGGGCGTCCTCGCTCGGAAGTGTGTTCCGGGATGTGCCTAAGGAAGAGGGTATCCGCACGGTGCATACGGCGCTGGATATGGGGATTAATCTCATCGATGTCTCCCCTTACTACGGCCTCATGAAAGCGGAGACAGTGCTGGGCGAAGCGCTGCAAACTGTACCGCGCGACAAGTATATCCTGAGCACGAAGGCCGGACGTTACGGCGAGGGGGAATTCGATTTCTCCAGAGAGCGGATCATCCGCAGTGCGGAAGAGAGTATGGGCAGACTGGGCACAGATTACTTGGATATTTTGCTGCTGCATGATATTGAATTTGGCTCGCTTACGCAGGTGATGGAGGAGGGGATTCCGGCGCTGGAGGAGCTGAAGCAATCCGGCAAAATCCGCTATTATGGCGTGACCGGCCTGCCGCTGAATATCTTCGAGACCGTGTTGTCGAAGACCGCACTGGATGTTATCCTGTCCTACTGCCACTATTCGCTGAATGATACTACGCTGCTGCGGTTGCTTCCGCTGCTGGAGAGCCAAGGCACCGGACTGATCAATGCTTCGCCGATCTCCATGGGGCTGCTCAGCAACCGCAAGGTGCCGGACTGGCATCCGGCGAGCGCCGAGATTCAGGCCGCGTGTCAGCGTGCGGCGGAATTTTGCCGGGACAAGGGAGAAGAAATCGCCAAGCTGGCGGTTCAATTCTCTACAGCGAATGAGCAGATTCCTACGACACTGGTGAGTACGGCAACGCCGGACAATATCCGCAACAATATTAAATGGACCGAAGAGCCGATCAATGAACAATTACTGGCAGAGGTACTGGACATTCTGAAGCCGATCGACGGGGCGACTTGGCCGAGCGGACAGCCGGAGTGGAACGAAGCACAGAGCCGGAACGGGGAGCGCTTATAATGAAGGGAATTATTTGTGAGGAGATCGGAAAGTTCGTATTCCGCGAGGATCTGCCGGAGCCTGAGCTGCAGGATGGAGAAGCCATTGTAAGCATCCGCCGGATCGGCATCTGCGGGACAGACCTGCACGCTTACCGGGGGAACCAGCCTTATTTCACTTATCCGCGTGTGCTGGGGCATGAGCTGTCAGGGATCATTGAGCGCATTGGAGACAATTCACAAGGGCTTCGCGCAGGGGATCAGGTCAGTGTCATCCCCTATCTGCATTGCGGAGAGTGCCGGGCCTGTCTGAACGGTAAAACGAATTGCTGCCAGAAAATGAGAGTATTCGGGGTTCATCTAGACGGCGGAATGCGGGAACGGGTGAGTCTGCCTGTAGGCAATCTGCTGAAGACAGACGGGCTGACGCTGGATCAGGCGGCCATGCTGGAGCCGCTGGCGATTGGTGCCCATGCGGTGCGGCGCTCAAGAATCAGCGCCGGGGATCAGGTACTTGTGATTGGAGCAGGCCCGATCGGACTTGGAGTGATGGCCATGGCCCGGTACGCCGGTGCGAAGGTCATTGCGATGGATGTCAACGATGAACGCCTGGCCTTCTGCAAGGGCTGGGCCCAGGCGGAGCATAAGGTAAGCGCCTTGAAGGAGCCGAAGCAACAGCTATCGACGCTTACAGACGGCAACTTCCTGCCGCATGTCATTGATTCCACCGGCAACATCTCTTCTATGGAGGGAGCTTTCGGACTGGTGGGGCATGGTGGTACGTTGACTTATGTCGGCTTGGTCAAAGGGAACATTACCTTTAGTGACCCGGATTTCCATGCCCGGGAAATGACGGTGCAGGGCAGCAGAAATGCGACCCGCGAGGACTTCGAACGGGTGATTAGCGCCATTAGGGACGGTTACATTGATGTGGACCGCTATATTTCCCACCGCTGCTCATTCGGGGAGATGACCGGCCAGTTCGAGAGCTGGCTGAATCCTGAATCCAAGGTGATCAAGGCATTGGTTGAGCTGAATTAACTGCGAAGGAGCGAAGCAACGATGACAAGTACGGAACAGAGCCAGCGGTTATGGTACAGTGAACCGGCACAGGAATGGAATGAGGCGCTGCCGATCGGCAACGGCCGGCTCGGGGCGATGATCTTTGGCCGGGCGGCCGAGGAGAAACTGCAGCTCAATGAGGATTCCGTATGGTACGGAGGTCCGCGTGACCGCAACAACGAAGATGCGTTGCCCCACTTGCCGAAGCTCCGCCAGCTGATTCTGGAAGGCAAGCTGCAGGAAGCGGAGGAGCTGGCGGCCATGACGATGGTGGGGCTGCCGGAAGCGCAGCGCCATTATCTGCCGCTGGGCGACCTGCTGCTGTCATTCAGCGGACATGAGCAGCCAGTGGAAGAGTATAGCCGTGAGTTGGATCTGGAACGCGGCGTATCGCGGGTGAGTTATTCCACCGGCGGAGTCCGGTATACCCGTGAGTTGTTCGCCAGCTTCCCGGATCAAGCCATCGTGCTGCGGATCACCTCTGACCGGAAGAACGCAATCTCCCTGAAGGCCAGATTTAACCGCCAGAACTGGAGAATGCTGGAGAAGACCGAGAAATGGAATGACAGCGGGCTGGTGATGGGCGGAGAATGCGGCGGGCGCGGGGGCAGCTCCTTCGCTGCTGTATTAAAGGCCGTCACAGAAGATGGAATCTGCCGCAACATCGGCGAATACGTGCTGGTGGAGGGGGCAAGCTCGATAACGCTGCTGCTTGCTGCAGGAACCACGTTCCGCCATCCCGATCCGGCGCTGTATGCCAAGCGGCAGCTTGAAGAGCTGAGTAGCGTTCCTTATGACAAGCTGCTTGCCCGTCATGTCGCGGATTACCGCAGCCTATACGGCCGGGTTGCGCTGACGCTGCCGGAGGACCCGGAGCTGAGCGGACTGCCGACCAGTGAACGGCTAAATCGGTTCCGGCAGGGAGGAGAAGACCACGGACTGATCTCGACTTATTTCCAATATGGCCGTTATCTGCTGATTGCCTCTAGCCGTCCGGGCTCCTTGCCTGCAAATCTGCAAGGCATCTGGAACGACAGCTTCACCCCGGCCTGGGACAGCAAATTCACGATTAACATTAACGCGCAAATGAATTACTGGCCGGCTGAACTTTGTAATCTGGCGGAATGCCATGAGCCGCTGTTCGATCTGATCGAACGGATGCGTGAGCCGGGACGGGTGACTGCGAAGGTGATGTACGGCTGTGGCGGCTTCACGGCACATCACAATACTGACATCTGGGCAGATACTGCTCCTCAGGATACGTATCTGCCAGCATCGTTCTGGCCGCTGGGAGCAGCTTGGCTGTGTCTGCATATGTGGGAGCATTACCGGTTCGGTCAGGACCGCCATTATCTGGCGAATGCCTACGATACGATGAAGGAATCTGCACAGTTCCTGCTGGATTATCTGATAGAGGATGAGTCGGGCCGGCTGATTACCTGCCCGTCCGTCTCGCCGGAGAACACCTACCAGCTACCTGGCGGGGAATCGGGCGTGCTGTGTGCCGGAGCCTCTATGGACTTCCAGATTATTGAGGCGCTGTTCAAGGCCTGCATCCAGAGCGCGGAGATTATTGGCCGGGACGAGGCATTCCGCGAAGAGCTCCGCTCAGCGCTGGATCGTTTGCCAGGGCCGCAGATCGGTAAATACGGCCAGATTCAGGAATGGATGGAGGATTACGAAGAGGTAGAGCCAGGGCATCGGCATATTTCGCATCTGTTCGCGCTGTATCCGGGGGATGCCTTCATGGTGGAGCATACGCCGGAGCTGGCGGCAGCGGCCCGTACGACGCTGGAACGCAGACTTGCCAGCGGCGGTGGACATACCGGCTGGAGCCGGGCATGGATCATTAACTTCTGGGCCAGACTGCAAGATGAGGGCAAAGCCTATACCAATGTCCGGGCGTTGCTGGAGCATTCGACCCTGCCTAACCTGTTCGACAATCATCCGCCTTTCCAGATTGACGGGAACTTCGGAGGAACAGCGGGCATTGCGGAGATGCTGCTGCAGAGTCATACAGATAGGATCAGACTGCTGCCTGCTTTGCCAGCGGACTGGAGCGAGGGCAGTGTCAAGGGACTGCGGGCAAGAGGCGGCTATACCCTCGATTTCACCTGGAGCGGTGGACTCGTTACGGAAGCAGTGGTAACATGTACCGTATCCGGCCCTTGCCGGCTCGAAGGTCCAGGACTTGATTCCGTATCGTTCACAGGAGAAGCGGGAAGCTCGTATACATTCACCCGCTGTGGCTGAATAGTAGGCTATGTGGTTAACGAATACTATAAGACAGTACACTGGGATTGGCGCATTTGCGTCAATCCCTTTCTGCTGTGATTGGCTAGAACGGCGCGTGGGCCGAATGTATGCGAAAAACTGAACAGCAATTTACTGGGGGACGGCGCGTGGGACATATGAAGAGCACAAGTGCCCCTGATTCCGCTTTCATTCGTTTTCATCCGTCTGCACCCGCCAAAATCCTGCCAACCCGAGGAGGCCGTCAACACGCTCAACGCCACGCACAGCCAGCTAAGAAAGAACGGCAATTCCGCTGCCGTACTGTAAGCAAACGTTTTCTTTTTATGAATTTTCAGGGGGGAAGACCTATATTCTATGAATTGTAAGCGCATTCTGAAAACGTATAATTAAAGTTGTCACCAAGAGAAAATAGAAACATAAGCGATTAGCCAAAAAGGGGAGGCATAATAACATGCACAAAACGGCAAAACGTTCAGCTAAGGCCGCTGCGGCCGGTGTACTAGCACTCACACTGGCACTTACAGGCTGTGGATCAGGCAACAACACTAACACCGGAGGCAAAAATTCAGCCACTGGAGGTAACGCCAGTCCGGCAGCAGCAGGAGACGACACTGCACCCGTAACGTTCTCGGTATTCATGAATGGTCCCGGACAACAGCCAACACCTGACAATAAGATTCTGAAGCTGATCAAAGACGAGACCGGAATCACCTTCAACCAGGAATTCCTTGTCGGCGACCTGCAGCAGAAGCTCGGTGTCATGATTGCCGGAGGCGACTACCCGGACATCCTGTCGGGCGACGACAAATTAATCAACGCCAAGGCATACATTCCGCTTGAGGATCTGATTGAGAAATACGCTCCCAACCTGAAGAAGCATTACGGTGCGGTCTGGAACCAGATCAAGGATGAGAGTGACGGCCACATCTATGTACTGCCAAGCTATGGCGTCTATCAAGGTAAAATCACCGAGCCTACTTATCAGGGACCAGGCTTCTGGCTGCAAAAAGGTGTGCTTGAGGAAATGGGCTACCCTACTCCTAAGACCCTGGATGAGTATTTCGACATCATTGCCAAATATAAAGAAAAACACCCGGATATGATCGGGTTCGAATCACTCAACTTCGACTGGCGCGTGTTCCCGCTGCAGAATCCCCCAGAGCATCTGTCGGGGCATCCGAATGATGGGGCCGTTGTTGTAGATAACAATGTAGCACAGATTTTTGCCGACAAGGATATGTCCAAGACGTACTACAAGAAGCTTAATGACATCAACGCTCAAGGCTTGATGGACAAAGAAGCCTTCGTACAGAACTATGACCAGTATCTGGCCAAGGTAGCAAGCGGTAAGGTAATCGGGATGTTCGACCAGCACTGGAACTTCCAGGACGGCGAGAAATCCCTGATCTCCCAAGGCAAGCTGGAAAATACGTATATCGGCTTCCCTCTGCTCTATCCGGGTGCAGAAGAATGGTATCGTGACCGCGGAGCGGTCGGCACCAACCGCGGATTCGGAATTTCGATCAATGCCAAGGACCCTGTCCGCATTCTCAAATTCTGGGATAAGATGATTACCGAGGATTGGCAGAAGACGCTTCAATGGGGCGTGAAAGGCGAAGATTATGAAGTGAATGCAGACGGCTCCTTCTACCGTACGCCTGAGCAACGGAACAATGCAGAGCAGACCAGCTGGCAGGTTGCTAACAAAATCTCAGGGATGTTCGGTTACATGCCTAAGATTCAAGGTACGTACAGCGACGGTAACGCAGCAGATGCCGGCACACAGCCGCAGGAATTCTTCGACAGCCTGAAGCCTTACGACCAGAAGATTCTGAAAGCCTACAACAAGAAATCCTGGTCCGAATTCTTCAAAGAACCAAAAGAGAACAACATCTACTTCCCTGCGTATTCCGTCGTGCTTAAAGATGGTTCACCAGCCCAGCTCGCACAGTCCAAGCTGAATGACCTCATGATTAAATATTTGCCGAAAGCCATTATGGCCAGTCCTGCAGAGTTCGAGGGCGTATGGCAGGATTATGTGGACAGAATCCACAAGCTGGACATCAAGGCCTATGAAGACCGGATGAATGAAGGCATCCAGCAGCGCATCGAAAAATGGAGCGTTAAATAAACCATTCAATACAGAAATAGGAGCGGGAAATGTTATTTCCCGCTCTTCCTAAATAGGACTGCGTGAATAGGACAACGTGGAGAGAATGATTTTTACAGGAGGGAATACAACATGTCTGATGCCGTACTGGACAAACAGGTCAAAAAACAGAAGACCCGAAAAAGCAAAATCGATCCGGAAATCGGTGTGGAACTCAGCTGGAAAACACTGAAAACACAGAAGCAGCTTATTTTTATGTCTGTGCCCATTGCACTCTATCTGATTATCTTCAACTATGTTCCCATTTGGGGCTGGCTCATGGCCTTTCAGAATTACCGCCCGGCGGTGTCCTTTGGCCAGCAGGAATGGGTAGGCTTGCAGCAATTCAAATTCTTATTCTCTGATGATACTTTTATGCTGGTACTTCGCAATACCATTGCCATGAGTTTTATTAACCTTGTACTGGGTACGGTTACGGCTATCGGTCTGGCGCTGCTGCTGAATGAGATCAAGCTCAAGTTCTTCAAGCGTGCGGTTCAGTCGATTTCCTATCTGCCGCACTTTCTGTCCATGGTTATCGCTGCGGGGATTGTGTCCACTTCACTCTCCATCGATGGCGGGATTGTCAATGTCGTTCTAATGAAGCTTCACCTGATTAAAGATCCGATTATGTGGCTCAGTGAAGGGAAATACTTCTGGGGCATTATCGGGGCGTCGAACGTGTGGAAAGAGGTGGGCTGGGGCACGATCATCTATCTGGCGGCCATTACCTCCATCGATCCTTCCCTGTACGAGGCAGCTTCCATTGACGGCGCGAAACGTTTTCAAAAGATGCGTTATATCACGCTTCCGGGAATCAAGGCTACCTTCGTGATTTTGCTGATTATGAACATTGGACATATTCTGGATGCCGGCTTCGAGCTTCAATATTTGCTGGGCAACGGACTTACTGTGGACTATTCGCAAACCATTGATATCTTTGTAGTGAAGTATGGTCTGGCTATGGGTAACTACTCGCTGGCTACGGCGGCAGGGATCTTCAAAACGATTGTCAGTGTCATTCTCGTATTCATCGCAAACAATGTCGCAAAACGCCTCGGCGAAGAGCGATTACTATAGAGGAGGAAGCCCATATGAAAGCCGGGACCAAAGGTTCAAGCCGGATTGAGCCGGTTGTATTTCATACATTCAACACGATATTTATGCTCTTTGTGGTTACTGTCACACTTTATCCGTTCCTCCAGACGCTGGCGGTATCCTTCAATGACGGCAGTGACACGCTTACCGGGGGAATCTATCTCTGGCCCCGTGTATGGACGCTGGAGAATTACCGGGCGGTCTTTATATCAGGAACAATCTATCATGCCGCATTTATCTCGGTATCCCGTACGATTATCTCAACGATGCTTGGTGTATTCCTGACTACGATGTTGGCGTATGCACTGGCGCAGCCGCAATATATTTTCCGCAAAAAGATCGGCCTGCTGTTCATCCTGACTATGTATTTCAATGCCGGACTGATTCCGAACTACTTCCTGATCAAGAATATGGGCCTGCTGCATAACTTCATGGTCTATATCCTGCCGAGTCTGGTCAGCGCGTTCAACCTGATTATTATGCGGACGTATATCCGCGGACTTCCGTTCAGCCTTACCGAATCGGCGAAGATTGACGGGGCAGGAGAATTCAGAATTTTCTGGAAAATCATCTTCCCGCTGTGTACGCCTGTACTGGCAACTGTCGCACTCTTCATCGCGGTAGGCTCATGGAATTCCTGGTTTGACACATTCCTGTATGCCTCCTCGGATATCAAGCTTAGCACCCTGCAATACGAAATGATGAAGATGCTCGGCTCGATTATGAGTGCGAACAATGATCCTTCGATGCTTGCGGGAGGCCAGAACAATCAAGTACAGTCACTGGTTACGCCAGCTTCCATGCGTTCAGCGATTACGATCGTTACAGCGGTCCCGATTCTGTTCGTCTACCCTTTCTTGCAGAAGTATTTCGTGGTAGGATTGAACCTGGGTAGCGTAAAAGAGTAATTGTCACTACGTATTATAGTAAGAAAAATATGTATACTATAACCGTTTCGGGTGCAGCCGAAGCGGTTTCTCCTGTTCCATATTGGTGAGCGTTGCAGAACTCAAAATACTTCATTAAAGATGGTGATCCAATGCTTAAGGTACTGTTTGCCGACGATGAGCCGCTGATGCTGGAAGGGCTTCGGTTCCTGGTAGACTGGGAGAAATTGAACTTTGAAGTGTGCGGTGAGGCGCTGGATGGGGAGGACGCGCTGGCGCTGATTCACAGCACCCGCCCTGATCTGGTTATCACCGATGTACGTATGCCGGTCATCGACGGCCTTGAGCTGATCCGAAGAACGTCTGAGAGCGATTGCCGTCCGAAGTTTATTATTTTTAGCGGCTATGCTGACTTTGAGTATGCCAAGCGGGCGCTTAAATACGGAGTATCCAATTATCTAACCAAGCCTCTGGATGAAAACGAGCTGACGGAGGCGCTGCAGACGGTCACGGAACAGATTCTTAAGGAACGCAAGGCGTCCTCACGGCGTGAAGCGCTCTCGGCGCTGATGCAGGAGGATACGGTATCCCGGCTCCTGATGCGGGAGAATACGGAGGAAGAGCGCGAGCAGGGGCTGAAGACGCTGGGGATCGCCCCCGCCTCGCGGCTATGCTGTATATTGGTCCATGGACCCGCGCCGGACAGCTTGCATATGCGCGAGCAAGTCGCCGCCATGAGCGGCAAGGAGCCGCTGCGCAGCCTTGCGGTCTATCCGTTCACCGCAGGCAGCGGGAAGCACGGATACTTGCTGGTGTCCCCGCAGGAAGGGCCGGAGCTTGACCGGGCACTGCTCACCAATTGGATGGAGGAGCTGCGGCCGCTGTATCCCACGCCTGTCTTTTTCACGGCAAGTCTTCAGCATCAGGGCCCGGAGGCGCTGAATACGGCATACCATGAGGCGCTGGCTGCTGAGCTGTGCAGGCCGGATGCCCCGGGGGGCGAGGTGGCCGGTTTCTTCGAGAAGCAGGATAAGACGCAGATGGCTATGCTTCCGGCAGAGCTGAGACGATCGCTGCTGCAATCCGTCACCGAAGGGAAGGTTGAACATCTCACTGCGCAGCTTGGCGAGGTGTTCAGGATTTTCTCGGCGGAGGTGGCTTCAAGCTCATGGATCGACGCTTTTCTGGCCAATGTCAAAGCTGAGCTGCTACGTGAAATTACCGCCAGAGGGGGAGACTATACGCAGTGGGTGCAGAAATGGTTCCCGTCCCGGCACACGGCAAGCTGTCTGCCGCTGCTTGAGCGTCAGATAGAGGAAGAGCTATGTGAGGCTGCAGAGTGGTTCGCTGCTGCTGCGGGCGGCAGGGCAGAGGATCAGATCGTGTCCGCAGCGATAGAGTATGTCCGCGGGCATTATCAGGAGAAGCTGAAGCTGCAGGATATTGCGGGGCATCTGCATGTGAACTCCGCCTACCTGGGACAACGGTTCAAGAAGTATTACGGCAGCTCCTTTAACGATTATCTGCATGAATACCGGATTGAAGAAGCGAAGAAGCTGCTGCGCCGGACCGATATGGGAATTACGGATATCGCAAGCAGAGTGGGCTATTCAGACGCCGATGTGTTCGCCGCCAAGTTCAAGGCGCTTAACGGAGTTACGCCTTCGGCATACAAGAAGAGTTAAATCAAGAGGGAGGAGGGGGCCTGCATGAAGGATAACCGGAAGCCATCTGCTTTCATCAATGATATTCCGCTTAAATACAAGTTTTTGTTTATCTACTTACTGTGTGTGCTCGTCCCCATACTTAGCATCAATGCCCTCTTTTATGTACAGATCAGCCGTAATGTGGAGGCACGGGAGAGGGAGAACCTGGAGATTTCGGTAGACCGGGTAGTCTATGACCTGATGCAGATCGTGAACGAATGCGTGGCCATCAGCAATACGGTAGCTGCGGACCGGCCCTACATGGAGATGATGGATTACGCCTATCCGGATAATGAGGCTTATTATGATGCCTATAATGATTCTCTGAAGGATAAGCTGCGGCAGTACAGCACTCTCCACTCCTATATTTCCTGGATGGGCATATACACCTCTAATCCGACGATCCAGAACGGCAACAGCTACTTCAATCTGTCGTACGCGGATAAGCAGAGTGAATGGTACCGCAAAATCTCAAGCAGCACAGGTAAGGTGCTGCTCACTTCTTATCAGGGGACCAACCCGCTGAATCCGCCGCAGCAGGAGGTGCTGGTCAGCCTGATCCGCAAGCTGGATAACTTCACGGGCCAGCCCTACACCAAATATCTGAGGATTGATCTGCGGCTGAACAACATGCAGGAGCTGTTCCAGAAGGAGCGTGACTATCTGGATTTCAAGCTGCTGGATGAAAAGAACCGGCTCGTGCTGGCTTCGGACCGTTCCTTCTCCTCGCTGGATGCGAGTGCCTTGCTGAATGTGGACACCAGCCTTGACCAGCCTTCCAAGCAGATTGTCCGGGCGCTTAGCAGTGCGGCCTATACCAAGGGCTGGCGGCTGGTCGGAACTCCTGAAGGGCGTAAGATCAATCATGAGATGGACCGGGCGCTCAGGAACTCGCTGATTCTGGTCCTGCTGACGATCATCCTGCCCACTCTGCTCATGATCGTGATTATACGCTCCTACAATCTGCGGGTACGGCTGCTCTATAAGCATATGAAGCTGGTCAAATATGAGCAATTCGAGAGCATTGATATGTATGAAGGGAAGGATGAGATCGGCGGTCTGATCCGCAGCTTCAATCTGATGACCGATAAAATCCGTAATCTGATCAATGATGTCTACAAGCTGGAGATTCAGAAAAAGGATCTGGAGCTGGAACGGGTCCGGGCAGAGCTGAAATATCTGGAGAGCCAGGTAGACCCTCATTTCCTTTTCAATACGCTGAATGCGATCCTGGTCATCTGTAAGAAGTATAAATATGAACAAGTCACCGATGTCATCCGCAATCTGGCCCTGATTATGCGCAGGCTGCTGAGCTGGAAGGATGATCTGATTACGGTGGAGGAGGAGGTATCCTTCATCGAGATGTACCTGCAGATTGAGAAGTTCCGTTTCCAGAACCGGTTCTCTTATGTGCTGGATATTGCGCCTGAGGTGCTGAACTGCCGGATTCCCAAGATGAGTATACAGGCTCTGGTGGAGAATTCCTGCAAGCATGGCCTGCAGTCGGTCAAATGGGCAAGAGAAATCCACGTGTCCGCTTCTCGGAATGACACAGGTCTGCAGATTATAGTGACTGACAATGGCAAAGGAATCGAGAAAGAGAAGCTGGAATGGATCAAGTCCCATCTGGAGACAGAGGAGGATACGGGACAGAATGTCGGGCTCCGCAATGTGTATAAACGCCTCAAGCTGTACTATAACGGCAGAGCCGAATTCAGTATTGAGAGCACCGAATACGAACGTACGGTCATTACTATCCAGATTCCGGGGGAGTTTGAGTCTGGTTCCGATGGGGGAGGGAGCTCATGTATAAAGTAGTGCTCGCAGATGATGAGACGATTGCCTTAGAGGGGCTGCGGACGCTAACCGACTGGGAGGAGCTGGGCTTCGAGGTATGCGGCTCCTGTGAGAACGGGGAGGAGGCACTGGATGCCATTATCCGCAGCTCGCCCGATCTTGTGATTACGGATATCCGCATGCCTGAGATTGACGGGCTTGAGCTGATCCGGCGCGTTCGCAGCCTCGATATGGAGCAGCCGATCTTCATCGTGCTCAGCGGCTACGGCGAATTTGAGTATGCCAGAACAGCTATTCGTTACGGGGTAAGGCACTACCTGCTGAAGCCGGTCGTCGATGCGGAATGGGATAAGGTGCTTACAGACATTACGGATGAGCTGGAGCTGCGCCTTAAGCAGACTATGCAGCAGAGTATGCTGGCCAGCCAGCTGCTGCCGCTTGCGATTGCGCGCATGCTTGAGGGCCACTGGGCGGAGCCGGAAGAGGAGGCGGCCGAGCAGATGGACCGCCTGGATGAGGCAGCCACAGGCTGGACGTATGTGCATGTGGAGGGCCAGAGCAGCAATGTTACGGACCTCTGCCGGGAGCTGGCCGGACCGGCCGGCGCCCTGTTTATTGATCTGCCCGGGGATCAGGCAGGGCTGGTCGTTGAGAGCCCGGAGACGGCAGCCGGGCTGGCGGATCAGCTATACGCCGGGCTGACCCGCAGCGGTGTGAAGGGTTCGGTCAGCATCGGGCCAAGTGTGCGTTCCCTCCGCGAGCTGCCGGTCTCCTACCGGGAAGCGGCAGGCGCTGCGGCCCGCCACTACTTTTATTCGGATGGAAGTGGTCCGGTGAATTCGGCCAGCGAAGCCGAAGGCCAGGTGAACTATACGCTTCCTTCCGCAGAGCTGATTGAGGAGCTCTTCAGCGCAGTGGAGCGGCTGCATGAGCAGAAGGTGGTGGAGAAGCTGAGCGAATTGTTCAGCGTGTTCAAGGAGAACAGGACAGATCCGGGCGTCGTACAGATGACGGGCATGGATATCATGCTGCGGAGCATGGAGCTGCTGAAGGAATTCGGGGGTGCGGACGATCAGTGGATCGGCACGCTTGATTTTTTCAGAACCGAGCCCAAATCCCTGGAAGCTCTGCAGGTCACCCTGGAGACAGCGCTGGGAACCAGTATGAATTATATCCGCCAGCACAAGGAGCGTAACTCCGAGCATCCGCTGATACGCGTAGAATGCTTCCTGAGGGAGCATTATTCGGAGCATCTGACGGTGAAAGAGATTGCAGAGCATTTCTATATCAATCCGGTGTATCTGGGCCAGGCCTTCATCAAAAAGCACGGCATCAGCATTCTCGAGTATATTCATAATTTACGGATTGAAGCGGCTAAGAAGCGGCTGATCGACACTCATGACACGGTCAGAAGCATTGTGGAGAGTGTCGGCTATGTACACTATCATCATTTCTTAAGAGAGTTCGAGAAACGGACGGCGCTGAAGCCCGTTGCGTTCCGGGCGCAGGCTCAAGCGCAGGGCGGATAACAAATAGGGTGCAATTATTTATTTGGGGTCCATCTATTTACTTTGGTGATGGTAAACGCATACAAATGCGTTATGATAGAGAGAGTTGTCCCAAAAAATGTTGTCAAATACAGGAGGTTAGCAAAAAATGAAGCAAGCCAGCAGCGAAATTCCAGCATTACATGAAATGTTCCGGGAGGCCTTTAAAATAGGGGCTGCCGTCAGTACTGGCATTATAGCGGCCCAGGGTCCTTTCATTGCCAAGCATTACAACAGCATCACCGCCGAGAATGAGATGAAGCCGGCTCTGGTTCAGCCGGAGGAAGGGGAGTTCACCTTCGAGGCTGCGGACGGTATCTTCGAATACGCTGAGGCACACGGGATTGGCGTGCGGGGGCATACGCTTCTGTGGCATAACCAGACCGGAGACTGGATGTTCCGGGATGCGGAGGGCGGAACCTGCAGCAGAGAGCAATTGCTTGCCCGCTTGCAGACCCACATTAACACAGTAGTGGGCCGTTACCGGGGACGGGCGTATGCCTGGGATGTAGTGAATGAAGCGATTGAGGACAAAACAGACCAGTACCTGCGGGATACGCAGTGGCTTGAGATCATCGGCGAGGATTATCTCCGCCAGGCCTTTGAAATGGCACATCAGGCGGACCCTGACGCGCTTCTGTTCTACAACGACTATAATGAGACCGATCCTGTCAAAAGCGTCAAAATCCACAAGCTGGTCCGCAGCCTGCTCGATCAGAATACGCCGATTCACGGGATTGGAATGCAGGGACATTGGAATATCTACGGCCCTTCCATTGAGGAAATCCGCAATGCGCTTAAGCTGTATGCATCGCTCGGGCTGAAGATTCACATTACCGAACTGGATCTCTCCGTGTTCCGTCATGACGACAAACGCACGGATTTGAAAGCGCCAACAGCTGAAATGCTGAAGCTCCAGGAGGAGCGTTATGCCGAGATCTTCGCCCTTCTGCTGGAATTCAAAGATTCTATTGATTCGGTGACCTTCTGGGGTGTGGCCGATGATTATACCTGGCTGGACGGCTTCCCGGTCCGCGGACGCAAGAACTGGCCGTTCCTGTTCGATGAGCAGAAGCAGCCGAAGGCTTCATTCACCCGGCTGGCCGAGCTGGCCGCACCGCAATCCTAATTATTCATCTTATGCTGGACACCTTACTATATCTGGAGGGAATCAAATGACAACGCAACTGAAGCAGGCTACCGGCAAGGTTCCGCCAAGCGGCAATCCGCTGGTGGCACACCGATACGGAGCCGATCCTTATGCCCTGGTATTCGGGGACAGAGTCTATCTGTACATGACCAATGATGCACTGGAGTATGATGAGAACGGTGTGGTGAAGGAGAACTCTTACAGCAGCATCAACACGATTACCGTAATCTCGTCTGCTGACCTGGTGAACTGGACCGATCATGGTCCAATAGCCGTAGCTGGACCGGAGGGTGCAGCGAAGTGGGCAACCCAGTCCTGGGCACCGGCAGCACTTCATACCGTGATTGACGGTCAGGACAAGTTCTTCCTCTACTTCGCCAATAATGCCAGCGGCATCGGCGTTCTGTCGAGTGACAGTCCGGTAGGGCCATGGGTGGACCCGATCGGGGAGGCACTGATTCTGCGCTCCACACCGGGGGTAGAGGATGTGACCTGGCTGTTCGATCCGGCGGTGCTGGTCGATGATGACGGCAAGGGCTATATCTACTTCGGAGGCGGTGTCCCGGAAGGACAGTTCGCCGAGCCGGGCACAGCGCGCGTGATGCCGCTGGGTGAGGATATGACCAGTGTGGTGGGCACCGCGAAAGTAATTCCGGCTCCGTTCATGTTCGAGGATGCCGGAATTCATAAGTGGAACGGAGTCTACTATTATACCTACTGCTCGAACTTCTATGACGGAGAACGGCCGGAGGGCAGCCCTCCTGCGGGAGAAATCGCCTATATGACCAGTGATCATCCTATGGGGCCGTGGACGTATCACCGCACGATCCTGAAGAATCCGGGACATTTCTTCGGCGTGTCCGGGAATAACCATCATGCGGTCTTCCAGTTCCATGACAGCTGGTATATTGCTTATCACGCCCAGACCTTGTCCAAGGCCCAAGGGATTGCGAACGGTTACCGCTCCACACATCTTAACCGCCTGACTCATCATGAGGACGGGTCCATTCCCGAGATCCATGCGGATTACGAAGGTGTGCAGCAGCTTGCCGCATTGAACCCGTATGATCGTATTCCGGCGGCAACGATGGGCTGGAGTGCCGGGTTGAAGACGGAAGCCGGGGCGGCAGGTGCAGAGCAGATCGTAACGGATATTGCGCACGGCGGCTGGATCGGACTTTCCGGGGTAGACTTCGGCAGCGGAGCTGAGTCGATCCAAGTCTCGGTCCTGAGCCTGGAAGCGGGCGGCATGCTGGAACTGCATCTGGATGAGCCGGCGGGTCCGGTTATCGGCAGACTGACGGTTCCGGCGGCGGACGGCTCGCAGGAATGGCTGGAGCTGAAGACTGCGGTCCAGGGAGCAGAGGGAGTACACAACCTCTATCTGGTATTCACAGGAGAGAGCGATAAGAGCCTGTTCAAGCTGGCCGCTTGGCAGTTCACTGCGCAAGAGCACTAACTTCAAGGGGGCAGAACATTGAATACAGCCAGAATTTCGAATCCAGTAATATGGGCAGATGTCCCGGATGTGGATGTGATCCGGGTCGGCCCTGTGTTCTATATGGTCAGCACCAGCATGCACTCCATGCCGGGCTGCCCGATTATGAAATCGGTGAATCTGAAGGATTGGGAGCTTGCGGGTTACGTCTATGATACCTTCGAGGATAACAAGGCCCACCGGCTGGAGGATGGCAAGGGTATCTACGGCCGGGGCTCTTGGGCAGCTTCGCTGCGTTACAAGAATGGAACCTATTATGTATGTTTTTCCTCTAATGATATGGATCAGTTCTATATCTACCAGACCCGGGATATTGAGCACGGGCCTTGGGAGCGTTCAGTCATTCCGGGGCTGTATCATGATCCGGCGCTGCTGCTGGATGAGGACGGGCGCAATTATGTGATCTACGGGAACGGAGATATCCGCATCCGGGAGCTGACAGCGGACCTGACGGCGGTGAAGCCCGGCGTGACGGATCAGCTGCTGCTGGAAGGTGAGCGGCAGGGCATTATGCTGCGGATGGAAGGCTGTCATGCCCATAAGCGGGACGGCTATTACTACCTGTTCTTCATTGAATGGCCGGGGGACGGGAACATGCGCAGACGCCAGCTATGCTACCGGTCCCGGGAGCTGACGGGCCCTTATGAGCGCAGGGTTATTCTGGATGATCATCTGGGCTACCAGAATAACGGTGTAGCGCAAGGTGGGCTTGTGGACACGCCGGACGGCGACTGGTATGCCGTGTTATTCCAGGATCACGGGGCGGTCGGACGCATTCCCTGCGTGTTCCCCGTGAGCTGGGAGGACAGGTGGCCGGTGATCGGGGAAGGCGGCAAGGCCCCGCTGACCTTCGAGACGAGGCTTCCCGCCGGGGAATCGAAGCCGCTTGTGATCAGCGATGAGTTCGAGTATACGGAGAACCGGCTGGCGCTCCAGTGGCAGTGGAACCATAATCCCGATAACGGGCTATGGTCGGTTACCGAGCGGACGGGCTGTCTGCGGCTGCGTACAGGCCGGATCACAGACGATGTTCTGCTGGCCCGTAATACGCTGACCCAGCGGACGGAGGGTCCGGCCTGTAGTGCCGAGACGCTGCTGTATCTGGGCGGCATGAACGAAGGGGACCGGGCCGGCATGGTTGCTCTCCAGTACGAGTACGGCACGGTTGAGGCTGTAGCGGGAGAGCAGGGACAGTTCACCGTGAATATGTGTGTCCGCAGTGACGATGGCGTTGAAGTGGTGGAGAGTATCCCGTTCACAGGTGGGCACATCTGCTTCAGAATTGAGTTCAACTTCAAGGATGGCGTGGACGAGGCCCGGTTCTTCTATTCAGGACGCGGGGAGGTCTGGCACCCCATCGGGCAGACGCTGCATATGAAATATTCACTGAATCATTTCATGGGCTACCGGATTGGCTTGTTCAATTATGCGACCCGCCAGCCCGGCGGCTATGCCGATTTCGAATATTTCCGTTATCACAGAGAGGATTAAGCCCGGGTCTGGAAATGGGAAGCATATTCGCTGGGTGTCATCGATGTGTGCTGTTTGAATATTCTGCCGAAATACGTCAGGCCCGTGAATCCGACTCTGAAGGCAACCTCCTGAATCGAATACCGGCGAAGCTGGAGCAGGCGGCTGGCCTCATGCACGCGCAGCATATTCACATATTCGATTAAGGTCTTGCCTGTGTTCTTTTTGAACAGATGACAAAAGTAGTTGGGGGTCACACAGCAGATCCGTGCGGCCTCCTCCACAGTCAGCGGTTTATGGAAATGGTTGCTAAGGTGAATCAGCAGGGGCTGGATGCCCGTCTCCTGCCGGTATTTTTTGGAAGGCGGTGCTGTGAACTCTGCCAAGGGATAAGCTAGACCCAGGGAAGAGAACAGGCCTCCTTTGATACATAATTCGTACCCGGGGCTCTTGCTCTGGTAGCTGTAGATAATCTGTTCAATGCATCCTCTGATCTGGCGGGTAACCGGCTGATCCGTCCCATAGAAAGCGGGCAGTCTGATCTCACCGGAGAGCAGCGGCCGGATATGCTGAAGCTCAGTCAGGTCGCGTATGCCGTTCAGCAGCGCTTCGTTGTAGACAACCGCATATAGCTCACTGCCATCCTCTGTCGGGTAGGCCGCATGAATCTGCGGACGGCTGACGAAGGCAAGCTCGCCCTGCACCAGCTCTCTGGAGTGGGGGCCGACCTGGACGCGGAAGCGGCCCTTGGTAACGAGAATCCATTCGAGATGGTCATGCCAATGAGGCGGAATAATACTGCGGTCCGGAAAGCAGATATGAAATACATTGATGGGAAACAGGCCCTCGGGAATTTCCGTGTGCTCTTTTTTCCATGGATAAGGCTTGTCCTCGAACGCTCCACTCATCTTATTCCCTCCACACAATCGTAATATCGTATGATAGATGCGTACTTTTATGTATAGTATAGCGGCTTTGCACTCTTTATAATGTGGTTGCAACCTTATTATAGAACTGTTGGAGGGATCGCGCTATGTTTCGTGAAGAGAATGGCAGACTAATCAGAGAATATGACCATGAGAGAGTCTGGATAGAGCCTTGGGGAGAGCATTCGCTGCGTGTCCGGGCTTCCTATGCGGAGATTACCGATGAACAGTGGGCGCTTCTGCCAGCTGTGCAGACGCTGAGTCATATATCGATTACCCCAGAACGCGCGACGATCGTGAACGGGAATATCCGGGCGGAAATGACGGACAAGGGGCAGATCTTCTTTTATAACCAGCATGGCAAGCTGCTCCTTAACGAGACGGAGGATACCTATCAGTTAAAATACGGGGGCAGAGAGCTAAGCGCCATCCCCGGCAGCAGTGACTTCTCCGTGAAGCTCCGGCTGGAAGCGGACCCGCAAGAGAAGCTATACGGCATGGGCCAGTATCAGCACTCCTTCCTGAATCTGAAGGGCTGCTCGCTGGAGCTGACCCACCGCAACAGCCAGATCAGTATTCCGTTCGTGCTGTCCAGCGCCGGTTACGGGTTCCTGTGGCATAATCCGGCGATCGGACAAGCGCATTTCAGTCTGAATGTGACCGAATGGACAGCCCCGTCAACCAAGCAGCTGGATTATTGGATCACCGCCGGTGACTCGCCTGCCGAGATCGAGGAGGCTTATGCCAAGGCTACGGGAACCGTGCCGATGATGCCGGATTATGGCATGGGGTTCTGGCAATGCAAGCTCCGCTACCGTACGCAGGAGGAATTGCTGGAGGTGGCAAGGGAGCATAAACGGCGGGGGCTGCCGATCGACGTCATCGTCATTGATTTCTTCCACTGGACGAATCAGGGCGACTGGCGGTTTGACCCGGAATATTGGCCCGATCCCGAGGCGATGGTGCAGGAGCTGCAGGAGCTGGGCATTGAGCTGATGGTCTCGGTCTGGCCGACTGTCCAGACGGAGAGCGAGAATTATAAGGAGATGCTGGAAAAAGGGTATCTGCTGCGCTCGGACCGCGGGGTGCGGACGCAATTCCAGTTCCTCGGCCAGAATGCGATCTTCGATGCGACGAATCCGGAGGCCCGTAAGTTCCTGTGGGGACTGATTAAGCAGAATTATTATGACAAAGGAATCAAGGTCTTCTGGCTCGATGAGGCGGAGCCGGAGCTGACGGTCTATGACCATGATATCTACCGTTATCATATAGGCTCCAGTAAGCAGATCGGCAATATCTATCCGATGAAATACAGCCAGACCTTCTATGACGGCATGGCCGCTGAAGGCCAGGAGAATATTATCAATCTGGTCCGTACCGCCTGGGCGGGCAGCCAGCGCTACGGGGCGCTTGTATGGTCTGGAGACATTCACTCCAGCTTCAAGGTGCTCAGCATTCAGGTGCGGGCCGGGCTGAATATGGCCGTGGCCGGGATTCCATGGTGGACCACCGATATCGGCGGCTTCCACGGCGGCAATCCGGCAGATGCCTCCTTCCGGGAGCTGATGGTCCGCTGGTTCCAGTATGGCGCGTTCTCTCCGGTGTTCAGGCTGCATGGGGACCGTTCACCTTTTGTTCAGCCCACCGGAACGCAGGGTGGGGGCGTATGCGGAAGCGGCTCGGATAATGAGGTGTGGAGCTACGGCGAAGAGGCGTATACCATCTTCAAGGAGTTCATGCAGATGCGGGAGCGGCTGAAGCCGTATATCCGCGGGCTGATGGAGGCTGCACATGAGAAGGGCACGCCGCCTATGCGTCCATTGTTCTATGATTTCCCTCAGGACCCGGCGGCCTGGGATATCGAGGACCAGTATATGTTCGGTCCCGACCTGTTGGTCGCCCCGGTGCTGGCCGAGGGTGAACGGGCGCGCAAGGTGTACCTGCCGTCCGGCTCAGAGTGGACCCATGTCTATACCGGCACAGCCTATGCCGGCGGACAGACTATTATGGTCGACGCACCGCTTACGCAGATTCCGCTGTTTGTGCGGGACGGTGCCGTGCTGCCGGTGCTTGGCGGGGCTGAGGGGTAAGGCTATTGAATATGGCTATACTCCTGATTGCTCACAACTGTATAAGTTAAACAGAGCAGCGATTCTCCTGATAGTGGAGGATCGCTGCTCTGCTATGTGAACTGAATGTAAGCGAAAAACCGAACACGTTGGGCGGCGTGGGGCGTGAGAGCGGAATGTAATCAAAAAACCGATTACATTGAGCTGGTCTGAAGGTGCTTAGCGCGAAGTAGAGTGCCATAACGGCTAAAGAAGTCCTATATAGCCTTGGCAAGGGTTTTACCATGCCTCTAACTAGGATTAGTTGGAAATCCTCCACTTATAAAGGAACGTAGGAGCGATAGCCAGAGAGCAGATGGAAAAACAGCACTTAATCTTCTACGGAACAGTCAAAGTGGAGGAAACCCGTGAATTTAAATGACGTTTATCCAACTATTTCCTTCAGATGCTGCGAATGATCACAATTAAGATACGTTTTTCCAACTATATAGATTGAACTAAAAACTTAAGTTAAGAGAAAAGTGGCGGAGGGGAATTTTGGAACTGGAGGAGCGGTAGCGACCGCCTGATAGCTTTCCGCAGGAAAGCTACCCTCGTAAGCATCAGCATAAGCATCAGCAGTCTGCGGATTTCAACCGTTAAAATGGGATAAATCAAGAAATTTGCAGAAGGGCAGCGGCCGGAAGTCCAAAACTTCTCTGGAGTCACGGCAATCCCAAAACATAAAAACCATAAGTTCAATTTATATAATTATTAATGTTGCTTGGAAGCCAGCCGCTCCCGGTAGGCGCGGGGGGAGAAGCCGGTCAGCTGGCGGAACTGGCGGCAGAAATGCTCGACATTGGCATAGCCGCAGAGAGCGGCGATCTCGGCGATTTTGTGCTGGCCGAAGCCCAGCTTCTCCTTGGCCAGCCGAATCCGGCATTGAATGACATCCTCCATGCAGGAGATGCCGAAGGCGGATTTGTAGATGGTCTGAAGGTAGCCGGTGCTGATGTGCAGATATCCGGCCATCGAGGATACGGTCCAAGGGTGGCCGGGATTGCTGTACAACGTCTTGCGCAGCTCCAGCAGATTATAATACTGCGGCGTCAGCTTGTCCTGGGACGCTTCGGACAGCTTGTTGAACAAGAGACGGAACAGGTAATCAATGGACAGCTCCCGGTAATCGTTCTGGAACGAGTTCTCCAGCGTCAGCAGCTGGAACAGCTGATGGCAGTATCCGGGGTCGGGCAGGGAGAACGGGCTGCCCAGCGGCAGGACGCTTTCGGTGATATACGATTCATCCGCATCGAAACGGACCCAGTCGTTGACATACCTCCGGGAGCAGGCGCGGTAATAGATGTTGTGCCCTGGAGGATACAAGGCAACAGAGTGAGCGGGATATTCCTTCAATTCACCGTCCACTTCAAACACCGCCGGGGTCTGGGTCAGAACAAGAAGCCAGGCGTCCAGTCCTTCGGGGATACTGTAGACGAAATTGGCCGGATGTGCGGCATCGTATTCCACGTAGTGAATTGTGGGCATGGGCTTCTCCTTTCTGCGGATAGATCAATTAATGGTCAGTAAATATCATTGTTAGAATTTCGGTGAATCTCTATAATTTGTAGTGGATATAAGAGTGAATTCGAAGGTTAACTGAACAGTGCGTGATTATTGTTATTAGTAATTATCAATAGGAAGGAAGGTTATGAATCCATGATACCACAACAAAACGAGGATCGGAAAGATATCCTTTGCTATACAAGACTGCCGCAGGAGGATATCGTGTATGCATCGAAGCTGGCTTATAGTATGCACCTGGCTTACAAGACGGAGAGGGGCCAGTATCAGGCATTGAATCATAACTCGGGTGTCCTGTTCGCCAAGGCGACACAGAATGAGGATGGGACGCTCCGGGCCAAAAGCTTGAAGAAGCCGTATCTCTTCTACTTGGCTGACGGAAATTTCGGCGTCATCGCCGTGCGCACCGAGGCTGACGGGGAAGTAGATGAACAAAGCAAGGGGAAGGTGCTGCTGTTCTCCTCTGCCGATCTGCTGCAATACAGTGAGATTGGACTGCTGGAGCTTAAGGCAGACACTCATGTAAGCGATGTCTCCTGCACCTATGACCCGGAGCGGAACGGTTACCTTATCCAATGGATAGACGGTCAGGGGCAGGGCTATGAGAATTTCACTACCGACATCATGAGCCTTACGAATGTCTCGGAACCGGTGGAAGCGGAGCCGTTCACGCTGGAAGCGGTGCAGGCTGAGATCGAGGGAATCCAGCCGCGTAATAGGATCTCTGTCTCCGCTGAGATAGCCCGCAGACTCTTCTGCAAGCTTACGGTACCGGAGAACATTGCTGTCGTAGTACCGGACCGTATGAATGCGGCATCGGTGGAGGATGTGAAGGCGGTGCGGGCAACAGCCTTATACAGTGACGGAACGCAGGCTGCCAAAAGAGTCCATTGGAACACGGATGCCATCAGATGGGACAAGGCCGGAACCTACAGCATCTCCGGGAAGATCCATCAGGATCACTTTCCATTCCCGGTTGCACTTAATCGTGCGGACCCTTGCATTGCAGAGTGGAAGGGAAAATATTATTTCATTGCCACTAATGATGCGGATAAGGAGCATACGTTGTATATAAGGGAAGCCGATACGATTCCCGGGCTGGTGACAGCCGAGGAAGCCCTGATCCTCGATTCCTCCACGTATGAAGAGATTGGCGGCCTGCTGTGGGCGCCGGAACTCCATATCATTGAAGACGAGCTGTATATTTTCCATGCCGCAACACCCGGCGAGTTCTTCCAAGAGGAATCACATGTGATGAAGCTGAATTCGGGCGGGAATCCCATGAATGCTGCGGACTGGTCCAGGCCCCGCCGGGTAGTGAAGAAGGACGGCAGCTATCTGTGCGAAGCAGGCAAAACAATCTCGCTGGATATGACCGTCATCCGCTGGAACGGCAAACTCTATGCGGCATGGTCGGAGCGCCAATTTCTGCCGGTGGATCTGGGAGCCTGGGTCTATATCGCTACGATTGACCCGCAGGAGCCTTGGAAGCTGACCAGTGATCCGGTGCTGCTGACCCGCCCGGATTACGGCTGGGCCAATAACCATACGTTCGTGGATGAAGGCCCGTTTGCCCTCTATTCAGAGGATAAGCTGTACGTGACCTTTGCCAGCGCAGCGGTGGATGCTACTTATGTGGTCGGTCTGCTGACCGCAGACAAGGGGGCAGATTTGCTGGATATCCAGAGCTGGACCAAGGGCAATTATCCGCTGCTGACCTCCAGAAGCGTGCCGGGAGAATACGGGCCGGGCCATAATTCCTATGTGACGGACGAGGACGGGGTGATCTGGAACGCCTACCATGCCAGACCGGGAATCGAGGGACCGCGAAGCTCCGGCCTGCGCCGCGTGCATTTTGACATTGACGGTGCCCCGGTTCTGGATCTCACGGAAGAGAAGGACCTGAATCCGGGCCTGAAGCAGGTATCCATGGAAGTC
The DNA here is from genome assembly GCF_037963835.1 of Paenibacillus sp. FSL H8-0332. Taxonomy (NCBI): domain Bacteria; kingdom Bacillati; phylum Bacillota; class Bacilli; order Caryophanales; family Paenibacillaceae; genus Paenibacillus; species Paenibacillus sp. FSL H8-0332. Next base: position 2,399,420 of record NZ_CP150145.1, read on the forward strand.
ATCGTAGGCTAGACGCCTGGCCCGCCTAACTCTATAATATTCCTTATCATCAGGGAATCCTTGACCGTTTACTTAGGCCGGGGATTCCCTTTGTTTCACGATCTTACCGGAGGAGTGGATGCCGAAGTGTACGGGATCATTATTGTCGATGATGAGCTGTTTGTCCGCAAGGGCCTGATCGGAATGATTGACTGGGCGGGCAGCGGGTTCCAGATTGTGGATGAGGCGGACAACGGGGAGGATGCGCTGGAGCTGATCCGGGCCAAGCGGCCGCAGCTGGTGATCACCGATATCCGCATGCCGGTCCTGGATGGCATCGGGCTGATTGAGGCGGTGACGGAGGAGCAGCTTGGAACGGAATTTATCATTATCAGCGGATATAACGATTTCCGGTATGCCCAGCAGGCGGTCCGGTATGGCGTGCTGGACTATGTGCTGAAGCCGATTAATGAGCATGAAATCGTGAAAGCGCTTCATAAGTTCCGCGATAAATTCACTGCGCGCAAGCAGCTTCAGGACCGGCTGAGCATTCATGAGGGAGAGAAGCGGGTGGAGGCCTTGATCCGGGGAGAAGCGGCGGAGGGGGCGCTTGATGCCTGGGAGCAGCAATGGATAGAGGCGGGAGCCCGCCGGTTCACCTATGTGCTGCTGGAGGTGAACAATGTGTTCCCTTGGAGCGGGCAGGCCATGCCCGGGAAGGCGGAGCTGAAGGAGGCGATCCGGCAGGCGGTGCAGCAGCTCACAGCAGAGGCGCCTATTATCTATGAGCACCGGAGGTTCTTCGGCTTCATTGTGCCTGAGCATTATCTGGCGAAGCATTCAGGGGAGCTGCGCAGCTTCGTGGCGGACTGTCTAAGTAAGCTCTACCAGCATTATCCCTTGCAGGTTCAGGCGTATGCGGGCAGGCCGGTAACCACACTTCAGGACCTGAAGCATTCGTATACCTCGGCCAAGGAGACTGTGGAGTACAAATATGTCCGTCCTGCCCAGCCGATTCTGCTGTCCTCTGATATTGCCGGTCTGTCCCTGAACTATATTCATGCAAGCAGTGAGGTGTTTCAGGCGCTGATTGAAGCGATTGAGGAGAATAAGCAGGCGGAGATGATGGACGCGATCGGCAAGCTGTTCACAGAATTTCAGGAGAAGCTGGTCTCCCGGGAGGCGATAAAGGCTGTTGCCATTCAATGCGTCCATAGTGTGCTGCATACCATACGGAGCATGGAAGGGGATGAGAAGCAGCTGGAGAGCCTTGTCCCGATGATGAACTGGCCGGATCATAACATCACCCTGGCGGAGCTGAGGGCCTTGTTCGAAGCCTTTGCACTGGAGGCGGCGAAGCGGATTCAAGAGCTGTACCAGAACTACGGCAGCAGCGGATTGTACCGGATCAAGTGCTATGTGGACCGGAACTTCCATGAGAACCTGAACCTGAAGCAGATCGCGGGCCAGTTCTATATGAATTCAGCCTATCTAGGCCAGGTGTTCAAGAAGAATTACGGCATGTACTTCAATGATTATCTGCTCCAGCTGCGTGTCACTGAGGCCAAGAAGCTGCTGCGGCAGACGGATCTGCGGATCTATGAAATCGCCGAGCAGGTCGGATTCAAGAACGCCGATTATTTCGTCACCCAGTTCGAGAAGCTGGAGCAGAGAACGCCTACAGAATATAGAAACCGGACGGGCAACCGTTAATGCCAGGAGGGGGCGCTGCATGAAGCTGCTGAATAATATCCGGCTCAGGAATAAAATGTTCCTCGTCTATTTCCTCGGGGTCATCGCTCCGATTATTCTCACGAATGTGATCTTCTACAACACGATTACCGGAAATGTGAAGGCACAGCGGATCAAGGACATCGATCTGGCGGTGGAACAGATTAAGAATGAGTTCCGGCTGGTGGTGGATCAGGCCGTGGGCTTGTCCTCTTTTTTCTATGCGGATTACAAGACCAATGAGGTGCTGGACCGTAACTTCACACAGACCGAAGACTATGTCGAGGCTTACGACCTCTATCTCAGGTCCACCCTGAACAACTATTCCCCGTTCTCTTCCTCGCTGCAAAACAAAACCATCTATGTGGATAACCCCACGCTGCTGAATTCTGGGAATATCGGGATCCTGTCCGGGGAGGTCCGGGAGAGTATCTGGTATAAAGAGTGGATGCAGGAGGCCTCCTCCCAGCCGATGTTCGTCCGCACCCAGGATGCAGGCGGCCGGTTCCAGTCGTTCTCGCTGCTGCGGCGGATGGATTATTTCGCGGACCGGATGGTCAAGGAGAAGCTGGTGAAGATTGATTTTAAGACGATTGATCTGATGGAGGTCTTCGCCAATCTGAACGTACAGGGGGATGTGTATCTGCTGGGGCCGGAGGGCCGGATTGAATATACGACTAACCGGGCCATAGACTGGCAGGGGAAGGACCGGCAGCTGTATGCCTCCCTGAAACAGGAGCATATCATTAATTTCGAGAAGGAATACGGCAGTATCAGCTATCTGTCCGGCTGGCGGATTGTCGGCACAGTGAATGAGAAGGAGATCATCAAGGAGGTGCTGAAATCCCGCTATTTCATCCTCTGGTCGGCCTGTCTAATGATGATTGTCCCCACCGTTATTATTCTGATCATTACCCGTTCGATCAACCTCCGGATTATTGAGATTCTGAAGCATATGAAAAAAGTGAAGACGCAGCAGTTCCAGACGATCATGCACGGGGAATCTCGCGATGAGATTGGCCAGCTGACCCTGGAGTTCAACAGTATGATTATGCAGATTAAGGCCCTGATTAACGATGTGTATCTAACGGAGATTCAGAAGAAGTCGCTGGAGCTGGAGCGGCGGAAGGCGCAGCTTAATGCTCTGCAGAGCCAGATTAACCCGCACTTCCTGTTCAATGCGCTGGAGACGATTCGGATGCGGAGCCTGCTGAAGCAGGAGAACGAGACGGCCAAAATCATCCAGAGCATGGCGATGATCCTGCGCAGCTCGCTGACCTGGAATAAGGAGTGGGTGAGCGTGGAGGAGGAGCTGGGCTTCATTCTCTGTTTTCTGGATATCCAGAAATACCGGTTCGAGGATAAGCTGAGCTATCATATCGATGTGCAGCCTGAGGCCTACGCCTGCGTTGTCCCCAAAATGGTGTTTCTGCCCTTCGTGGAGAACGCCAGTATTCATGGCATCGAGCCGCTCAAAAAAGGCGGAAGCATTGAGATCCGCATCAGCATGGAGGGGGATGAGGTGGTCTTCCAAGTGGCGGACAACGGGATTGGCATGAGCAGTGAGCAGGTTGACACTCTGTACGGATACCTCGACATGGAAGGGATTATCGGCGAGCGTATCGGAATACAGAATGTTATCTACAGAGTAACCATGCTATATGGCAGGCGCGCAATCTTCCAGGTGGACAGCAGACCGGGGGAAGGGACACGGATTGAGCTGAGAATTCCAGTTAATCCATAGTTTTCAAAGGAGAAGCCATAATTTCACGGGTAACGGAGGAATGAAAACGCTTTTATACTAAAGGAGCACTAAACCATGAATATACAAGGGGGAGTACAGGCAATGGGTAAAAGCAAGAGAATATGGCTTCTCGCTCTGACGGCAGTCGTCTCATTATCCGTGGTGACGGCTTGCTCGGGGCCTAATAATGCCAAGAAGAATACGGGGACGACGGAGCCGACAAGCGCTGCCGCTACCACAGAGACCGAACCCAAGCAGGATAAGGTAACGTTCAAAATCTTCAACGGGGTGGCCGGCTCGAAGGACGGAAACACCAATGAGACGACCATCGGCAAGCTGCTGGAGGATCAGACCGGTGTCAATTTCAAGCTGGAATTCGTGGTGGGTGACCTCAATACCAAGATCGGAACCATGATTGCCGCCAACGATTACCCGGATGTGCTGATTCCCGATGCCGCTATAGAGGAAGTGCTGAATGCCGGCGCATTCATCCCGCTCGATGAGCTGATTGAGAAGTACGGGCCGAACATCCAGCGTGTGTATGGCAAGTCGCCTTCGAGGAAGGCACGCCGGATGCTTATCTTGATCCGCCTGGGGGCCTTGTAACGAACCGCGGAATCGGGATTACCGTCAGTGCCAAAGACCCGGTCCGCATCATCCAGTTCTTCGACAACATGCTGACCGAAGAGAACCAGACCCTGATGTCCTGGGGCATCAAAGGCGAGACGTATGAAGTGAATGAGAAGGGCCGCTACTACCGTACGCAGGAGCAGATCGACAAGATTGACGAGCCGTTCAGAGAGAGCTTCGGCTTCAAGTACTTCAGCTGGAACTGGCCGATGTACAACACCACCTCTACCCTGGCTGACGGGAATGCCAAGAATGTTGCCAGCCAGCCGGAGGTCTTCCAGATGACGCTGACCGACAAGGATAAGGCGATCTTAGAGAAATACGGCGTACAGACCTATAGCCAGCTGTTCGCTGAACCGGTTCCGCGTCCATACTTCCCGGCGTGGGGCTTCGCGAAGGAGCAGAATTCCCCGGAACAGCTCTGGGAAGCCAGCAAGGACGAAATGACGAAGAAATATTTCCCTAAGCTGGTGCTGACGACTCCCGATAAGTTCGATGCGGTCTGGGAGGAATACATGAAGGAATTCGGCAAGCTGGATACTGCGGGTTACGAGAAATGGACCACTGAGCAAGTCAAAGCGAAGGTCGAACTGGCGAACCAATAGCCGCCGGAATCGGCAGGAAAGACTAGGGCTGTGTAGCTATCCTGGTCTTTCCTGGTTGCCGCTTGGACGGCCCGGTGTGCTGAAGGAGAGAGATACGGATGGATAAAAATACGGTACCCGCGTTATCCCGGCCGGCGGCGGATAAGGAGCCGGGCCGGATGAGGCTGTTTTTCAAAAAGCTGGGCCAGCAGCGGGCCTTGGCAGTGATGTCAGTCCCTTTTCTAATCTGGCTGTTTGTATTCAAATACTTGCCGCTGTGGGGCTGGAGCATTGCCTTCCAGGATTATAAGCCAGCCAGGAAGTTCATGGAGCAGACCTGGATTGGCTTCGAGCATTTCAAATTTCTGTTCGGGGATGACCGCTTCCTCCGGGTGCTCCGCAATACGCTGGCGATGAGCTCGATTAACCTGTTCTTCGGCTTCGTCACTGCGATCACCCTAGCCTTGCTGCTTAATGAAATACGCAATATTGCTTTCAAGCGTGTAGTGCAGACTGTCAGTTATTTGCCGCATTTTATCTCCTGGGTGGTTGCAGCGAGTATCATTCAGACGACGCTGTCCCCGGATGGTACCATTAACCAGCTGCTGGTGGGTCTGGGCTTCCTTGACCGCGGCAATGAAATTCTGTTCCTGGGCATCCCGGAATACTTCTGGACCATCTTCGGAGCCAGCTCCGTCTGGAAGGATATCGGCTGGAACACGATCGTCTACCTGGCCGCTATGACGACGATTGATCCCACACAGTATGAAGCAGCGGAGATCGACGGCGCGAACCGGTTCAAGAAAATGATCTATGTCACGCTTCCGGGCATCAAGTCTGTTGTGATTGTCCTGCTCATTATGAATATCGGCTATCTGCTGGAATCGGGATTCGAGCCGCAGTACCTGCTGGGCAACGGCATGAATGTGGATTATTCCGAGAACATTGATATATTCGTGCTGAAATACGGAATTGCCCAGAGTAACTTCTCCCTGTCCATCGCAGCGGGAATGTTCAAGACGGTCGTCAGCTTCATCCTGCTGTTCATGGCGAATAATGCCGCGAAGCGTATGGGCGAAGCCAGACTGTATTAATAAAGGAGGCGCAGGCATGGAAACCGCAGCTGTCCATAAGAAAAAACGCAAGCCCCCCATAAGCTCTTCCACCGGCGACCGCTTGTTTGTCATTTGCAACTACTGCTTCATGATCGCACTAATGATTGTTACCCTGTATCCGTTCGTGAATGTCCTTGCCGTATCGCTTAACAATGCGCAAGATTCCATTAAAGGCGGGATCTACCTGCTTCCCAGAGAATGGACGCTGGCGAATTACAATTATATTCTGAGAGAGGCCACGATTTTTCATGCGACCTTCATCTCGGTGCTGCGCACCGTGATCGGAACGGTCGTCACCGTCTTCTGCTCCGCCATGCTGGCCTACACGCTTAGCAGACAGGATTATGTGCTGCGCAAATTCATCACCGTAGCTTTTATCATGACGATGTACTTCAACGGCGGCCTGATTCCCAATTACCTGCTGATACGGGATATGGGACTGGTCGGCAGCTTCTGGGTCTACATTCTTCCGGGAATCATCGGGGTGTTCAACCTGATTATTATCCGTTCCTTCATTGAAAATCTGCCGGAGAGCATCATCGAATCGGCTAAGATTGACGGTGCGGGCGATTACCGGACCTTCTTCAGCATCATCCTGCCGCTTACGGTACCCGTGCTGGCTACGGTGGCGCTGTTCTCGGGAGTGTTCCAGTGGAATTCGTGGTTCGATGTCTTCCTCTACAACTCCTCGGATGCAAGTCTCAGCACCCTGCAATATGAGCTGCAGAAGATTCTGCAGAACTCCAACACCACCACCGGCACCTCGTCGCTGGACGGGATGATCCAGGGAGCAACAGGAGGCCAGCAGAATGCGGTCACTCCGATGTCCGTGCGGGCAACGATGACGATTGTGGCTTCTGTGCCGATTATTATGGTCTATCCGTTCCTGCAGAAGTATTTTGTCAAAGGCATGATGGTCGGCGGGGTTAAAGGTTAGGTTGTCTAATTGTATACATGGTTATAGCAATATACAGGATATTCATTTAAAATGTCCATATGACATACAAGAAAGAGGAGGATGCTCATATGGAATATCATGTTGCATTGCAAGGGAGCGATCAGGCTCCAGGCACGGCGGAACAGCCTTTCCGCTCCATCTCCCGCGCTGCGGCGCTGGCGGAGCCTGGGGATACAGTTACGGTTCATGCGGGTACATACAGGGAATGGGTGAGCCCGGCTAACGGAGGAACAGAGGAACAGAGGATTGTCTATCAGGCTGCCGGGGACGGGGAAGTCGTCATCACAGGCGCTGAGCCGGTGGCGGACTGGCAGGATGAAGGAGACGGTGTCTGGAGTACAGAGGTGCCGAACAGCCTGTTTGCTGTGCGCAATCCGTTCAAGGAGAAATTATATGGCGACTGGCTGTTCGAAGGGGCGTTCGAGCCTCATCTGGGGGAGGTCTACCTGGACGGCAAATCGCTGTATGAATGTGATAGCGTTACCAAGCTGCGCGATCCTAAGGTATGGCCGCAGGCCAAGTACGCAGCGGACTCTCTGCTGCAGTGGTATGCAGAAGTAGGCTCGGCCTCCACAAGGATCTGGGCGAGCTTCGGGGGCAAGGACCCGCGCCGGGAGAATGTGGAGATCAGCGTTCGCCCTTATTGCTTCTGGCCGGAGCAGACTGGCCGGGGTTATATAACCGTTAAGGGCTTCACACTCCGCCAGGCTTCTCCGCAATGGGCACCGCCAACGGCCTTGCAGGAAGGGCTGATCGGCCCCCACTGGAGCAAAGGCTGGATCATTGAAGACAACCATATCTGCGAGTCCAAATGCACAGGGGTGAGCCTGGGCAAAGAAATCTCAACCGGGCATAACGAGTGGTCAAATGGCCGGATGAAGGGCGGGACGCAGCGGGAGCAGGAGGTTATTTTCCGCGCACTCCGCCAGGATTGGCATAAGGACAACATTGGAAGCCATATCGTCCGCAATAATGTGATTCATGATTGTGAACAGGCTGGAATCGTGGGGCATTTAGGGGCTGCTTTTAGCCGGATTGAACAGAACCGCATTTATAATATTCATCATAAACGGATTTTCCACGGGGCAGAGGTAGGCGGGATCAAGCTCCATGCTTCACTGGATACCCAGATTTGCGGAAATGTCATTTACAGCTCCTACCGGGCGTTATGGCTCGATTGGCAGGCACAGGGAACCCGGATCAGCCGGAATGTGTTCTACGACAACCTGTCCGAGGATTTCTTCATGGAGGTGTGCCACGGTCCTTATATGGTGGATCACAACCTGTTCCTGTCGCCGATGAACTTCCGCAATATGGCCCAGGGCGGCGCGTTCGTCCATAATCTGTTCGCCGGCAGGTTCGTAGTGCGCTCCGAGCTTACCCGTTATACGCCGTACCATATGCCGCATGAGACAGCGATTGCCGGTTACAGCAACTTCACGGGCGGGGATGACCGATATTATAACAATATCTTCCTGCGTGATGAGGACACGGACAATGAGGTAGTGCCGATGACCTTCTTCGAGCATCTGCCGCTGGCCCCGAGAGAACAGCTTAACGATAACGGTGAACGGGTAATGGACGGTATCCCGGATAATTCCCGCTGTTATCTGCATCCAGTCGGATTAGGCGGCTACGATGAGCACCCGAATGCGCTGGACAAGCAGTGGTGGGAATACACCAGGGAAGAGATCAAGGCGCTGATCGATTCCGGGAAGCCGTTCCATCCTGAACAGATGGCCCTTCCTGTAGCCATTCAAGGCAATCTGTATCTGAAAGATGCGGTGCCGGGTACACATGAGCCGAACGCGAAGGTCTATGCCGATAAGGGTCTTGAGATCGAGGTTGATCCGGCTTCCGGCAAGGTGCAGGTGCATATTGTGAACCCTGAGCTGCTGCGTGCCGCAGCGCCTACCTTGGTCACCACTAATCTGCTGGGCCGAAGCTATCACGCCGAGATGCGTTACGAGGAGCCGGACGGCTCGGCGTACCGGTTCGACCGCGACTTCTTCGGTAAGCAGCGCCCGGACTCGAATGTGACGCCTGGACCGTTTGAATTAACGGATAACAGTCCGGTGAAGATTGTGCTGTAGAACTGAATGGTTATGGCTTAGAGCCTGTCCCTGTGGACAGGCTTTTGTGTGGTGCACGAAATGAGAAATCCTGCAAGAAGTTTAACAATGGTGATGCAATAGTACAAATGGTTATAGCCGATCTCTGCCTATGAAGGGGAAGTAGGCCTACATATAATGGAAGAAGAATGAAATGATGAGAGAGATGAATGGAGATGAGGAGATAAAGGCATTCAATGAAAAGTACGTAGACACCCAGGAGAACTTCAACAACGTTCATGCCTTTTTGAGAAAAATGGTAACATTGACGGGTAAACTTCAGACCTGGGAATTTGTCAGATTCGAGTTCTGGAACCGGTACGAAGCGCCCAAAAGTGCAGACCCTAATTTCATGGAGAATAATGCACACCTATGGAAGAATGAAGCAGGTGAGATCACAGGCCTGTTCATTTCCGAATCCGGAGGCGGTTTCTTCAGTTTAATCGTTCATCCGGATTACCCGCATCTGGCGGACGAGATGGTCGCATGGACCCGGAATGTATGGGGCAAGGGGAAAAAGAAGCTTAACACCGATTGCTATCCCTATGGTCAGGAGGTTCAGGCATTATTAGACCATGGTTTTGTGCAGGATTCCCATATTGGGAATACAAGAAGATACGATCTTGTTCATATGGATTACACTTTGAATCTGGAAGAAGGATTCTCCATCCGCTGCATGAGGGAAGGGATAGATGAAGGCGCGAAGAGCGATTTAATGGAGCAGATCTTCTCTTCGGGTGATTCCAATGTCGGGAGCATAGAGTACTGGAGAAAAGATCTAAAGTCCTATCGTGCGGACCTTGACTTCACGGTGATGGATGAGAACGGCCGGCCCATTGCCTTCTGTTTCGGATTCGTGGATCAGGATAACGGGATTGCGGTTATAGAGACGATTGGGACCCACCCGGATTACCGGCAACGCGGCTTCGGCAAATCTGTCATTTCAGCATGCTTCATCCGCCTGAAGGAGCAAGGTGTGAGAACGGCATATATTACAGGGTTCTCTGCCGAGGCTAATGCACTCTATCAATCACTGCACCCGGTGGAGATTACTCCGATGCATTCGTATGTATACGAAGGTTAAATACAATCGGGACTGTCCAATGCAGGAGAATGCAGAAGGCCTTCTATCCTACATATATTATTTTTCTGCAGCAGGTTCCTCAGCAGGATTCCGCACTTAGTTTATTGAATAAACTAAGTGTGAGGATATACATATAACTTATGAGAGGAATGAGCAGCTTTGGACATGAACTATCAGAAGTATACAACACAAGCAGCGGGATATGATCAGGAGAGAGAAGGCATCGAGCGTGGCGAGATCACGATGATAGAATATCCCTCTGCCACAGTAGGCAACACCCGGAAGGCCCGAGTATATACACCGCCCGGATATTCCAGCGCAGACAAATACAGCGTCTTATATCTGCTGCATGGGATCGGCGGGGATGAGGACGAATGGTATACTCACGGCAAACCGCAGATCATCCTGGACAATCTGTATGCCGATCAGCTGCTGAAGCCCATGATTGTTGTATTGCCGAACGGGCGGGCGATGTTGAATGACCGGGCGGAGGGCGACATCTTCGCGCCTGACAAGTTGGAAGCCTTTGCAACCTTTGAGTCTGATCTGCTGAACGATCTGATCCCTTATATTGAAGCGAATTATTCCGTGCTGACGGACCGGGGGCACCGTGCGCTGGCCGGGTTGTCCATGGGCGGAGGGCAATCGCTCAACATGGGTCTGAACAATCTGGACCGCTTCGCCTGGGTGGGAGCCTTCTCTCCGGCACCTAACACGAAGGAGCCGGAGCTGCTGGTACCGGACCCGCAGAAGACGTCCGCAGCGCTTAACGTTCTCTGGTTATCCTGCGGAGATCTTGACAGCCTCAAGTATGTCAGCGACCGCACCCATGCTTATTTCTCAGAACATAAAGTGCCGCATATCTGGGTGGAAGAGCAGGGCGACCATGACTGGCCGGTCTGGAAGAACGGCTTGTATCAGTTCGCGCAGCTTATTTTCTAATTGGTGTAGGGGCGGCCGGAAGTCCAAATGTTCACCGCAGTCACACTGATACTCAAAAAAAGGCAGCCCCAAGCCATATCCATGGCTTTGGGGCTGCCTTTTCTATCATCTCCGCGTTTTGCCGGTCAGCGTTTACTTATTAGCAACCGCATCAGCGCGCATTTTAACGATTTTCTCTGCTCTTTCCTTGTCTACGGCGAAGACATCGTTCCAGCCGAGTCCTTCGACATCGCTCTTCAGCTTGGTCCAGAGCTGGTCGAATTCGGCCTGGTCCTTGGCGAAGATCATTTTCCAGGAGGTGTTCTTGACATAATCTGAAATCTGGCTGCGTTTGTTCTTGACGTCAGAGGAATCGGAGCCAAGACTGGTGTTGATATTCGGCACGATGTCGATCATGTTGTTCTTTGTATAGTACTCGGTCGGAGTAGTGGCGTCATAGGTCTTCTGCCAATCTGTAGTCAGCGCAGTCTTGTTGGCTTCAATGGTGGATGCCCAGTAGGTGCTGTTATAGAACTCTTTGGTTTCCGGGTCGACCACAAAATCACTCATAATCATCGAGTTGACCTTGCTCTGGCCATCCTGATAACCGCCGCCGCCGTATTCAGCAGGGACAGGGGTGTTTTCCTGGAATGCAGTTTGGCCGACTTCGGTCAGTTTGAATTTGCCGTCAGGTGTTTTTTCATAGTTGAAGCCTTCGAAGCCGTTGGTGTAGTAACGCAGGCCTTCCGGTGAAGACATCCAGTCCATCAGTTCCATGATTCTTTCCGGTTCTTTCGCTTTGGAGCCGATGGCGAACACTCTGCCGTTCCCGAAGTAAGCATCACTGTTCTGAATCAGGTGGGTATCGCCGATCGGAACGGCTACGTTACCGTCACCCTGGTTGCCCCGTTCAATCGTGTTGTAAAAGCCTCTCTGCCAGGAGTACCACAGGAGCAGTACCTGCTTGTTGGTCAGCTTCTCAGATACCTTGTTCCAGTCCTGGGAAGGGGAATCCGGGTCGACGAGACCCATTTTGTTAGCGTCATAATAGAACTGCAGAATCTTCTTGTACATGCTGTTGTCGTCCACGACCGGAACGATATCGCCTTTGGCATTCAATTGAATCGTTGTCGTACCGTTCGGCTGCTCGTAGCCATACCAGTTGCTCAGCCACCGGACATTCTCCATGCTGCCGCCATCCCAGTCCTTCCACAACGTAATCGGAACAATTGGCTTGCCGTCCGGAGTTTTCGGATATTTAGCCTGCATGTCCTTCAGGGCCGTCATCAGGTCGTTCAGATTATTCAGCTTCGGCGCACCGATTCCCTTGTAGTAGTCCCAAGGCATAATCGGGCTGGAGTAAGGCAGCTCTTCCGAAAAGGTGGTTGCTGAAGTGTCGGCGGTGAAGGCCGGCAGGGCATAGATTTTACCATCGGGATTCTGCTTCTCGAAGGCCACATTGAACGGCTTAAAGTGATTGTCTACATACTTGGACAGATGCTCCGTATTCTTGATCAGGTCCGTAAGATCCATAATCATGCCCGCCGGAATCAGTTCCTCGAGCTGGCTGTTCTCAATAATCAGCAGGTCCCCGAGGTCACCGGAGGCTGATCTGGTCTTGTACAGCTGGTCGCCCGCTACCTGAGGAGCCAGAATGTTGAGTGTGATATTGAACTTGTCTTTCAGCAGCTTGCCGTACCATCCCGTCTGTTCGCCTTGATAGTTAGCTGCGTTGTCGAATACCGTAATGGTTAGAGGTTTGCTGTGATCGATGCCTTTGCTTGTGCCCGGATCGGATGACTCAGCAGGTGTTCCGGGTTCGGCCGTCCCCGCAGCAGCTCCTCCATTGTTGGAATTACCGCTGCAACCACTTAGCGCCGTTGTTACCAGCAGGATGGTCGTCCCTAGTAAGAGCGCAGACTTTCTGCCCAGCTTAATGTGTGTTTTCATGTGTAGCCCCCCGAATGATTAATGTATCATAATGGCGCAGGTCCGTTAGCCTTTCACGGCGCCAATTATAATTCCTTTGACAAAAAATCTCTGGAAGATCGGATATACCAGCAGAATGGGTGCGACTACGATAATGGTAACTGTCATGCGGATGGAGGTAGAGGTCTGCTTGGTCGCCAGAGTAGCCATCGCCGTTGATCCGGCATTCTGCAGGTTGACCATGGTGGACAAGGAGCTCGCCTGGTTGATGTAGTTATACAGAATGAACTGCAGGCTGTAGAGCTTGCTGTCCGTCACCAGCAGGAGCGTATCCTGGAAGGCATTCCACTGGTTGACCGCCGAGAAAATGGCAACGGTTGCAAGGATCGGCTTGCTGATCGGCAGAATGACTTTGTAGAAAATCGTGAAGATTCCCGCGCCGTCAATGCTGGCCGCCTGCTGCAGCTCCTTCGGTGTTGCCTCGACGAAGGTTTTGACCAGGATAATGAAGAAAGGCGCTACCACGGACGGAAGAATATACGCCAGGAAATTGTCGGTCAGATGCAGGGTTCTCATGGTCAGATACCACGGGATGATCCCGGCATTGAAGAACATCGTGATGATGGTGAAGCGGTACCAGAATTTCTTGCCCCACATGTCCTCTTGCGCAAACATAAATCCCAGGAAGGCGGAGGCGCCGACCGTGAGCAGGGTTCCGATTACCGTTCTGCCCAGCGAAATGACAAAGGCATTGCCGAGGCCGGGTATTTTAAATACATCGACATAGTTCTGGAAATGAATCCCCTTGGGCCAGAAAATAATTTCACCCTTCGCGCTGAGGTCGTTCGCGCTGATTGTATTGATAATGATCGAGTAGAACGGATAAACGCAGATGAAGGCGAACAGGGAGAACAGGATATAGATGATAGTAGAGATGATTTTATCGGTAGCGCTGACCTGCATTTTGACCGTTTTTTTGGTGATATCGATCTCCCGGGTGTTTGGCGTAAGACTGGTCTGGTTGTCACTCATACAATGCCCTCTCCTCTCAGCATTTTGGACAGCCCGTTCACCGAAAAGAGAAGCACTACGCTAATCAGACTCTTCAGCATACTGATGGCAACGGAGACGGAATAACTGCCGCCGCCCATGGCGAGGTTATAGACATATAGATCGAGAACCTGAATAGTGTCCTTGTTAAACGCATTTTGGAACACGAAATATTGCTCCAATCCGTTGTTCAGGAAGCTTGCAATCTGGAGCATCAGCAGGACGAAATAGGTTGGCATCATGCTTGGCAGCACGACATGGCGGATGACCTGCATTCTTGTGGCACCGTCTACGTGAGCCGCTTCATACAGTGACTCGTCAATGCCCATAATGGCGGCGATATACAGGATGGCTGACCAGCCGAGCGTCTTCCAGGTAGCCCAGAACCACATGGTGAGCCAGACATGATCCGAGCTCTGCAGGAACAGCACTGGCTTATCCGACAGCCCCGTCATGTGGAGGAAGCCGTTGACCATCCCTTCACTGGAGAACATGGAGAAGGCCAGGGAGTAGACGAGTACCCAACTGATGAAGTTAGGCAGGGTGGTTACGGTCTGGATGAATTTGCGGAACCGGACAGCCTTGATCTCGGTCAGGAAGATGGCGAAGAT